>JAUPTV010000290.1 GCA_030917925.1 Pseudomonadota bacterium
AAAACTGCCCCGGATTTAAAGGCAAGATTGGCGCTCTATCCGCAAAGGACATCTCGATGAGCGTTAAAATGGGAATTTTTATAATGGATTACTGAGAAAACTCGTGGAGAATAAAGGTTATGTCTATTCAAGATGATTATGCGACGGTTCGAGAGAATTTGTTTATTGGCCGGTGTCCTGACAATCCCGATGAGGTAGAAGCGATTAAAACCCAGATTGGTGCATCGGCTATTTTATCATTGCAGCAAGATGATTGTTTAAGACATTTCAATATTAACTATGCACTACATGAAAAGCGAGGTCGAAAACTGGGTTTAGTGATGAAACGCTGTCCATTAATAGATCATAATATTCCAGATCAGCAACTTAAACTACCGGAAGCTGTCAATGTCCTCCAGGAGTTGCTGGAGGCTAAACACCGGGTGTATGTTCATTGCACCTTGGGCATCAATCGCGCACCTACGGTAGTACTGGCGTATCTTACCGTCATTGAGAAGATGGATTTAATTAGTGCTCAGAAATGTATTAAGCAAGTCCGCCCACGGGCTGATTTTAGCTGGGGGGCTATTAATGCTTATCATGCGGCCCTTGGGATCAATGGCCTCCGGTAAAGATAAGCAGGGTTCACTGTGCAGGACTGGAGAGGCGATGCGACGACACTCTGCTTCATCATTCGACCCTATTGGAGATTTTGAAAATGATACAAAGTTTTGATAAACAATTCGCCTATTTAAGCAATTTCTTTCCCAGTCCCATTTTGTTAAATGGGCAGGAATGGCCTACAGTTGAGCATGTTTTCCAAGCGGCTAAAACATTGGATTCATCTGAACAAGAGCAGATTCGATTAGCAGAAACTCCGGGAAAAGCTAAACGGCTTGGTCAGAAAGTACATTTGCGATCTGACTGGGAAACTTGCAAGCACGCGGTGATGGTTGAAGCGGTCCGATTGAAGTTCAGTCAATACCCTGAACTCTTAAATCGTTTACTGTCCACCGGAGAAGAGGAACTGGTTGAAGGCAATACATGGCATGATAATGTTTGGGGAGATTGTCAATGCCCAAGATGTCAAAACATTCCTGGCAGGAATTTATTAGGAACAATCCTTATGCAAATCCGGCGAGATCTGGCTGATTATAAGGGGCAATCGCATGTCTGAAAGCAAATCAGGACACGCCACGGCGATGACCCTTTCCGATTTCATTACTATCATTCAGAGTCAACCAGATGGCGTCATTCTGCTCGAAGGGCGGCGTAATATACCCGTAAGCGATTATGAGCACGCCACGCGCCTTGCACGAAGCCTTGCGCAACGATTTCCCCCGATTCGATTTCGCTCAGGGAATGCAGAAGGAGCAGACCAAGCTTTCTCCGAAGGCGTAGCACAAGTGAACGCGAGCCGCTTGCAGGTCATTGCGCCTTATGCATCGCATAGAAAGAGCTTCTGTTATGCAGACGCAATATACGTTACGCCCGACTCATTATCCCGTATTCAGGAGGATGAGATCGCTTACAAAACTAAGGAGGCAACTCCGAAGAATAAAGGCTTGGTTGACGGGCGAACCGAGAGGAGGCGTCTCGCGGCAAAAGCGGCCTATTTGATTCGAGACACCATGAAAGTAACTGGATATTCTGAGGATTTCAGGAAACCCATTTGTGCCCTTTTCTATGTAGATATCAACGACCCGATGGCGGGAGGCACCGGGCATACCATTCGTGTTTGTGAACAGGAAGGTGTTCCAGTGGTGTTTCAAAACTCATGGAAAGACTGGATTGAGGAAGATGTCGAACAAGCGGATGGAGGCAATCGGTCTTCTGCCAGTGCCTGATCCTTAGATTTAGTGCATTAAGTGAAGCTTGACGCTTCTGGCCGGGTGAAAGTCCCGGTCAGGTAAGGAGGACTAGCCACATACCTGTATCGAGTCTTGCGCGACTGATGGAGTGCTCAGAGCAGGTTTAAACCATGCCCAATGCGTGAACAAGAGTCGTGAAATGTAGATCGAGAAACCGCTAGGCCAGAGGAAGGTTGTACCTTCCTGAATTATCAGAGAATTAGAGAGTTTTCTGCTTTAGATAACATTATAGGAATATTCTCTGGATATTGAATACGATGATGTCCCCCTTCGATCAATTCCATATATCCTTCATTTTTAATCTCATTGAGATAAGGTCTAAAATTAAGAACTTCATCACCTAATTCAATGTAGTACAGTAAATAACCTTGGCCTTTAAAAGGCTCGTATGCACTATACTGAGGTACCAAAGGTAATGTTTCTTCAGAGGTAATCATTGACACTGAATAGACAGGATTCAATAGAACTGCTTTAGTGTGATATTTCTTTGCAAATAATCTAGCCCACCACCCTCCTAATGAGTGACCTAAAATGATAGGTTCATCTTCCAGTTTTAAAGCTTTCAATACTATCTCATCGTAGATTTCATAAACTTTATCTACAGATAGCTTCTGATAATCAACGGGTACTCCAGTAAAAGGAATACCTAATTGAGTATATCTAGGATTACTCAAACTAGATCCAAACCCATGGAAGATAACTAGATTCACAGCATCCCTCCAAAGATAAAGGGGTGAGCGAGGGTGACGCCCCACAGCCGTCAATCTCTTAAAAATTGACCCAAGTCCCGCCGCAGCCTTGCCGATTAGTCCAACCATCGCGGTTGCCATTCATCCAGGGACGACGAGGTTTACCATCCCGAGGCGGGTCGCGGCTATCGCCCCCTTGCAGGCGAATGTCGGCATCCGCGCTGTTAATCCAGTGGCCGCCGCTGCCACTGCTGTTCAACCACGCAGGGTCATTCCGGCAATCATTCCAGTTGACGGCCCGCGCTGGATAGGCAGCGATCATTCCGCCGCCCATGATGCCCATAATCACAGCTTTCGACCATTTCCCTAGACTGCGCAGAACATCGCGCCGTTTCAGGTCAATTTCAGCTATCCCGTTATCGATCAACGTGTTTTTAAGGATCATTTCCGTCACCAAGTCACCGGGTTGCGCGGCTGGTTTTGAAGGGGTTGCGGCTGTTTCGGTTGTTGCCGCTGTTGCTGAATCGATTGATCCCGATAATTCTGCAACTGTTGTTGAACTTCATTCCGGTAGGTCTGTTGACTGTCCTGCAACTGCTTCATCTCCTCCTTGAGCGCATCATTCACCGCCTTGTAGAGTTCGACCGTTTTTTTTACTTGATCTAGGTCGCTGGACAAGCTTTGAACCTGAACTTGTAACGCCTGCAATTGGGGATCAGGCTGAGGCAGCAGGGGGGAAACAGCCTGATCCTGCCGCCATAAATGCCATAAATAGGCATTACTGCCCATACTCAGGAAAATCAACAGAAAACAGACCACGATGAGTCCAATCATCAAGGGATTCATCGCACTAGGCGCGGACTCAACACGCATGGAGTCCGCCTGATCAGGGTTTTCATCGGCCACTGGAGGACCTCCGAATCAGCAGGATCGCGCCGCCCGCCTGGACAGCGCGACCGTAATCGAACTTAATCCGCAAACCGCCGGAAGACCAGCGTCGCGTTGGTACCGCCAAAGCCGAAGCTGTTGGACATCACCACGTTCAGGTTCGCGTTATCCACCCGTTCCCGAACGATGGGCAACCCTTCCGCGACCGGATCGAGGGTTTCGATATTCGCCGAGGCAGCGATAAAGCGGTTATCCATCATCAGCAGCGAGTAAATCGCTTCATGGACGCCCGCCGCGCCCAGCGCATGGCCAGTGAGCGACTTGGTGGCACTGATCGGTGGAATACGGTCGCCGAACACTTCACGAATGGCTTCCAGTTCCTTGGTATCGCCCGCCGGGGTGCTGGTGCCATGGGTATTGATATAGTCCACCGACTCGGTAACACCCTCCAGCGCCTGTTTCATGCAGCGCATGGCACCCTCGCCAGAAGGTTGCACCATGTCATGCCCATCGGAGGTCGCGCCATAGCCGATCAACTCGCCGTAAATCCGCGCACCACGTCGTTGAGCATGTTCCAATTCCTCCAGCACCACCAGACCGCCGCCGCCGGAAATTACAAAGCCATCGCGGTTAGCGTCATAGGGCCGTGAAGCGGTTTGGGGGGCTGCGTTGTATTTGGTGGACAACGCGCCCATCGCGTCGAACAGATGCGTGAGGCTCCAGTGGACTTCCTCGCCGCCGCCGACAAACATGATGTCCTGCTTGTTCCACTGGATCAGCTCCGCGCCATGGCCAATGCAATGGGCGCTGGTGGCGCAGGCGGAACTGATGCTGTAGTTGACGCCCTTGATCTTGAAGGGCGTCGCCAGGCAAGCCGTGGTCGTGCTGCTCATCGTGCGCGGCACCATGTACGGTCCCACCCGCTTTAACCCCTTATTACGCAGCAGGTCAGCCGCGTCGATAATATTCTGTGGACTGCCGCCGCCACTGCCGGTGACCAGTCCGGCGCGGGGATTCGACACTAAATCGTCCGGCAATTGCGCATCGGCAATCGCCTCGCGCATCGCCAAATAGTTATATGCGGCCGCATCGCCCATAAAGCGCAGCACTTTGCGGTCGATCAGCGCCGCCAGATCAACCCGCAAGGGACCCCGGACATGGGAACGCAGTCCCATCTCCTTGTAATCTTCCGCATATTCCAAACCGCTGCGGCCCTGTCGCAAGGATTCCAACACTTCCCAGCGGTCGTTGCCGATGCTGGACACAATACCGATGCCGGTGACTACAACCCGTCTCATAAGCAACCTCTCAAAACCCGTCAGTAGAGGTAAATAGTCCGACCCGCAGATCCTTGCCGGTATAAATCGTCCGGCCATCGACCTCCAGAGTCGCGTCAGCAATACCCATCACCAATTTACGCAGAATGACCCGTTTCATGTGAATGTGATACGTCAGTTTATGGGCTTCGGGACGGACCTGGCCGGTGAACTTGACATCCCCGCATCCCAGCGCCCGTCCCCGGCCCAATCCGCCCATCCAGCCCAGAAAAAAGCCGACCAGTTGCCACATGGCGTCCAGTCCCAGACAACCCGGCATCACCGGATCGCCAATGAAATGGCAGCCGAAAAACCACAGGTCGGGATGAATGTCCAGTTCCGCAACGATTTCGCCTTTACCGTATTGACCGCCCTCGGAGCCAATATGGACGATGCGGTCGACCATCAGCATGTTAGGCAACGGTAATTGGGCGTTGCCAGGGCCGAACAGTTCGCCTCGGGCGCAGGCAAGCAGTTCATCATGCGTGTAGCTGGATTGTTTGTTCACGAAAGTGAATACCTGGAAAGGTTAGTTAGAAAACTCATCGGGAACCTGAAATTGTAAAGGTTTTTTCCCTGGATGGGGAACGGGTTTAAAAGGCGCGGAGAAGGGTGCTTTATCCTTCCGGGCGATCCGTGCCAATTTTGTCCTCAGCGCCCGCCAGCAGGTTCCGAATATTGGCTTGATGCCGCCAGATCAGCAGCAGGACCATGGCCATGATGACGGCCTGAGCGGCCAGCGCCAGATCAAACAGCCAGACGTACACGGGCGTTAATACCGCTGCGGTCAGCGCGGACAGTGATGAAATCCGCACCACAAACGCCATGAACAGCCAGGTCGCCAACGCGCCTAGCGCCACCGGCCAGGATAGCCCGAGCATCGCCCCGAAAGCGGTGGCTACGCCCTTGCCGCCTTCAAAGCCGAAAAATACCGGATAGAGATGCCCCAGGAACGCCGCCAGCGTGGTCAGGGCCAAACCGGAATGATCCAGACCGATCCACTGGGCGAGCAGCACCGGCAACAGACCCTTGAGAAAATCACCGGCCAGCGTGATGGCCGCAGCCTTCTTGCCGCCAAAGCGCAGCACATTGGTCGCGCCCGGATTGCGTGAACCTTCGCTGCGTGGGTCGGGCAGGCCCATCGCCCGGCACACCAGGATGGCGGTGGAAATGGAACCGGCCAAATAGCCGAGAACGATCATTAAGACAGTTATCAACATGAATAGCGCCACTCACTACGGGAAAAGAAGGAAAACCGGGATGAATGCGGCCCCTTTGCATGTAAGATAATGCATTGCCTGGGGACCCGTCATGGATATTATTTTCATTCATCAACTGCCGGTTGAAACCATTATTGGCGTGCACCCCTGGGAGCGCGACCTTTGTCGAACCCTGCTGCTGGATCTGGAGCTGGGCACCGACATTCGCCCTGCGGCGACCACTGATCACTTGGCGGAAACGCTGGATTATCAAGCCGTCGCCCGTCGCATCCGCGCCTTTGCCAGTGTCTGTGATTTCCAGTTAGTGGAAACTTTGGCCGAGCGGATCGCGGAACTGCTGTTGCAGGAATTCGCGGTTCCCTGGTTGCGGCTCACCCTGCATAAACCCGGCGTCCCCTCTGGCGCGAAGGCTGCCGGCGTGATCATCGAACGGGGTTGTCGGCCTCCGCCCTGATGGCTGCTCGCCACTCGCTGCTCGCCACTCGCCACTCGCTGATTCACAACCGGTTCCACTGCTCGCGTTGTCGTTCCCGGAATTTCGGCGTCAATACCGCCGTCAGCAGGGCGGCAACCAGCAACAAGGCACCGATCAGAAACCGGAGATTATCATTGTCATTGCGCAATGCCTGACTTTCCTGTTGCACGATTTGCAATTCCCGCTCCAGCATCACGACCCGTTCCTGCAACATCTGGTTTTGTTCATCAATCGCCACTATTTCAGCCGCGACCTTGCGGTATTGTGCGAATTGCTGGCGCAGGCGCACGGCTTCCTCATACAGTTGTGGATAGGTCAGGCTTTCTCCTTCCGGGCGACTCACCACACTATCCAAATGTTGTTTGAGATCGCCATGCTGCGCCTGTAATTGCGCCAGTTCCTGACGAACGCCCGCTAACAGTTCCTGACTGCTGGGGGTATTGGTTAATTGGAAGCTCTGAATCCAGCCCTTGACCCCTGCGGAAGTGCGAATCTGGGTATAACCTTTAGCCTTATCAACGGTCAGTATCTGTACAGGCGCTCCGCTGCGCACTGAGCCAATGACCTTGTGGCGGTTAGAGGCACCAGCCCGTAAGGGAACATCCACACTATCGCTAACGTAGGCTGGTGCCGGGATCTGATTCGGGGTCGATGTTACAGTCGGGGCTTGAGCTGACGCACCGACCGCCAGCAACAGGGTCAATACTCCTGGAATGATGAAGGTTTTTATCACGCGGTTACTGTATCCAGGGGCAGGAAACTTCGTAGAGGCGGCGCACCCATCGGGCGAGGAATGTTCGACAGGGGGGATTAAATGCATGACGCGATTTTAACCGGGTTGCCCGCTCGTGGTAAAACGCCATCTTCATTTCTCTCAGACCCATTCGACCAGGCCAGCCCATAATGCCATCCATTGACCCGTTCCAGACTCTGCCCGTTCCAGATCATGCCGCTGCCGCGCACAGTATGCGGGTGCTGGATCATCTCCGCGCTGAAATAGCGGCAATGGGCGGCGCTATGTCCTTCGCCCGCTTTATGGAATTCGCGTTATACGCGCCGGGCTTGGGTTACTACTGCGCCGGAACCCGCAAATTTGGCGCAGGTGGCGATTTCATTACCGCGCCGGAACTGTCGCCGCTCTTCTCCCACTGCCTGGCCCACCAGTGCCGGGAGATTTTGGACGCACTCGGCGGCGGCACAATTCTGGAGCTTGGCGCGGGAAGCGGAATTATGGCCGCCGACCTGCTCCAGGAATTGCGCACCCTGAACGCCCTGCCGGAACAATACGCCATTCTGGAACTGAGCGGCGAATTGCGGGAACGCCAGCGCCAGACCCTGGCTGAACAGGCGCCGGAATTGCTGGAACGGGTGGTCTGGCTGGACACATTGCCCGCCTCCGGATTTCGCGGGGTCATCCTCGGCAATGAGGTTCTGGACGCCCTGCCAGTCGAGCGCTTTCGCATCACTGCCCAGGGACCGCGCCGGTTGATGGTGGTCAGTACGGAAAACGGACTGGACTGCATTGAGGGCGCGGACGATCCAGCAGTGACGGCGATGGTCGCGCACATTGAAACAGAGATCGGCGGGCGGCTGCCGGAAGGCTACACATCCGAGTATGTTCCCCAGTTGCGCGAATGGCTGGCAGCGGTAGCCGAACCCCTGACCGCCGGCGCGTTGCTATTTATCGACTATGGTTATCCACGCCGGGACTACTATCACCCGGAACGCCACACTGGAACCCTGCTTTGCCACTATCGCCACCGGGCGCACGATAATCCGCTGATTTTACCCGGCCTGCAGGACATCACCGCCAATGTCGATTTCACCGCCGTCGCTGACGCCGCACTCGCTGTGGGACTCGACGTCGCGGGCTATACGACGCAGAGCTATTTCCTGCTGGGCTGTGGCTTGATGGAATTGCTGGCGGAGGAAATCCCCCCCAACTCTCACCTGGGCGTGCGCTATCTGGAACAGGCCCGCCAGGTGAAGTTGCTGACCTTGCCGGGCGAAATGGGCGACCGCTTTCAGGCCATTGCGCTGACCCGGAATCTGGAAATTCCCTTACGCGGTTTCGCCTGCCGGGATGAACGTGGTCGGCTATAGTCAAAGTTCAAAGAAGCCATCGTTGCGAGAAGCTGCTTATGGGCCAGGAAATTTCCCGTTCGACCTTCACCGCCCAGGATTTCCAGCGGTTCCAGACCCGTCTGGGTCAGGAAACGGCGTTGCTGACCGACTGGTTCCAGGAGCGTCGATTTGCCCCGACTGGTGGTATTGGCGGTTTTGAAATCGAAGCGTGGCTGGTGGATCGCCAGGGTCAGCCCGCGCCATTGAATCAGCGCTTTCTGGAGCGGATGGCCCATCCGCTGGTCGTGCCGGAATTAAGCGTGTTCAACATCGAGTTGAATACGCCGCCCCTGCCGTTGCGCGGAGATGCGTTGCGCCGGATGCACACGAATCTCGAAAGTTTGTGGCGGGACTGTGAGCGCGTCGCGGCAAAACTCGATGTCAGCGTCGCGCTGATCGGGATTCTGCCGACCCTGCGCAATCAGGATTTGATCCCGGAGAATATGTCCAGCCAGCAACGCTACCGGGCGATCAATGATCAAATTTTGCAACGGCGACACGGCCAACCGATGACCCTGGCGATTCACGGGACGGAGACCCTGCGCCTGACTCATGCCGATGTGATGCTGGAAGCCGCAACCACGTCCTTTCAGACCCATTTACAGGTCACGGTGGATCAAGCGCCCGCGTTCTTCAACGCCGCTTTGCTCCTGTCAGCGCCGATGGTCGCCGTCACCGCCAATTCCCCATTCCTGTTCGGCAAGGCGCTGTGGGATGAAACCCGCATTCCCCTGTTTGAACAGGGCGTTGCGCTGGCCGGCGGCGAAAACGCGGATGACCCGACGTGTCGGCGGGTGACCTTTGGCAGCGGCTATGTCCGGGAATCGCTGCTGGAACTGTTTGCCGAAAATCTGACGCACTATCCACCCTTACTGCCGGTGGATCTCAGTGCGGAACCGGCAGCGCAGTTACCGCATCTGCGCCTGCACAATGGGACGATTTGGCGCTGGAACCGGCCACTGGTGGGTTTCGAGGCGGATGGAACGCCGCACCTGCGCATTGAACATCGGGTCATGCCCGCCGGTCCCAGCATTCCCGACACCATCGCCAATGCCGCGTTTTACTACGGACTTGTTCACGGTCTGGCGCGGATGATGTCCATCGCCAGCACCGTGCTGGATTTCACCCAATGCCGCGCCAATTTCTACGCGGCGGCGCGGAATGGATTGCGGGCAGAAGTGGTTTGGCTCCACGGTCAGCGTCAGTCGCTACAGTCACTGGTATTGGCGGAACTGCTGCCGATGGCCCGTCGCGAGTTGTTAGCGTTAGAGATGAATGCAGCAGATGTCACTGATTATCTGGACATCATCGCTGCACGGGTGGCCAGTGGCCGCACCGGCGCGCATTGGCAGCAGCGCTTTCTGGAGCGGAACGGTCCCGACTTGCAAGCCCTGACGCTGGCTTATCTGGAACAGCAACACACCGGAACGCCCGTGCATGAATGGGGGGTTTGAGCGGTGATTTTTGTCAAAATTTGAGATGAAATTCCAAACACCAACCGGGCAGATAGGACAATTGCACCTTACCGGGCTGTCGGTTAGCGATCAGGCGCAGCAAGGGTAAACAGCGTGCGGCGGGATTACTCAGGCGCAAGGATTCCAGCCCCGACAATCCGCTATCCCCGCCATCTCTATCTCCATCGTCATCGCCCGTCTGCTGGGCGCAAACCCGAAAATTGTCCAATCGTGCCAGAATACCGTCATCCTGACCATTGCTATCCGTAGAAGCGACCATCCCGTTACTCCCACCGTCGGACGCCGGCATCAACAACCATGCTGCGCCAAAGGCCGTGGTAACTGCCCGAAAAGATTGCAGGGCCGACGGCGGCGGGGTGTCAAAAGCCACCAGTAATACCGGTCGCTGATCCAGTTCCACCAGGGCCACCGCATCGAGTAGTCCAGCAGCAAAAGAAGCGTCATAAGCGCCGACACTGGCTGTAGACTGGTGCGAACCGGCGGCAATCGTCCAGTAACCCAAGGGGGCGTTATGAACCGAATTATTGAATTGATTGGGAGAAATGGGATGTCCTGGTTCAATCAATGCGCGACATAAGGCATCCAGCGCCTCGGTATTACCCCCGGAACAGGCAAAGATGGCGCTGCAATCTGCCGCCTTCATCCCCACGGCATCCAGCGCCTCCGTCGCCGCTTGCAGAGCCAGGCGGACTGTCAAACTGGCGCGGCGCGCTTCATTGCGCGGCAATCGCACCCGGTCAAAATGTAAAGGTTCATCGGGCGAATAGGGTCGCTGTCCGGTCAGCACCGCGCACCCGACTGGCCAGTTTGGCAACCCGGGCGTGCAGAGACCGATACTGTTGAGATAGACCGCCATAGTTCAACGGATCTCTGCCGGGCTGTGGCGATGCCCTATCCAGTGCGCCCAGCGTTGGTATACCTCATACCAGTGCAGGTAAGCGGTTTCCACGACCAGCCGCCATACCGTCAACAGGTCAAGACGCAGGCGCTCCTCGGCAGCGCACAACACCGGGCATAGACCCAGACCCTGCGCCAGCGCTTCACTGCGGGCCAGATGGTAGCGACTGGTCACCAGCACCAAGGATGGTGTCTGATATTTCTCCAACAACTGTCGGGCGTGACGCAGATTATCCAAGGTATGCAGAGATTGCTCTTCAACCACTAGCGCCTCGGCAGGCAGACCCCTTGCCAAGAGATATTCCCGACCCCGCGCTGCCTCGCTGTCACGGCAACCGGTTTGGCCACCGACCAGCAGGATGCGCCGCTGTGGATCCGCACGATACAGCACCACAGCCCGCTCCAGTCGGCAAGCGTAGTCGCGGCTCACTTGGTTATGTTGCAGGCGCATACCCAGCACAATCACCCAGTCGCCGGCCACAACCTGACATGGCGTATCCCGCGCTGTTCGCCAAACCCGGCGCAACGGCCACAGCCCACTCAGACCCAACGTCACTAACAGGAGCATGTTGGACAGCAACAACGTCCACAATCCTTGCCAACCCATCTCAAGTTGTCTGGCGAAGCGCTGTGGCCGACGGACCTTCACCCTTGCCCTGTCTACTAACGGAGCATCCTGCCAGTAATCATAGAAATTGAACCAATTGTAAGGCGCAGCGCGTGTGTAATGCTCCAGTCGGTCTACATAGCGCTGTACCCAGACTGCTACTTGTTCCTGTCGGCAGCGCCGATCCAGAACCACGCGCTCGGCCAGTCGCTCGAAATGCACCTCGTAGCAATGGCCGCCCCGATAGAGGCCAAAACACAAAATGACCGGACAACCGGTCAACGCCGCCATGATGATCGGTGCCGTGGGAAAATCCACTTGCTGGCCAAAAAACCGGCAAGCAACCGCTTTCTCACCCGGTGCCACCCGATCACCCAACACCCCTACCAAGCAGCCCTGCTCCACGCTTTCACTCACTTTAAGCAGGGTTTCCGGTCCACCCACTGGGATAATGCCTTGCGCTAACTCAGGATTCAGCACGTCCAGTAATTGGCTCATCATCGGATTATGAGCGGTATTCATCAGCATCCGGATGGGCAACTGACGCTGGTGAACACCAAGACCCCGCAACGCCTCGAAACTGCCCAAATGTGATCCCAGCAGAATACATCCACGACCGGACTCGGCCTGATCCAGAATCGATTGGCTACCATGAATCGTCATTGCAAAGTGTTCCAGCCGCCCGGTCAAAAAATAAACCCGATCAAGAATCGTGGCGGCAAAGCAGTGCATGTGACGAAATTGATCCCGCCAATTGGGTTCACGGGCCAATGCCCGGCGCAGGAATTGTTGTGATCCACGCCGCGCTTCGCCAGTAGTAAGCAGAAAATAGAGAGTAATGGGGTACAGCAGAGCGCGACCTGCCAGGCGACCAAGGCGCAATGCAATCCAGCGAATCAGCCATAAAGCCAGGGTGTTGCTCCGCTCTGGCAGTTGTGTCCATGGCCGATTCATGGAGGGTCCTTGATTATCGAGGGAAATGTGAAATCAGCGGGCGCGGTTTAGAGCGATATGTGCGCTCAGGGTGCGCAGCGACGCAAAAACTTGCAGGTTTTGTTGATCATCAGAACGCAGTTGAAACCCATAGGTTTTGGAGATGGCCAGCGCCAGTTCCAGGGCATCAATAGAATCCAGGCCCAGTCCATCGTTAAACAGGGGTTCTTCAGGCGCAATATGTTCTGGATGGATATCTTCCAGATGCAGGGTTTCGACCAGTAGTCGGGCGACCTCCAGCTCAAACGGCGAGAGCGCTTCCATGAGTGACCTCGTGATAGTGGATGCGTAGTAGGAATGGGCTATCCGGGTTGACAAATTAAGCCATAAACTATATCACGTCCTGTTGTAAAAATTGACTACCGTCTTACGTCTGAATGTCTGGACGTCTCGATGGGAACTCGCCAATATTTCCATAATGCCTTGCTAAAACAGTCCTCATGCCTCCCTTTACGGTCACCTACCGCCACGCTACGCCAGAGATGGACGCCTTGGATGCCGAACGGTTGCTGGCGCTGATCCAGTTTTGTGAACCAGCAGTGACCGATTTAGATCCACGGATCTGCCGGATTCCCCTGATTGAATTGGGCGCTACGGTGACTTCGGAGGTCTGGCTTAGCCCATCACCCGTGCGCGCCGGGACGATGAATGGCGTAGGTTACGCAGAGGATGGCGAGGCGGCGTTTCTGCATCTGCAACTGGATGAATATGCGCAAGACGCTCTGCAACCATTAACTGCCGTCGCCTACCGCCGCTTGCTCGCCGCTGCACATACGCTGGGTTACCCGCATATTCTGCGCGCCTGGAACTATTTTCCCGAGATCAACCAGGAATGTGTTGGTTTGGAGCGCTATCGGGCTTTTTGTGCGGGCCGACATCAAGCGTTGATGGCGGAATTGGCGGATTGCGCACCGCATCTGCCGGCAGCCTGCGCTATTGGGACCTACCGCCCAGGATTGCGAATATCCGTACTGGCCGCCCGGCAACCCGGAATACAGATTGAAAACCCCCGTCAGGTGAGCGCCTTTCACTACCCGCCCCAATACGGTCGGCGCAGCCCCTCTTTTTCTCGCGCGGTGTTGAAAACCTGGGGGCAACGGGATTGCCATCTCTACATTTCCGGTACCGCCAGCATCGTCGGCCACGCCAGCCAGCATCATGATTTGAGGACGCAACTGGACGAGACGCTGCTGAATCTGGAAACGTTGCTGGCTGAGGCCCAGCGTGTCGCTCCAGCGCCCTTGCGTCTGACGCTGCTCAAAGTCTATTGCCGTCACGAATTCAACCCGGCACCGTTGCGCGCCAGCATCGTCAGCGCACTGGGCGCAGACGCCGACCTGTTATTCCTGCATGCCGATATTTGCCGTCGCGAGCTGTTGATCGAAATTGAGGGCATGGCGGTTGGCGGCGACCGGTAATGTCGATCCTCATTAATAAACGGTATAACACTCTTCAGGAATTTTGCTGTGAAACCCGATGCCCCACTAAAACCCCATCCACCACTGCCCGACTATTACCCCGATCTGGCGCAACGCCCGGCATTCGTGCGTGGGTTGTTCGACCGGACCGCCCGCTATTATGATCATGTCAATCGGCTGCTCTCGCTGGGTTCAGGCAGTTGGCACCGCCGCCGGGAATTAACCCGTGCGGGTTTGCAACCGGGCATGACGGTGCTGGATGTCGCGATTGGCACCGGCTTGGTGGCTCGCCAAGCGCTGCGCATTACCGGCGATCCGCAATCAGTGATCGGACTGGATGTGAGCGCGGGAATGCTGGACGAGGTTCGCCGCTTGCTGAATATTCCATTGATGCAGGGACTCATGGAGCAGTTGCCGGTCGCCGATCAGTCGGTCGATCTGGTCAGCATGGGCTATGCCTTGCGGCATGTGGCTGATCTAAACACCACGTTTAGCGAGTTTCACCGGGTTCTGCGACCGGGCGGCGTCCTGCTGATTCTGGAAATCGCCCGCCCGACACACCCCTTGAAACGCACCTTGCTCAAGTTCTATCTGGGGCGACTGGTTCCACTGCTGGGCCGACTAACGACGGGGGAGCGGGATACGCAAACCTTGATGCGCTACTACTGGGACACCATCGAACATTGCGTACCGCCGGAAACCATTCTGCAGGCCATCCGCGCTGCCGGCTTCGCTGAGGCCGATTGTCGTGTGGAATTCGATCTGTTTCGGACCTATTCAGGACGCAAGGCGATCTGACCCCGCGCCAATAACTGCCCCCCTTCCCGGATGCACTCAAACCGCACCCGGCCAGGACCGGTTTCCACGAGACCAACGGAAAAGGGTTGTTCCGGGCGCAGTGGAGCCAGGAATTTCACAACGGGCATCCCGACCGCCTGGGCGTCAGGCCGCCAGTCGCTGAGCGCCTGGATGACCTCATCCAGAAGGACCACGCCGGGCACAATGGGATTGTCGGGAAAATGCCCGGCCAGACTGGGATGATCGGCAGGAATGACCATCCATTTTTCAGTGTTCACCGGCGCTTTCCGCTACCCAGTAACCCGGCTTGATCAGCGCCAGCAGTGACTCCCGCGTTAGCTTGCCGGTTTCATTACGCGGCAACGCTTCGACTTTCACCAACGGGCGCGGCAGAAACACCGGATCGAGGCGTTCCGCCAGCGCCGCCAGCGCCTGGCGTGTGCTCAATTTCGGCGCAACGACCACCGCCGCCAACCGACCCATCCCCACCTCCGGGCCATCTGGCTGGACGAACACCCCTTCCACTATGCCCTCGATCTGACTGAGTTGATGATTCAGATACGCCAGCGAACTGCGCTTGCCGACGATGTTAACCAAGTCCTCACGGCGGCCCAGCAGGCGGAACTCATCATCGCCACTGGCTTCAATCACGTCGTTCAGCGGCGTCGGTTCCACTAAATGCGCCCCGGTTAGCGTCTCTCCGGCCAGCCGAAACCCTTCATACAGCCGCCAGTAGTTGCCATCCAGAGTGCGGCGACTGGCGATGGAACCGGCTTCGGTGCAGCCATAAATTTCCAGCACGGGCGCGTTGAACACCTGTTCAGCCTGCGCCGCCAAGTCCGGGGACAGTGGCGCCGTAGCGGAAATAATAAAGGCAAGGTCTGGCCAGCGCAGTTCCGCCTGGACGCAGGTCTGCAAATGGACTGGGGTCGTTACCAGGATGCGGTGTGCCGATGTTTCGCTTAATGCCGTGCGCACATCTTCGGGGAAAAAAGGCCGACCGGTATGGATGCAAACCCCACTGGCCAACGGGGCCATGATCGAGGTTTCAAGACCATACATGTGCTGGGGCGGCACGGTGGCCACTACGGTGAGACCGGGCGCAAAACCAAAGCGTTGCCGGGCCTGCCGTGCGCCATTGACCAGTTCACTCCAGCGCTTGGGATGCGGTTTGGCGCGACCGGTGCTCCCGGAGGTGAACGTGATCGCCATGACGTGATCGCCGGGCAATTCGAGCGATGGGAGAGACGAATCGTCGCCCGTCTCCTGCATCAACCAGCGCACAACATCCTCGTCGCCGATCCGGGCATGGTCAGGATAATCGTCAGCCAGTTGGCGCAGATGCAGAGTAGCTCGACTTGACGGCAATAGATTGGTCTGGCCGTTAAGACCCACCGCGGCGAATGCAACCAGGAACCGGTAGCGGTCTTCGCACAAATTAAGGATGAAACGCGCTGCGGGCAGTTGCCGGACCACGCTCGCGACCTGACGCAGAAAAGCCGCACGGTGGATGACGCCATTGCGCCCACAGGCCATCGGCATTTCCGGCGCGGCCGTGGCCAGCAGTGGCAGTTTGCAGTTTCGGATCACACTAAAAACTCGTTATTTAACCATCCAGAAAATTAGCACAACTGACCCGAAACGGCAGGCGCTGCCGAACCCGGCCAGTCCCACAATTCACGCGGAAAATCGCGATAGAGCCGCCGGAAGGCCCGTTCATAGCGCTGTTCGGCGACGATCACCCGCGCCAGTTCCCAGGGCCGGATCGGATGGCGTTCTACCCGCAACGGATTACGCCACGCGGCTTCGTGGAGTTGGCGGGCGAACACCTCGCCAAACTCTCGCAAAGGCAGAGCGGTCGGCATCAGCGGATGCATACAGTCATGCAAATCGTAAGCATCGCCAGCCCAGAACGCTGGACGCGCGGCGGCATAGTCCGCCGTACCCGGCGAGGGGGTGCAGACGGTAAAACTGCACTGAGCGGGCGGCATGGCGTTGACATAGTCGCGCAGCCGCTGAAATTCCCCAGAGCCGTACTCCGGGCGCACCATGAATGCGGTATGACAGGCAATCCCCAAGCTGCGCAGCGTATCCAGGGCGCGTTCATTGTGTGAGACCGTGCCTCCCTTATGCACGGCTTTCAGTTCCTGGTTAGTGACAAATTCAAAACCGACGAAAACGCCATCCAGTCCGATTTCCCGCCAGCGCCGCAATAGCTCCGGGTAGCGCAAGATGGTCGTCGCCCGCGCCCAGGCGAAATAGCGCTTGCGCACGCCGCGTTTCTCCAGCGCCTCAGCCAGTTCGAAGCCGAAGGCTTCATCGATAAAGTTCTCATCGTCGGCGAAATAGACATGATCGACAGCGATTCGCGCAATATCTTCAGCAACCACGTCGGCAGCGCGGGGCAGATGAACGCCGCCGCTCAGGAATGGCACGATACAAAAGGAGCAGGTCATCTTGCAACCGTAGGACGTGCGCACCATCGCTACCGGGGGATAGAGCGCTTGCCAGTGGCGGGGATTTTCGCAGACCCAGGCGCAGTAATAGGATCGAGGGTCCCACAGATCGCGCCGGGGCAAGGGCAAGGTGCGCGGATCGGGATAACGCGGCCATTCAACAGTGGCGGCCGCGTCAAAATGCGCCCCGGTTCGCAGCAGGTTGGCGATTCCGTCCGGTTCATGACCCTGATGCAGTGCTGTGACCAGATCACGGAACGGCGCACAGCCCTCGCCGCGCACGATGTAGTCAATCTCGGGAATATTGCAATCTGCTGTGGCGACCGTAGCATGATGACCGCCCATCACGATACGCGTTTTCGGCATCAGGCGGCGAACTAGGGCGGCCAGCCGTTTCATCGTGCCGGATTCGTGGCTGTAGGCAGTAAAACCCACCAGATCCGGTTGGAACCGAGCCAACTCACGAATCAGAGCCGCGTCTGGCCGCCAGAACAGCCGCAAATCAAGCACGCGCACCGGATGTTCCGGCGGGATGGCAGCGGCCAGATAGCCGAATTCCAAGGGTTCCAGGCATTGGAAACGTTGCAAACCCAGAACGGTTTGCAGATGAGCCTGGGGTTTAACCAGCAAAATTCGCATCGCCTGAATCTCCTATGGCAAAGGCCCGACGCCCAGTGACCGCAGCAGACCCCACGGATACAGCCCCCGTTTAATGAGTTCCCAGGCCACCATCCGGGTAATCTGCCAGGTATCCCGCCAAGGCTGATAATGACTGGCGCGACTTGCGGTCAGATAAATCGTCGCGACCGCTACGGTCGTCGGGCGAGATCCCCCTTGCGCCGCCCGGATCAAAATCTCGCTCTCAAACACAAAACCACGCCGACCAGGGCGTGGGGGAAACAGTTTTTGTAACAGGACCGCTGGATACAATCGAAACCCGGACTGCGTATCACGAATAGGGCAACCTGCGGCCCAGGATACCCAGAAATCAGCCATGCCATTGGCGAAACGCCGCAGGCGCGGAGCGCACTCCCGATGCTCCAGTCGGGCGGCGATCACCAAACACTCCGGCTGACGTTGATGGATGTCCAGCAACTTGGGGATATCCTCGGGACAGTGCTGACCATCGGCGTCCAGCGTGATCACCGCCGTTGCGCCCTGCGCCAACGCAGTCTGCATTCCCCGCCATAGCGCTGCGCCCTTGCCCTGATTGAGCGGTTGCCGCAATACCTGCGCCCCGGCGGCCTCGGCCTGAAGCGCTGTTTCATCCTCCGACCCATCATCCACCACAATCACTGTAGCGACATACGGTCGGGCGCGACGGACGACGTCGGCAATCGTCGCGGCTTCAGCATAAGCGGGAATGACCACAGCGATAGACATGGTTAGGCTATCCCGCCATTGACGCCGATAATCTGCCCGGTGACATAACTGGCTGCGGGAGAAGCCAGGAAGCCTACCAGCGCCGCAACTTCCTCCGGCGTCCCCGCGCGCCGCATGGGGGTCAGACGCTGGATCGTCGCGGCGTCAAATGCCGCATCAGCCACTTCTCCTGCGATAATTCCCGGAGCGACCGCATTGACCGTCACCCCCCGGGTCGCCAGTTCCAACGCCAACGCTTTGGTAGCGCCATGTAGGCCCGCCTTGGCCGCCGCGTAGTTGGCTTGACCGCGATTTCCAGTCACGCCCGCCAGCGAAGAAATATTGATGATGCGTCCCCAGCGGGTGCCGATCATGGGCAGCAGCAGGGGCTGGGTCACATTGAAAAAGCCGTGCAGACTGACGTCGATGGGCAAACGCCACTGCGCGGCTGACATACCCGCCATGGGCGCGTCAGCGTGGACGCCCGCGTTATTCACCAGCACCTGAATCGGCCCGGCTTCCAGCAGTTCCATCAGAACCGAATG
This sequence comes from Pseudomonadota bacterium, assembly GCA_030917925.1. GTDB lineage: Bacteria > Pseudomonadota > Gammaproteobacteria > Competibacterales > Competibacteraceae > UBA2383. The sequence continues at coordinate 19,114 of JAUPTV010000290.1, forward strand.
CGTTTGTTCTTCGTCAGTCACATCGAACACGACGGTTTCCGCTGAACCCCCGGCGGCGCGGACGGCATCAGCGGTTTTCAGCGCCGGTTCGGGATGACGATGGCCATGCACGATGACATGCAAATCGTTGCGGCCCAGGTATGCACAAATCGCCCGGCCAATGTCGCCGCTGCCGCCCGTCACCAGTGCCCGTTTCATGGCTGAATTTCCAAAGTCAGGCATTCGCCCTCGCCCACCGGCAGCGCCACCCGTTGCGCCCGGTGTCGAACAATCGCGCACAGCAACGGTAGACTCCGGGCCGCGGGGTTGCCCAATCGTAAGGCGTCCAGCGCGGGATTCTCCAGGGCGGTTGCCGATCCGGTGGTTTCCCTGGGGAATCGCAATAAGGCCAGACGGTGGGCGGTATCCAGGGGATTCAGCAACAGCGCGACCGCGAAGGGCGCGATGATTTGCCGCTGTTCTGACAGGGGAAATGGCAACGGCAGATCATAGGCAACCAACAACACCCGCGCCTGTTCCATCCAGGCCAGCGCCGCCGCCTCCCGCAGTCCGGCGGCAAAGCTGCCGTTATAGGCGGACAGACTGAGCGAGGGCAAGGTGTAGCCGGTAGCAATCGCCCAGTAGCCCGCTGGCGTATTGTGTACCGAGTGATGAAACTGGGTCGGCGATACCGGCCGGTCGGGCTGCGTCAACGCGGTGCAGATTTTATCCAGCACTTCGCTATCCCCGCCGGAAGAAGCCAGCACCGTATGAACTCCCAAGGTGTGGCGTACCGCGCCAAAGTCGTTTGCCATCGCCTCCTGCGCGACCTGCAAAGCCAACTTTACCGTCGCGGTGGTGCGGCGGCGCTCATTCGCCGGCAACAGCGTACCCAGCGCCGCCGGTATCGGATCGGCCTGGTAGGGCTGTGCACCCGTCAACACCGCCTGACTGGCGGGCCAACCGATCAAGCCTGGGGCCATTAAACCAATGCTCTCGACGGACAACTCGTTCATGCCGCCCCCCGCCCCAATAGCAGACTGCAATTGGTGCCACCGAAGCCGAAAGAATTACTGAGCGCGATGTGCATCGGTCGTTCCTGGTTCTCCAGCAACACCCCGGCACCCAGTTGCGGATCGCGCTGGCCCGTGTTAAGCGTACCCGGCATAAATCCTTGCTCCAGACCGAGCCAGACGAAGACGGCTTCGGTAATACCTGCCGCGCCCAACGTATGCCCGGTCCAACCCTTGGTAGAACTACAGGGCGTGTTCGGACCGAAGACCCGCAAGACCGCTTTGTCCTCGGCGGCGTCATTCAATCGCGTGGCGGTGCCATGCAGATTGATATAGTCAACCTGTTCCGCGCTGAATCCCGCCCGCGCCAGTGCCTGCTCCATGGCCAGCACTGCACCTGCGCCTTCGGGATGGGCGGCGGTCATGTGATAAGCGTCGCTGCTTTCGCCATAGCCGAGCAGTTGTATCCGGCTCTCGCCGGGTTCAGCCCGCTCCAGCAGGGCGAACCCTGCAGCTTCACCGACATTCAGACCATCCCGCGTGACATCCCAGGGCCGACAGATCTGGGTGGAGGCCAGTCCCAGGGCGTTAAAGCCGTACAACGTCGTCAGGCACAGGCTGTCTACCCCGCCGACCACCGCCGCATCGCAGAATCCGGCGTTGATGTGCCGATACGCCGAAGCAAACGCCTTGGCGCTGGATGAACAGGCGGTGGATACGGCTAAAGCCACGCCGGTCAGACCCAGCCAATGGCGGGTGAAGTCGGCGACCGAGAACACATTGTGGGTATGCTGGTAATCAAAGTTTGCGGGCAGGCGGCCCGTGGCCGGATCACGCTGCTGGTAAGCCTGTTCGGTCGCGCCAATCCCGGAGGTGCTGGTGCCCATGAAGACCCCAATCCGGTCAGCGCCATAGCGGTCGCGAGCGTGCTGAACGGCAGCGGTGAAGCCGTCCTGTTCCAAACCGAGCCGAGCCAGTCGGTTATTGCGGCAGTCGAAAGCGGCAAAGTTGCCGGTCAGTGACTCCTCCTCCAGACCGGCAACCCGGCCGATCCAGGTCGGCAGGTTCGTGTCGGCAAAATCGCAGGGGCGCAGGCCACTGATTCCGGCCCGCAGCGCCGCCAGCGATGCCGCGACGCCTCGCCCCAGAGCGTTGGTCACGGTACAGGCAGCCATCGCCAGAGGTTTGATTGCCGTTTTAGTCATTGTTTGAACTCAATTTTACTCAATAATGGCCGCGCTATCGCCAGGGCGGTGATAAAACTGGCGGCGACGCCCAGACTGACTGTCAGACCAATCGCCCGCAACGCCGGCAGTGATGACAGCGACAGCAGGCCAAACACGGTGAGCGCCGAGCCGCAACAAACCAGCAGCGCGTGCAGGGTACGACGGCGCATGACCGGGTCCGTATCGGGCCGACTGAAAAATAAACCATAGTCAACGCCGATGCCTAATACCAGTAGCAGTGACACCAGATGGAACAATGTCAGCCGTTCGCCGAGCGCCAGCAGTAGCGCGACATCCAGCCCCAGCGCCAGGGTCACCGGTAACAATGCAGCCAGCGTCAACCGCCATGACCGCAGGCCCATCCAGACCACGGCCATAATCAGCAACGCCCCCCAGCCCATGCGCACCAGTACCGCTTCACGGAAACCGGCCACCAGTCGGCTGGTTTCGGCACGCAGATCGAGATACAGCGCCTGACTACCCGGATACGTCGGCAACCCGGCGGTCAATCCCTCTCTGACGCCGCTCAATGGGAGTAAAGCCGTCCAACCCCGTTGACCGGGAAACAGCAGCGCCCCGACCCGTGTTTCCAGCAAGGTTCCCCGCAGATCGTCCAGAGTGATGGGCGTAGCCATGCGGGCGGCAGTAACCGCGTCGAGAAAGGGCTTAAACAGTTCAGGCTTGAAGGGCAAACCTGAGGCAGCACTGGCCAGATGCGCCGCCAAGGCTTCCGGGTCCGGCAACTGCGCCTGCCGCTGGCGCTGCGTGTACTGACTGGGCAAATAACGCGCGGCGGCTTCATAACCGTCCAGCGCTCCAGCTTGGCGGCGAATCTCCAGCCAGGTCATGATTCGTTCGCTGTGTTGCAATGCGGTTTCGGCGTCCGGCGCGGCGACGACGATCAATCGACCTACTTCCGGTGCCCCCAGAGCGGTGCGCAACTGTTGATCCAGTTGCAGTAAATCCATCGGAACCGGACTCAGCACCGCCAGATTGTCTTCCCATACGGTCGGCGCTTTTACCAGCAATGCGGCGAGCAGTAGCAACCCACCGCCCCCTAGCGCCAAAGCCAGGGTCGGGCGCGGGCGCAACAGCGTATCGGTCCATTCCCCCGGCAATCCGGGCCGCAATGGTGTCCAGTCGGGCGGCAACAGCGCGGGCAAGAGCCACCGAGTTGTCGCTACGGCCGCGAGAATCCCGGCAATCGTGAAAACGCCAAGCTGACTCAGACCCGGAAAGTCGCCAACGATCATCGCCAAACAGCCTAGCACCGTCGTAGCCACGCACAGCCGCAAGGTCGGCCATAATTGGTGCAGCGTATCGGTCACGGTTTCACCGATTCGGCGATGACTGAACAAATAGGTCGGATAATCCAGCGTTTCGCCCAGCAGCGTCATACTGAACGCCAAGGTAATCATATACATCTGGCCAAATACCAAATCGACCGCCGCCGCACCGGCCAGCAGCGCACTGAGCATCGGCAGCGCACCCAGCCCCACCGCACGCACCGAGCGGTAGACACTGAAGAGAATCAGCACCATGGCGGCCATCGCCACCGCACTGAGGATCTCGGCCTCGGCGCGAATCTGGTCTTCAGCCAGCGTCGCCAGCACCCCAGGACCGCTCATCGCCAATTCCACGCGGGTCCCGGCGCGAACTTCGGCAACGGCGGCGCGAATGGCATTGACGGCCAACCGTTGCGCGGCGAGGTCATAGCCGGAAGCGTGGGTCTCCGCCAAGAGCAAGGCTCGGTCGCCATCAGGACTGAACCAGACGCCCAAACGTTTCACCGGTTCGCGCAGACCGCCGGTCCAGACGTTGATCAGACTGAGCAGTTCACCCGTGGGATCGCCCGGCAACCAGCGTTTCTGCAACACGCCCAGCGGCGATGGCAATTCCCGCAACCGCTGTTCCAATGCGGCGCGGAGGCGTTCCGGGGTAAAACGTTCCGGGGTAAAACGTTCCGGGGTGATAGTGGGACTCAACAGATAGCGATGGGCGTACAGCGTGGCCAATTCCGCCTCAGGCAACACCTCCACGCCATTGGCCACACGCGAAAAGAATCCGCTGGTTCGCAGGCGGTTGGCCAACTGTTGGCTCGCGTCGGCTCGGGCCGCCTCCGTATTGCCGGACAAGCCGATGATCATCAATCGGGTCGTCGGGCCGCTGCGCAACTGTTCCAGCAGCCGTTCCGCCACCGGATCCGTGCGGGGCAGGAACAGGGTCAGATCCGCGACCACCGGGGTTTTCAGCACGATCCAGCCGCAAGCCAGCGCCGCCAACAACCAGACCAGTGGGATGGGCCAGCGGCGTAATCTCCCCTTTTCTTCAGCCGGGACCGAGGAGCGCATATTCAACGCGGCGTCACCGTCATCACGCTGCGATCACCGTCGGCTTCCAGCAGATCCACACGGTCGATCCAGTTCTTGCGGCCATACACCATGATCCGCGTCAGATAGTGAGCCACCTGCGCATCACGGGGCGTCAGATGCAACTGCCAGTCATTAAAAGTGCCCTGGAATGCCAACTGATAGTAGCGTTCCAGCGTGACCCGATCACCGGCCTGCGTGGCGCGAATGGCCTCTACAAAGGGTTGCAATTGCGGATAGCCCCGCAGATTGAAATCCCGACGACCCTGACCTGGGGTTTCCAGGGTCAGCCACTCACCCTCAGCCTGGAATTCTTCCGGGTGCGGCTCCAGGGTCTGTTTGCGCAAATAGTCCGGGGCGCGGTAGTACAAGATACCCTCGGTGACCAGTGGCTCCTGGAGCATGGCCAGGGTTTTCTCTTCGCGAAATACAGCTTCCACCGCCGGCGTCGCCGCCAGCGCCCGCATTACCTCGGACAGGGTATCCTCGCTGGCCCAGACCGCCAGTGGCCACAGGATCAGCCACAGCTTCCAGCCTGCCAATTTCATGGCAACGCGCTTCCATCGCTCGTTGGCGGAAGACCGGTGCGGGAGGAGGAAGGTGAAGCTGGTTGGGACATGATGGTGACCCGCGCTTCGGCCAGCAGTTGACCGGCGGCGCTGATCTGAATGGCGTAGATGCATTGGGCGGCTTCGCCCAGAAGGCGACGTGCGCTCACTTCCAGGGGTGCAGCGATATTGTTCAGTTCAGCGACGAACCAGCGTGCATCGCGCAAGGCCACCAGATAGCCGGGGGGCGCAATTTTCCCGTCCGCCCTGGCGCAGAGGCCACCATGTACTGCCGCGGCCTGCGCACCATATTCGAAAGCAACGATGGCCGACAGTCGACCCTGCCGCTGCAATGGATGGGCGGGGTCGCGGTGGGTGTTGGCGAGGCACTGGATGGAATCAATGTCCCATGTGAGGATTGAATCGAGCAGGCTCATCGCCCCAGCATGAGGGATCAGTGTCTGAAGAGGGGATTGCAACACGTCACTCACCCAACATCACCCAGCGTCACCGGCATTCACCCACCGCGCCCGGCGGACAGCGTTGACGGTTAATCCAGATAACACTGTCGAGTTTAGCGTCGGTAAAGCGTGCGCCGTCGATTCGTGCTTCCGCCAGCGTGGCTTGCCCCAGATCAGCGCCGGTGAAGTCTGCATTCAGCAATATTGCGCCATCCAGTCGAGCGCCCCGCAGTTGCGCACCGGTTAGCACCGCATTTTCCAGCATAGCCCGGCTCAGGGTAGCGCCACTCAGATCAGCATTCAGCAGTTGCGCATCGGTCAGATCCGCCTGCATCAGATTCGCTTGACCTAATTTAGCGCCAGTCAGGTCCGCCCGCGCCAGATTCGCCTGATACAGATGGGCCTTGCTCAGATCAGCGTTGCGCAGATTCACCCCGGTCAACACCGCCCGCTCCAACCGTGCGCCGGTCAGACTGGCTCCGGTGAACACCGCCTGATCGCCTTGCGCCGACACCAGTCGCGCCCCGTGCAGTTGCGCCCCGGTAAAATCCGTCTTGTGCAACACCGCCCGGCCCAAATCCGCGCCGCTAAGTCGTGCGCCCTTCAGATTGGCACCGCTCAGATTGACCTGGGTCAACACCGCCTCGCGCAAATCCGCGCCCGACAAGTCCACGCCCTGCTTGTCACAGCGCCACCAGTTGACCCGCCGACCGGGTGGATCATCACAAGCCGTCCAGGCCAGCATCGGCCACTGTAGTAGCGCCAGAAGGAGCAGAAGGTGAGGGTAGGTCTTCAATGGGGGCTTCCTCTTGGAATGCGGCGAACACCTGGTCGACCACTTGCTGAAATCGCTCAACAAAGTGGATCGTCAAGCCTTCGCGGATATGTTCGGGCAATTCCTCGAAATCGCCCCGGTTGCCTTCCGGTAACAGCAGTTCGGTAATCCCGACCCGGCGAGCGGCGATCAGTTTCTCTCGAATGCCACCCACCGGCAGCACTTGCCCGGTCAGGGTCAATTCCCCGGTCATCGCCAGTGGCCGGGCCGGTTGTTGACCTCGCGCCAGCGACAGCAGGGCGGTGGCCATGGTAATGCCGGCGCTGGGGCCATCTTTCGGCGTCGCGCCTTCCGGGACGTGTAAATGCACGAACGCCTCATCAAAAAATTGGGGATCTGCCTGATACCTTTTCAGATGGGCGCTCACATAACTATAGGCGATATTCGCCGATTCCTGCATGACTTCGCCCAGGCGTCCGGTCAGTTTGAATCCACGATTCTTGGTATGAATCAGACTGGCCTCGACATTCAGCGTCGCGCCGCCCATCGCGGTCCACGCCAGACCGGTAATCACGCCCACGCCCGCCATCAGCGTTTCTCCCCGGAACGACGGCTTGCCGAGATAGCGTTCCAGATCGGAACGTTCCACGGTAATCGCGCCTTCCTCGTGATTTTCGACGATCTGCACCGCGCACTTACGGACGATCCGGCCCATCTGCTTTTCCAGATTGCGCACCCCGGCCTCGCGGGCGTAGCCTTCGATGATCTGCTGCAGCGCTTCTGCGTTGAGGATAATCCGGTCGCGTTCCATCCCGCTGCGCTCCAGCAACTTCGGCCAGAGATGATTACGGGCGATTTGCAACTTCTCCGCCGTAATGTAGCCGGACAGCCGAATGTTCTCCATACGGTCCAGCAGCGGTGCCGGAATCGTATCGAGCTGATTCGCGGTGCAGATAAATAGCACCTTGGACAGATCAAAGCGCACGTCCAGGTAATGATCGAGAAATTCGTTATTCTGTTCCGGGTCCAGAACTTCCAGCAGCGCCGAGGCGGGATCGCCCCGGTAGGATGCGCCAATCTTGTCAATTTCATCGAGCATGATGACCGGGTTGGCGGTCTTGGCGTCGCGAATGGCTTGAATGAATTTGCCGGGCAGCGCCCCGATGTAGGTTCGGCGATGGCCCTTGATTTCCGCTTCGTCGCGCATCCCACCGACGCTGAGTCGGTAAAATTGGCGATCCAGCGCAGAGGCGACCGACCGGCCAATCGAAGTTTTGCCCACGCCCGGCGGACCGACCAGCAGAATGATGGAGCCGCCGACCTGGCCCTTGAGCGCCCCGACCGCCAGGAATTCGATGATGCGATCCTTCACATCCGCCAGCCCGTCATGGTCGCGATCCAGCACCTCGCGGGCGTGTTTTAAGTCGAGATTGTCCGTCGAATAAACACCCCAGGGCAGATCGGTCATCACGTCCAGATAATTGCGAGTCACCGCATATTCCGGGGAGCCGGTTTCCAGAATCGACAGCTTGTCCAACTCCTCATCCATGCGCTTTTTGGCCGCTTCGGGAACGTGGCGGGTTTCCAGCCGTTCGCGGAAGCGATCCACATCGGCGGTCCGGTCATCCTTGGCAATACCCAGTTCCTGCTGAATCGCCTTGAGCTGTTCGCGCAAGAAGAACTTGCGCTGGTGATCGCTCATTTTGTCTTCAACCTGCTTGCGAATCTTGGTCTGCAGTTGCGCGACTTCCAGCTCCTTTTTGATCAGCACAATGACCTTTTTCATCCGTTCCAGCACCGGCGCCGTCGCCAGAATCTCCTGCAAATCTCCCTTGCTGGCGGTGGTCAGACTGGCAGCAAAATCGGCCAGCGGCGACGGGTCATTGGTGTTGAAGCGGTTGAGGAAGAACTTGAGTTCCTCGGAATACAGCGGATTGAGCGGAATCAGTTCCTTGAGGGTGTTAATGACCGCCAGCGAATAGGCGCGCAATTCATCGGGACCGGCCAGTTCCGTCTCTTCATTCAGATACTCGACGTGAACGTGATAGGGTGGTTGCGTGGACAGCCAGTGGCTGATGCGAAAGCGCCGCAGTCCCTGAGCAATGAATTGCAGGCGCCCCTCGTTGCGGGCCAACTGGTGCATCCGGGCCACCGTGCCAATCGGATAAAAGTCATCAGGTCCGGCGTTTTCCGCGCTGTCCGGTTTGACCAGCACCAGGCCGATGACCCGCTGATCCCGGTTGGCGGCGACTTCGATGGTCGGCAGCCAGGGTTCCTCATTCAACAGCAAGGGCAACGCCTGGGCCGGGAAGAACGGCCGTTCCGACAGCGGCAGCAGATACAGGGTGTTGGGCAAAACGTCGGCAGCGGCAACAATCGTATTGTTCGCCGAAGTCTCGTCAGGATCATCTTCGCGCAAGACTTCAGCTTCAATGGCTTCGTGGTCGGTCATGATGGCTCACGGGGCGGTAGCAGAGGTTATTCCCTAAATGCGGGCGCAACGCGGGATTGTCAAGGGTTAGGTAAGGGCGCTGGACGACCGATGTGATAGCCCTGGGCATAATCGACCTCAATTTCATGCAGAACCGCCAGGATCTCCGCGTTCTCGACAAATTCGGCGACCACCCGCTTGCCCATGCTATGGGCGATTTCGACAACCGCCCGGACAAAGACCCGATCTTCATGATTTTGGACGATGTTGCGAATGAACGCACCGTCGATCTTGATCGAGTTCATTGGCAGTTGACGCAGATAGGCATAAGAAGCAAAGCCACTGCCGAAGTCGTCCAGGGCGAATTGACAGCCGAGTTCCTGAATGCGGTGCATGAGCCGGGTGGCGTGTTCCAGACGGTTGATGGCGACCGTTTCGGTAATCTCCAAGGTCAGCCGCGCCGGATCGACCTCATACTGAGCGAGCAGATTTTGCATGTTTGACAACAGCGCCGGATCTTCAAGGGCGCTGGCCGACAAATTGACCGACAGTTTAATGTCCGGATATTGTTGCAGCGTCAGGATCGACTCTGCTAGCACCCAGTGATCAATGGCCTGAATCTGCCCGGTCTTTTCCGCCACGGGAATGAAACTGTTGGGATAAACCAGTTTTCCCTGTTCATCACGCATCCGGATCAAGGCCTCCATGCGGTGTAAACTCCCGGTCGCCAGTTCCATGATCGGCTGGAAATGCAGTTCAAAGCGCTCTTCGGCCAGAGCCACGGCGATCCGCTCCGACCACCGCACCCGGCTGTCCGCCTGTTCCCGATCCTGATCCTCCGGGGCAAAGACCGACCAGCGCCGTCGGCCTTTCTCCTTGGCCCGGTACATGGCCAGATCGGCATGAGCGAGTAATTGCTCAGGTTCTACCCCGTGTTCAGGAAACAGCACGATGCCAATGCTGGCGGAAACCTGATAATGCAAATCATGGTGATGGACGACCACCGACCGAATATGCATCTGCACCTGTTCCGCCAGCGCAATGGCTTCGGCCAGATCAGCCTGCGCCACGACCAGGGCGAATTCATCGCCGCCCAGTCGTCCCAGGAAGCAGCACTCAGCGGCCAGTTCCGTCAGTCGTTCAGCAATCCGCTGAAGCAGCAAATCGCCTACCGGGTGACCGCTAATGTCATTCACATCCTTGAACTGGTCCAGATCAAAGAACAGCAAAGCCCCACTGTGGTTCGCGATGCGAGCTTGCTTCACCAGTTCAGCTAACTCCTGGTTAAACCGGCGACGGTTGAGCAACTGGGTCAGGGGATCATGATCAGCCAGCCAGACCAGCTCGGCCTGAGCCTCCACACGGTCCCGTTGCAAGCGCTCCATGCATTCGGACACATTGGCGACCGTATCGGTCATCACATCCATCTCGTCGCGCCAGGGGATCACGGTATCGCGTGTCGGCAGGTGATTACGCAGATTGGCGAACTGATCCTCGGCCAGCAAGGGCAGCACATCCGCCAGTCGCTGGAGCCGTCGAACCAAGGGCTGCATCACCAGCCACAGCAGGCTTTCGGACAGGAGCAGACCGAGGAGGCCGAGGAGAATGCTGTTTTGCGTAATCGTGGCGATGGCCTGCTGCTGTTCGGTGATGCGGTTGATTAGCAAAGCGTCTACACCGGGGGCCAGGGTGGATCGCCGGGAGATCTCGAACCACTCCCCGCCACGGGCAATGACCTGTACATGAGTATTCCCTGGCGCTGCCCATGATTCCGGAGGGACCTGGCGTAGTAGGGGTTCGATCTGCTCACGATAGGTGATGACCGGAAAACGGGGCGCTCCGGCGTGGTTGACCATGAGCGCCACATTAGCGCCCGTCAGCCCATGAAAGGTTAACAGGGCGTCAGCGACGGAGCGGCTCAACACCAGCGCCCCATGCGAAGAACCGCGCCATAACAGGGGCGACGCCAGATACTGATAGCAGTCCGGTTTGCAGGACAACAGCTTGGCGGTTTGCTCCGGGGCGTTCTGTAACTCTTCGCTCAATTCCCCAGGGAGGGTCGGTGCCTGGTCTGGCCATAACAGTAAGGGCCGAGCCTCTGGCCTGATCCAGTGGACTGAACGAATATCCCATTCCAGATCGAGCATAAAACCACTGTTCTGATCGAGCGCCCCTTGCAGACGCGCTTCAAGATGCGGTTCAGACGGGGCCACTCCCAGGAGCGGTACGATACTGGCGAGCCGCGCCATTTGCTGATAACCATCCTCCAGCAACGCCTGAAGCTGCCGCGCCTGCTGATCCCGGACTTGCGCCTGTTGCTGTTCAAACTGATCCGCAGATTGATGGTAGGCCAGCCAGGCCAGCGAAGCATTAACCAGAATCAATACGACACTGAGGGCGATCAGCGCTTTCCAGCGCAAACTGAGATAGCGCGCCGGTGAGTGGGGTAGAGCGCTTGTAGCCATGGTGTCGGCCTTTAGAAACGGAAGGCGGCCTGGATGGCGAACAGGTTCCAATCTTCCTGTAATTCACTGAAATCCGGGTTTTCCCGGGCTGACAGGATGAAAGTTCCGTGATGGCGCTGATATTCAGCCCGCATCATCCACTGTTGATTGATGTCCCAGCGCAGGCCCGTCGTCCAGATTTTGGAGAAGGTATTGAAAGGCGGGATCAAGCCACCGGTGATCGCGGAAGTCTTGGTCCCATCCCGGTCGTCCGGGTTTGCATACGCCTCATAACGCAGCAAGGCTTCAAGCTCCGGGCGAAGGCGGTAGGTGCCCTGAAGATAATAGCTTTCCACAGTCGCCTTGGTGTAGGGGAACAATATATTCCGCCATTCAATGGGTTCGTAAACATACTCGGCAGATAGCGTCCAATCCTCGGCGTTGTACTGGAGCGATGCGATCCCATAAAAGAGTTCTACCGTCCCGGCGTTCAGCGGCGATCCTGGCCCCGGATGGAGTTGCAACTCAAGGGCCATACCGCTAAGTCCGAACTTGAACCGCTCGTTCGGTGTGGCGTACCACAGGCTGAACAGCGCCGCCGGGTCTTTTTGTTTAAATTCGCCCTCGAAGCGGTAACTGAGTGGGAGATAGGTCCATTTGGCATTTTCATCAACGACCGACTGCCCCCCGCCAGCAGTGAACGAGATCGCGCCCTGATCACCGCGCCACTCGCCATAGAGCATCAGGCCATCGGTAGACAGTAACTGGTTGCGGATTTTGTCGAAATACACCACCTGCGGCAGGAAAATTCCGGGGTGGGTGAACGGTACATCACGGGTTTCGTTATAAAGCCCCAGGGGATTTTTGATGCGCCCGAGACGAACCCCCCAGCGCTGCTCCACTGAAGATGCAAAGGTGAGATCCGCCAGCCCATAATCCAGCGCTGGGGCACCGTCATACAGGTCGCCGGCCCGCCGTGATAGTAATTGACCGGCTAACAGAATTTGCGGACTGACGGGCAGTGAGGCGTTAATGCCGATTTCCGTGAACGCGAAAGACGTGTCAGGACTGTCGCCAAAAAAGCGGTTGTCGCTGGTTTTGATGACTGCCTGACTGGCGAAGCCGTGAACTTGCAAGCCGTCCCAGAAGGAATCTTCCGCCCAGGCATCGAATCCGCCAAGCATCAAGAAAAAAGCCACGAGTAGTCGGTGCATGTCAGCGGACCTCCAGGATACGAATTTGGGGATGATTCGCCCCGGATTCCACATAGCCGATGCCTCCGGGCGTCGCTGCCACCTGCTCGATCATTTCCTGCTCGGTCGCCACGATGACCGGTGCCCGTCCCGTTCCCGAAAAGATCTGTCGATCCCAGACCTGCCGCAACTGGTAGGGAAACAAACCCAGAACGCTTTTGGTAAATTGACGATGCGTCGGGTGGTTATCGGGAAATACAAACACCTTGACCGGTAGGCGATTTTCCCAAGACAGCAACCGCATGGTGAAGCAGAGTCGAGCTGAATTCCGGCTGATCGGCTGATGGGGCGTAGCGCGGTTGACGATCAGTTCCTGGGCCGTGAGCGTCAATGACCAAAACATCAGAGCCAGGCTGGCAAAGAGCAGGGTCCAATGACGTCGGTTCATAACATGGCGCTTAGAAGCGGAACACGGCTTGAACCGCCCACAGATTCCAGTCTGCCTGTGGTTGACCGGGATCGGGGTTTTCTTTGGATGACAGAATGAAGGTTCCCTGATGGCGTTGATATTCAGCCCGCACCATCCAGTGCTGATCAATATCCCAGCGCAGGCCGGCAGTCCAGATTTTGGAGAAGCTATTGAAGGGCGGGATAGCGCCGCCGGTCATGGCTGAAGACTGCACGCCATCCCGATCATTCCGGTCGGCGTAGCCTTCCTCATAGCGCAACAGCAGTTGCAGGTCAGGCCGGAGTCGATAAGCACCCTGCAAGTAATAACTCTCTGCCGTAACGTCGCGATCAGGCGAGAATGGACTTTGGTAATCGCGCCATTTGATCGGTTCGCCGGCGTACTCGGCGGTGAGCGTCCAGTCCTCCGCGCCATACTGGAAGGACACGATCCAGAAAAAGAGGTCGGTGGTTCCGGCGCTCAGTGGCGAGTACTGACCCGGCTCAAACTGCATGGAGACCAACGCGCCACTGACCCCCAGTTGCAAGCGCTCTTCGGGCGTCGTGTACCAGAATCTGAATAGTCCAGCGACGCCATCCGGTTCGAGTTCACCGCCGAAGTCATTGCCAAGGAAGGCCCAGGCCACATTGTCATCGATGACCGACTGACCACCGCCCAGGGTGAGCGATAGCGTACCCCGATCATCGTGGTACGACTCCCCGTAAAACATCAGGCCGTCGGTAGATAGCATCAGGTTACGAACTTTGTCGTAATAAATGACCTGCGGCAGGAAAATCCCTGGACGGGTGAAGGGAACATCGCGGGTCTCGTTGTAAATCCCCAGGGAATTTTTGATGCGGCCCAGGCGAACACCCCAGCGCTGCTCGGCAGAAGAGGCGAAGGTCATATCAGCTAATCCATAATCCAGCGTCGGCGTACCGTCATACATATCGCCGGCCCGCCGCGCCAATAGTTGACCGGCCAGGAGGATTTGGGGATTGACCGGCAGTGAGGCGTTAATGCCGATTTCTGTGAAATCGAAGGAGGTATCGGGGCTGTCGCCGAAAAAGCGATTGTCGCTGGTTTTGATGACGGCCTGGCTAGCGAAGCCGTGAACCTGCAAGTTGTCCCAGAAGGATTCCTCACTATATGCGTTTAATGAGCACAGTATTAAGGGCAGGGTTATCGCCAGTCGGTGCATGTCAGCGGACCTCCAGGACACGAACTTGGGGATGATTCGCTCCGGATCCCACATAACCGATGCCGCCGGGGGTCGTCGCCACCCGCTCGATCATCTCCTGCTCGGTCGCCACGGTAATGGGTGCCTGTCCGGTTCCCGAAAAGATCTGCCGATCCCAGACCTGCCGTAACTGGTAGGGGAATAAACCCAAAATGCTTTTAGTAAATTGACGATGCACCGGATGGTCATCAGGTAACACAAACACCTTGACCGGTATGCGATTTTCCCAAGTGGGCAACCGCATGGTAAAGCAGAGCCGGGCTTCATTCCGGCTCATGGACTGCTGGGGAGCGGCTTCGTTGACGATCAGCTCCTGGGCCGCGAGCGTGAATGGCCCACAAGCCAGAACCCACCCCATCAGGAGACGACGCAAAAACCTCCCTGTCCTGGCGGGTGCGAAATTAACGGTGGGAACGCTGTTCAACCGCCTGTCCATGAATAGCCTTGGGAACGTGCTATGGAGGTGCGTCGGAATACAAGGCTGTAGTATAGCTCACAGATTGAGGCATTCAGTGGCAGTTTTGCGCAAAATGATCTGCCGGAACCAGTCGCCCGCCAGCGCCGGTTGATCGAGCATCACCTCCAGGTCCGGGGTTTGTGCCAGTACCTCGTCGAACACTACATTCGTGCGGGTAGCCAGCAGACCGAGTAGCGGACTGATCAGCCGCCGCACCGGCGCACACTGTCCTGGCCGCAGGAACTTGTCGAGAATCAGCACTCGCCCGCCGGGGTGCAGCACCCGTGTGGCTTCCTGCAACACCTGCTCCGGGTGTGGGGTCACGGCCAGAATCAGATGCAGCACAACCACGTCGAAAGCAGCGGCGGGATAAGGCAGGCAGCGGGCGTCACCCTGATCGAAATGGATGTCCATTTTCAGGCGAGCTGCACGGCGTTGGGCGCGGGCCAGCATCGCCGGAGTGAGGTCGATGCCGGTGTAGCGTGGTCCATGTGGCAATAGCGGTAAATCCAGGCCACTACCGACGCCGACCAGCAACACCTCATCATGCGGGCCATCGCCCAGTCGGGCCAGACTCCGCTGCCGCGCCCCGTGGGTGAACCGCTCAACAAAAATGTCGTAGACCGGCGCAAATAACGTGTAGGTATAGCGCAGGGTCAAGATAGTCGCCTCAGTGCAGCGTCCGGGGAATGGACAGCACAAAGGCCGGAATCTCGGCATCAAACGTCACGCCATCGTCGGCCAACATTTGATAGCTGCCCTTCATGCTGCCGATGAGGGTTTCCAGCACTGCGCCGCTGGTGTACTGAAAGCCTTCGCCAGGACGCAGATAAGGTTGCTCACCCACCACGCCATCGCCGCGCACCTCCTCAATCTTGCCGTTGGCGTCGGTGATGATCCAATGCCGGGTCAGCAAGCGGGCGGCGATGTTGCCCTGATTTTGAATGAGTACGGTGTAGGCAAAGACGTAACGCTCCTGATCGGGATTGGACTGCTCCTCCAGGTAGAACGCTTGCGCGGCGACTTTGATGTTGTAATCGGTTTTTTGCTTCCGCATGGTTGGCGGGTTTCCGGTGGGGGTGAGTAGAGTTCAAATGGTCAGGGTGCGGGTCTTCGCGTCAATGACCGGTGTAGAAAGCTCATAGCCATAAAACTGGCGGCAACCGCATTCATAATTTTTGTTTTTTTTTATTTTTCCCACAGGGAGCAGACCTTCACAAGATGGGAAGTCACTCATCCGGTTTGAGCTGCTGATCCAACTACCGCTCCTTGACCGCCCTGTAAAATGGAGGAAGCAGGGAGCGGGAAGTTGTTGTCAGCCAAATTCCTCAGAGATGCCTGGCCCGCTCACGCAGAATGAACTTCTGCATCTTGCCGGTTGAGGTCTTCGGTAGCGGACCGAACACCACGGTTCTAGGCACTTTGAACCGTGCCAACTGGTTGCGGCAGAACTCGATAATTTCTTCCTCAGTAGTGTCTTCCGCGCCAGCTTTCACCGTCACGAACGCGCAAGGCGTCTCGCCCCATTTCTCATCAGGCCGCGCCACCACCGCCACTTCCATCACCGCCGGATGCCGGTACAGAATATCCTCGACTTCAATCGTCGAGATATTCTCGCCGCCGGAAATAATGATGTCCTTGGAGCGGTCTTTGATGTCGATGTAGCCGTCTTCATGCCAGACTGCCAGATCGCCGCTGTGGAACCAGCCGCCCTTGAACGCCTCTTCGGAAGCAGCGGGATTTTTCAGATAGCCCTTCATCACCACGTTGCCGCGCATGAAAATTTCGCCGATGGTTTCGCCATCTTTCGGCACGGGTTCCAGCGTTTGCGGATCAGCGACCATCAGCCCTTCCAGCATGGGATAGCGCACTCCCTGGCGGGATTTCAGCGCCGCCCGTTCCGGCAAGGTCAGCTCATCCCACTCGTTATGCCAAGCGCACACCACTGAAGGCCCGTAGGTTTCCGTCAGGCCGTAGGTGTGGGTGACATCGAAATTCATCCGCTGCATCCCCTCAATCACCGCTGCTGGCGGCGCCGCGCCGGCGGTCATCGCCTTGACCGGGTGCGTAATGCCCGCCTTCATCTCGTCCGGGGCGTTCTTGAGCAGGTTCATCACAATCGGTGCCCCGCAGAAGTGATTGACCTTCTCCCGCTTAATCAACTCGAACACTGCGTCAGCGCGCACCTGGCGCAGACAGACGTTCACGCCCACCGTGGCGGCAATCGTCCAGGGGAAACACCAGCCGTTGCAGTGGAACATCGGCAGCGTCCACAGATACACCGGATGCAGGCCCATGTCCCACACCAGGGCGTTACTCACCGCGTTCAGATACGCGCCACGATGGTGATAGACCACGCCCTTGGGATTGCCGGTGGTGCCGGAGGTGTAGTTCAGGCTAATCGCCTGCCATTCATTGGCCGGAAGCTGCCAGGCAAACGCCGGATCGCCCTCAGCCAGCAGCGTCTCATAATCCAGCGTTCCCAGTTTTTCACCGCCGACAAACTGTGGATCATCCACATCAATCACCAGCGGCTGTTTACCGGCTGGCATCAGCTTCAGCGCCTTGCTGATCGTGTCCGAAAATTCGCGGTCAGTGAGCAGAATTTTCGCCTCGCCATGCTCCAGCATGAACGCAATCGTTTCCGCGTCCAGCCGGATGTTCAGCGTATTCAGCGTCGCGCCAGACATGGGGACGCCGAAATGGGCTTCATACATTTCCGGGATGTTGGGCAACATGGCCGCGACGGTATCGCCGAGGCCAATGCCGCGCTGGCACAACGCCGACGCCAGTTGCCGACAGCGGGTGTAGGTCGTCCCCCAGTCGCGCCGGACTTCGCCATGCACAAGGGCCGTGTGGTGGGGATAAACCGAAGCGGCCCGCTCGATAAAGTTCAACGGGGTCAGCGGCGCATAGTTGGCCGGGTTTTGATCCAGGCTTCTTTCGTAAATGTTATGCAGACCAGCGCTCATCGCGGATTCCTCCAGGGTGGTTAAATCGTTGTTATAAATCACTTGGCGTTCTTGGCGTATTGGCGGTTTAACGGCTTTTCGGGTTTTAACAGCCTTTCCACGTCGGTTTGCGCTTGGCGATGAACGCGTCAATGCCTTCGCGGGCGTCTTCGCTGTCCATATTGCAGGCCATGGCGGCGCTGGCGGCGGCATAGGCGTCTTCCAGCGATAGCCCCAGTTGCCGGTAGTACAGTTCCTTGCCCATGCGGATCGCCAGCGGGGACTTGCTGCAAATCGCGTCGGCCAACCGCCAGATTTCCGCATCCAACTGATCCGGCGGCGTCACCCGGTTAATCAGGCCCTGGCGCTGGGCGGTCGCGGCGTCGATAAATTCACCGGTCAACAGCATTTCCAGCGCCGGTTTACGGCCCAGATTGCGGCTCAGCGGGACGCCGGGTGTCGCGCAGAACAGGCCAACGTTGATGCCGGACACGGCAAATCGGGAATTATCGGAGGCGACCGCCAGATCGCAGGCGGCGACCATCTGGCAACCAGCGGCGGTAGCGATGCCATGTACGCGGGCAATGACCGGTTGTGGCAGGCGATTAATCGTCAGCATGACCTGTCCGCACTGGGCAAACAGCGCCTGGTGAAACGCCCGGTCGGTATGGGCGCGCATTTCCTTGAGGTCATGGCCGGCGCAAAAGGCCGGACCGTTTCCGGCGATCACCACGACCCGAATATGCTCATCAGCCGCGACCGTGTCCAGCGCGGCTTGCAAGGCGCTCAGCATGGCCTGAGATAGTGAGTTGTATTGCCTGGGGCGGTTGAGGGTCAGCGTGGCGATGCCAGCTTCGTCCTGGCGTAGCACCAGGGTGTCTTCAGCAGATGCAGTCATGTCAATTGCTCCAGGGTGGATGAAATGATGGTTTTTTCAGGGAGTGAAATTGTACCGAACTCTCCCGATGCGGACGGGATGTTTTATACTTTGGCACATTCCTTATCTTTCAGCGGGTGTCAGAAGCCGTGAGCCATTGCGATGAATCCGTTGTTTATATTCTGGATCAGGATACCGTGTTGTGCGAGGCGCTATGCCAGTTAATGGCGTCGGTGGGGTTGTCGGTCCGGCCCTTCGTGGACCTGGCAGCGTTTCTACACGCCTATCAACCCGAGCATCCCGCCTGTCTGCTGCTTGATGTGCGGGCTGACCATGACGTTCAGGACGATTTGCGCCATCAGGGGATTGATCTGCCAGTGATCGTGATGGCCTATCGTAGCGATGTCGCCACCGCCGTAGCCGCCATGAAGCAGGGGGCGATGGATTTTCTGGAGAAACCGCTCAACGAGCAAATGTTACTGGATAGCGTTCACCATGCCATCGCCGAGGATCAGGGGCGGCGGCGGACCCGCGCCCGGCGGCAGGCGCTGCTAAACCGGTTTGAAACTTTGACCTTGCGCGAGCAGGATATTTTGCAGCATGTCGCCGAAGGCTTGTCCAACCGGGACATCGCGGAGCGGCTGGAATTAAGCCACAAGACCGTCGAAGTGCATCGCGCCAAGGTGATGCAAAAGATGGGGGCGCGCACCCTGTCGCAACTGATTCAGATGGCGATGGCGCTGGATATTTTGAAGTTGTATGACGGAGGCGAGTGATGTGTCTCATTCTGTTGGCGTACCGCTGTCATCCCGGCTATGAATTACTGGCCGTCGCCAATCGTGATGAATTCCATGAGCGCCCAACTGCGCCACTGGCGTTTTGGGAGGATGCGCCGGAGGTGCTGGCGGGGCGCGATCTGCAAGAAGGTGGAACCTGGATGGGCGTCACTCGCACGGGCCGCTTTGCCGCGATCACCAATTATCGTGATCCGGTCCGGGTGAAACCGGGCGCGCCGTCGCGGGGGCATCTGGTGAGCGATTATCTGCGCGGCGATCAACCGGCGAGCGAAGCGCTCCAACCGTTGCAAGCCATTGCTGACCGCTATAACAGTTTTAATTTGTTACTGGGCGATGAAACCGGGCTGTACTACTACTCCAATCGCGCTGGCGGACCCCAGGCGCTGGCTCCGGGGCTGTATGGCCTGAGCAATCATTTGCTGGACACTCCGTGGCCCAAGCTGAAGCGCGGGGTAGCCGGACTGCGCAGTTTGCTGGAACGGCAGGCGGACCCTGGGCCGGATGAATTGCTGGACCTGATGGCGGATCGCACCCTGGCCCCGGATGCTGAATTGCCGCAGACCGGTGTCCCCCTGGAATGGGAACGGTGGTTGTCGGCGATCTTCATCGACGCGCCCGGCTACGGAACTCGCTCATCGACGGCGCTGGGGATCAATAGTTATGGCGATGCCTGGATGGCGGAAACGACCTGGGCCGATGCCCGTCGGCGTGAATTTCAGTTGAACGGGTCAGTCCGGACGACAGTCTCGCTTGTTTGAATCGCGCCTGATCGGCTATCCTTAACCCTGTTTGCTTTTCAGCCCCGGTAGCTCAGTTGGATAGAGCGCACCCCTCCTAAGGGTGAGGTCACAGGTTCGATTCCTGTTCGGGGCACCAGATTTCCAATGGCTTAATCCTCATCATCTCAAAACGCCTCAGCCAGCGCCCGAACGTTCTCCAGCATCGCCTGCCGTTGTGCGTGGGAAACTGAAGGCACTTGGTAAAACGCCTGGTGAACCACGTTGCGCACCCCGCAGGCTCCAAGAACGCCCTCGGCCATGGGCCGCACCAGCAATTCATGCCAGCGCTCCTGCTGATAAGTGGCTTCATCGCCGCCCAGGGTATTCAAAATCAGCGCCCGTTCCTGCGTCAACAAACCTTTCATGCCGCCTGGTCCGAAGTCGAACGCAAATTTGCGGGTGAACACCCGGTCAATCCAGCCCTTCAGAATCGCCGGTGGCCCGAACCACCAGATCGGATAGATAAACACCAGCCCTTGCGCCCACTGCACCGCATCCTGTTCCCGCCGGGTATCGGCGGACCGCTCGCCGCGCCAGTTCCGCAGCAAATCCTCACCATCCAGCACGGCGCGGAACTGCATCTGATACAGGTCATGAATTCGCGTGGTGTGGCCCCGTTCGCGCAGCGCCGCGTCAACCGTTTCCAGAATCGCCTGGTTAAAGCTGCGCGGGTTAGGGTGCGCATAAACAATCAGAATATTCATGGTGTTATGACATCACTCGCGCCGGAAAATCCTGACCCGCGACGCTGAGCACCAGCGTATCGCCGGGAGCCAGTGGCGCAACGCCCGCGGGAGTGCCGGTCAAGACCACATCGCCCGGTTGCAGGGTGAAATGCGTGGAAATAGTAGCCAGGAGTTCAAAAATCCCAATCATCATCAACCTGGTGTTGCCCTGCTGACGGATGGCCCCATTCACTTGCAAGCTTAAATCCGTAGCCTGGGGTTCCGGCAACGCCTCCGGTTTCAAAAATGGCGACAACGGGCAGGAACCGTCAAACGCTTTAGCGGTTTCCCAGGGATGGCCCTGCTTTTTCAAAGCATTCTGCAGATCGCGCAAGGTCAGATCTAGAGCGACACCATAGCCGGCCACCGCCTGCCGGGCCGTAGCGGCATCAGCCTGGCGCAATTCCTGACCGATCAGCACCGCCAGTTCCACCTCGTGATGGCACTCGCCCCGGCCAGTGGGCAGGTGAATCGGCTCATCCAGCGCCGTCAGCGCCGTTGCCGGCTTCATAAATAAAATCGGCGTTTCCGGGACGGTGTTGTTCAGTTCGCGGATATGATCGAGATAATTGCGGCCAATACACACGACTTTGCCGACCGGCAGCGTGAGCGGACTGCCGTCGAGATAACGATGCTGATATGCCACGATGATGTCCCCATGCCTTTAATTAGATAGAGCGTATTGTCAGACAAGGGGAAGCGGGCCGCAATGCGAAAACACAGGCTCGTATCAAAGCAACCTGCGCCGCGTTAACCTTGTGACCGGCTGACGGCCCCGGCAGGCAGCTCAGGCTCGCACCACCTGAATCCGCCGACCTTGGGGACTGCACTGTTCAACGCTCAGTGTGCGCTCGGCGATGGGCGACTGATTGGAGCGACGGTCGAAGATCACCAGCCAGCCGGTATCCAGCCCCAACCCGGCCAGATAAAGATCCAGTTGCACCAGTCCGGCGGTCAGGGGATCGGGAGCACCGTCGCGCCAAACCTTGAGTTCCATGCCCAGCGTCATCCCGCTATAACGCAGACACAGATCCATCCGCCCCGAACCAATCGCATATTCCCGCTCCAAGGTTCCGTCGCCATTGACCACCCGATGCAGGAAGGCCATCAGCACCAGATGCGGGGCGATTTCGTGATAGGGTGCGCTGCCCAGTAACGGCTGACCGTGCTGCCGCCAGAAGTCCAGAAAGGCGTCCAGCAGCCGTTCAGCGTTCAGACTGCCGTCGGTATTCAGCCAGGTCGGCGTGATCTGTGGCAGCGAGGCTTGCGGGGTGAACGCCAGGGCGCGGGGCAACACTTCACGATAGATCGGATTGGCAATGGTCAGACCCTGCCCGGACGCCATCCGACATAGCCCTAGATCGATCAGATACTGAATGTCATCTTCGGGGACCCCCGCCAGCGCGTTGCCCGCCAGCATCGGCTCAATGACCTGCCGCACTCGCTCCTCACGCAGCTTGTCGGCCAATTGATCCAGATGGGTGACCCGGTTGACGATGAGATATTCCTTGGCCTGGTCGATGGTGGCGACGGTCACCGGCTGGCTACGGTCGCGCCCTTCCAGCCAGCGAAAACAGGCGTGATAAGCCAGGGCATTGACCAGCCACGGTTGACCCTGAGTCAGGTTCCAAACCCGATCCAGCGCCTCGGCGGTGAAGACCTGTCCGGTCTCGTGGGTGTGTTCCTGGAGCAGAGTGATGATCTCAGCGGCAGTGAAGTCGCCCAGCCGCAACGATTCGGCCTTGATGTTGAAGGCGCTACCGCCGGTAATCGGACTGGGTTCGGAACGGGCGTGAATCCGATAGTCGCGCAGATCGCGGACCCCGCACAGAACCACTGTCTGTGGAAAAGGTACTCGAGGGCGCTGGGTGTAGCCGGTCCGCAACTGGCGCAGCAGCGAAATTAACGTATCGCCAACCAGGGCGTCGACCTCATCGAGCAGCAGGATGGCGGGACGGGGATCGGCCGCCGCCCAGAACTCCAGTAGATGCGCCAGCCGGTCATCGGCAGGAACAGTCGCGCCGCCGTCCTGATACCAGTCAGCGAGCCGGTGATCGTGGAGATAGCCACGGGCGGCGCGACCGAGGACGCTGCAAATGGTGGCCATGCCCCGATCTACATCCTCGCGGGCGGTTTGCGCGGCTTCGATATTGACGTAGAGCGCCCGGTAGCGGCCTTCCTGGTTCAGGTAGTCCATCAGCGCCAACAGACAGGAGGTTTTGCCGGTCTGGCGCGGGGCGTGGAGCAGAAAATATTTTTCTTGGTCGATAAGCGTCAGGACTTCGTCGAGATCCCATCGATGCAGGGGCGGTAAACAATAATGGAGGTCGGGCCGGTTCGGGCCTTCAGTGTTGAAAAAGCGCATGGCGGGACTCCGGAAAACAGGGACAGGAGGGGGAACAGCGGCGGAAGGCAAGGATAACATGGGGATTTGATCCACCCTGTTGACAAATTGCCCCCTTCCCAGTGACTAGACCTCGCATCTGCCCAATTATATTGCCTTTCCGGCTGATCAGCGGACTTCCCGAACCACCCCGGCGCTAACGCGCGACCCCTCCTTTGCCAAGGAGGGGAATCCGGAAATCCGGCTTTCACCGGGAAAAGCGATACCGGACGAAAAAACGCCGACGCGCGGACGTCGAAAGGTGAGGAGTTCAAAACCGGCGTGCGGCCGGTCGCCGGATCAATGC
>JAUPTV010000291.1 GCA_030917925.1 Pseudomonadota bacterium
GCCAGAATACCCGGCGCATTCCGGTTATTTTCGGCAACCCGCCCTATAACGCTAATCAGCGCAGTGAAAATGACAACAATAAAAATGAACCGGCGCCGATTGCCGACGCCCGCATCAAGGAAACCTACCTCGCGGAAAGTTCCGCGCAAAAGACCAAGTTATATGACCCCTATCTGCGCTTTTTCCGCTGGGCCAGTGACCGAATTGGCGACGCAGGCATTATTGGTTTAGTCACCAATCGCTCTTATCTGGATGCCCGGCATGCGGATGGATTCCGTAAAGTCGTCGCCCAGGAATTTCAGGAAATCTGGATTATTGATCTGCAAAGCGATGTCCGGCGTAATCCCAAAATATCGGGTACAAAGCATAATGTATTCGGCATTCAAACCGGTGTAGCGATTAGTCTTTTCGTCCGCAACCCGCAACGGGAAGGTTGCGAGATTCGCCATATTGCGCTGGACGATTTTATGACCGCGATGGAAAAACGCCGCTGGCTGGCGACGCATCCGTTACGGCAACTGGCGCGGGACGGCGCATTAACCCGCCTGCGCCCGACCCTGCACGGGGGCTGGATCGATCAACCGACTGCCGACTGGTCCGCGTTTTTGCCGGTTGCCGATAAAGCGGTGAAAGCCGGTCAGGCCGAAGCGGCGATTTTCCGGCTGTTCGCCAGCAGCATTAAAACCAACCGTGATGAGTGGGTTTATGATGTGGATAAACGGCAACTCCGGCGCAAGGTGCAGTACTTCATTGCGGCTTTTAATCGCCAGATTGCTAGCGGCACTATGAATCCAGATACCCTCGATTATTCCATCAAGTGGAGTAGTACGCTAAAAACCCGGAATAAACTACCCGCTTATTCAGCCAGGAAGCTGTTAACTTCGCTCTGGCGGCCGTTTGTGAAACGGCATTACTACGCAGAAAAGGCGCTAAGTGACCGCCTGACCGCGTTGCACTATCAAATTTATGGCATGGATCTGAAACAGGCTAATCTCGGTATCGGCATCTCCGGCGGCTCGGCCATGAAGCCCTTTCAGGCACTGGCGTTTAATGGCTTGGCCGATTATGAATGTGTTGAAAAGAATCAGTTGTTGCCGCTCTGGATTTACGCTACCGACGGTTCCCGACAGGACAATATTACTGACTGGGCGTTGACGCAATTCCGCACACATTACACTGATTCCACTATCGAAAAGCCGGATATTTTCCACTACGTCTATGCGGTGCTGCATCATCCCGTTTATCGGGAAATCTATGCGCTTAATCTCAAAGCGGAAATGCCTCGTATTCCGTTTTATCCCGATTTTTGCCCATGGGCCGCCTGGGGGCAGGCGCTCATGGATCTGCATACGGGATTTGAGAACGTGGAACCCTGGCCCTTGGTGCGCCGGGATGACCGAGCGGTGCCAATACCTTCCAAACCCCGGCTCAAGGCGGACAAGACTGCGGGCGTCATCGAGATTGACAGCATCACCCGACTGGAAGGTGTCCCCGCGCAAGCCTGGGACTATCGGTTGGGAAACCGCTCGGCGCTGGAGTGGATTCTGGAGGAATACCAGGAAGCGACGCCCCGCGATCCGACTCTTCGTGCCCAGTTCAATGATTATCGCTTCGCTGATTACAAGGAATCCGTGATTGACCTGCTCTGCCGGGTGACGCGGGTGAGTG
Source organism: Pseudomonadota bacterium (assembly GCA_030917925.1). Classification (GTDB taxonomy): domain Bacteria; phylum Pseudomonadota; class Gammaproteobacteria; order Competibacterales; family Competibacteraceae; genus UBA2383. The sequence goes on from JAUPTV010000291.1 coordinate 1,669, forward strand.
CGGAAACGATGAGCATAATCCGCTGCATGGACCGTGCTTCCCAGGATCATGCAGACTCTGATAGCGCGAGTTAGGAAACGGGTTTAGCCAGTTTGCCCAGTCGCTGGCCCATCCGCACCGGCATACCCGGCTGAAGGTCCCGTTCCCAGCGCACTTTCCTCGGCCCGAACAGCAGGATCACCGTAGATCCCATATTGAAGCGGCCCATTTCTGCGCCCCGGTCCAGTCGCACCGCCCCATCGCCGTCCGGCGGATAGTCCCAATGCCGCAGGGTTTTGCCCAGCGGCGGGGTCATCACTCCGGCCCACACGGTTTGAATCGACGCGACGTTGATCGCGCCGACCAGGACCATCGCCATCGGTCCCGCCAAGGTGTCGAAGATCGCGACCACCCGTTCATTACGGGCGAACAATTCCGGAACCATCCGGGTCGTCAGCGGCGACACGCTGAACAGCTTGCCGGGAATGTGCACCATTTCCCGCAACTGACCGGCCAGGGGGAGATGAATCCGATGATAATCCCGTGGCGACAGGTACAGCGTCGTGAACGCGCCGCCCTGGAAGGCTTTGGCGCGTTCTGCATCGCCGCCCAGCAATGCGGTTAATGAGAAATGGCGGCCCTTGGCCTGAATCAGCGTATCAGCGTCGGCTATTCCGATCTGACTGACCGCGCCATCCACCGGACAACCCATCACCCGGTCGCCGGGAGCAAAAGGCCGTGCGCCCGGTTTCAGCGCCCGGGTGAAAAAGGCGTTGAAATCGGGATAGGCATGAGGACGGGTTTCCAGGGCTTCATCCAGATTCACCCGAAAATGCCGGACGAAGTGGCGAATCAGCGGGTCTTTGAACCACGGCGTTCGCACCCGCGTCGCCCGGTAGACCAACCGGGTCAGCAGGCGTTGCGGCAACCAGGATTGCGCCAGGAAACGGAGACGGTCGCCCAGTGGCGCAGATGCAGGTTTGATATCAGACATGGGAATGGCATTCAGTCGATAGGAAACAGAAAGCATATCCCGCTGGCGGTTGAAACGATAGAATTCATCGGCTATCCACTGGCTTTGTCCACCTTCCACCGAATTTGGCTGATGATGACCCACGACGACGTTCTCAATCACTTGCATACGCTCCGCGATTTCATCCGCTGGGGGGCCAGCCGCATGAATGAAGCCGGCTTGTACTTTGGCCATGGCGCGGATAACGCCATCGACGAAGCGGCGGCGTTAACCCTCCATGCCCTGCATCTTCCCCCTGATCTGCATACGGAATATTTGCAGGCGGCGCTGACCCCGGACGAAAAACGCGCAGTACGCCATCTGTTGGAGCGGCGGCTCACTGAACGTAAACCAGCCGCTTATCTGACGCAGCGCGCCTGGTTCATGGGCCTGCCGTTCTATGTCGACGAGCGAGTGCTGATTCCGCGTTCGCCACTGGCTGAACTGATCGAGCGGCAGTTTGCGCCGTGGCTGACCGACAGCCGCAAGGTGGAAACGATCCTGGATTTGGGCACCGGCAGCGGTTGTATCGGCATCGCTTGCGCTTACACCTTCCCGGATGCGCGGGTCGATCTGGTCGATATTTCCGCCGATGCCCTGACCGTCGCCCGGCGCAATGTTGCCGAGCATGGGCTGGAAGAACAGGTGGAAGTGATTCAGTCTGATCTGTTCTCGGCGCTGAAGGGTCGCCATTACGACATCATCATCAGCAATCCGCCTTATGTAGCGCTGGATGAACTGGATGCGCTGCCCGCCGAATATCACCATGAACCCCGGTTGGGACTGGCGGCGGGCGTTGCCGGCCTGGATGTAGTCATCGACATCCTGCATCAGGCCGCCGATTTCCTGAACCGGGACGGTCTCTTGGTGGTCGAGGTGGGTAATGCGCAATACGCGCTCTGCGAAGCCATGCCGGAAGCGCCCTTTACCTGGCTGGAATTTGAGCGGGGTGGTCAGGGCGTGTTTCTGTTAAACGCCGCGCAAGTACGCCGACTTTAGAGGAGTCTCCTGTGGATACCGCGATTATTTTTGACCTGGCGCTGATCGGTAAATACGACAAGGCCGGTCCCCGCTATACCTCTTACCCGACCGCTGTGCAGTTCCATGACGGGTTCGGTGAAGCGGAATATCGGGAACAGGCGCTGGCCAGTAATGCCAGTGGCCGACCGTTGTCGCTGTATCTGCATATCCCCTTCTGCGATACAGTGTGCTTCTATTGCGCCTGCAACAAGATCATCACCAAGAACCGCCGGCATACGCTGCCTTATCTGGAGCATCTTCACCGGGAAATTGCGTTGCAGGGTGCCTTGTTCGACCGTTCCCGGCCGGTTACGCAACTGCATTGGGGCGGCGGTACGCCCACCTTTATTAGCGCCGACCAGATGCGCGAATTAATGCGGGTCACCGGCGAATATTTCCAGTTACTGCCTGACGATAGCGGCGAGTATTCCATCGAGGTCGATCCCCGCGAAACCGATGACGGCACGGTGGGTCTGTTGCGGGACATTGGCTTTAACCGGCTCAGTCTGGGCGTTCAGGACTTTGATCCCGAGGTGCAGAAAGCGGTCAACCGCCTGCAATCCCGGGAGATTACGCTGAAGGTGATGGAAGCCGCCCGCACCGAGGGCTTTCATTCGATCAGCGTGGATTTGATTTATGGACTGCCCTTGCAGACCGTGGCCAGTTTTACCCGGACCATTGACGACATTATCGCCCACAATCCGGACCGGATTTCGGTATTTAATTACGCGCACTTGCCCGACCTGTTCAAAACCCAGCGCCAGATCGATGCCGACTTATTACCGCCGCCAGCGGTGAAACTGGAGATTCTGAAAACGGTGATCGAGCGATTGACCGGGGCTGGTTATGTCTATATCGGCATGGATCACTTCGCGAAGCCGGATGATGAACTGGCGCTGGCGCAACAATCCGGGACGCTGTATCGCAATTTTCAGGGTTATAGCACGCACGCGGATTGTGACCTGATCGGACTAGGCGCGACCTCGATTGGGGTGGTCGGCGACAGCTACAGCCAGAATTTAAAGGGATTGGAAGAGTATTACGCCCGGATTGCCGAAGGACGAATTGCGGTCTTTCGCGGTGTGCAACTGAATGATGATGACCGGTTACGGCGGGCGGTGATTACGACGTTAATCTGTCATTTTTCCCTGGAATTCTCCGCGATTGAGCGCCAGTACAGCATCGTGTTCCGCAACTATTTCACCCTGGAACTGGCGGAGCTGGCAGACATGCAGGCGGATGGATTATTAGCGCTGTCCGGGACCGGGATTCAGGTGCTACCGCCGGGTCGGTTGCTGATTCGCAATATTTGCATGACGTTTGATCGCTATTTGCGAGAGCAGAAACAGCAACGCTTCTCCAAGGTGATTTAACGGGATGGGCGTTGGCTGGAATAGGGTTTGCCAACTTAATGACTGTGGCGGTCTTTAAAGCGGAAGCGCCATGGTTTCTCCCTGCTTCGATGTTTTTGATGTTGATAGGGGCGTCTTTCCTAACAAAAGATCCCTGACTGCCGAAGCTACCGATTCAGCCAGCGTACAAGGTACTGCGTTGCCAATCTGGCAGTATACCTTGCTTTGCGGTCCAACAAATTTGTAATTAGCAGGAAAACCTTGAAGTAAAGCCGCTTCATCCACGGTAAGACGCCTCAAGTATTTGGGAACCTCAATATTCGGTAGGGGAGGCATGCCCTTCCATAGCTTTTCGTGATATTTTTCGACCCAACTCTCTTTATATTCATAGAGATGTTGTTCGTCAATAATCGGCGTTCGATTGCCGCCCATACTGGCGGGAAGGGTATTAGACCATCCATCAGGATTGAGCGGGCGTCCCTGGCCATTGAATAACATTCCAGCATACGGCGATTTTCTTAACACTGGGTTTACAGCAAGTGTTATTTTAGCCTTACAGATCTTGGGATTGGTTTTCGATCCAGCGGGACCCAGATGCTGAATTACATCGCGCACGGCCAGAGCTTTTTTCTGGTAGGCATCGAGAAATCCTAATCGGGCGTCTTGCTTCATCTCAATAGCGCCGATGAAGAAAATCCGCTCCCGGTTTTGAGCGGAACCATAGTCCTTTGCATTTAATACATTCATGGATACCGAGTAGCCGAGTTGAGAGAACGATCTGAATAGTTCTTCTCTGACTTTCTGGAATTTTTCGAGGAAAGCGAGTGCTTTCACATTTTCCATAACGAAGATCCGTGGTTGAACTGCCCGCACCACGCCCATAAACGAAAATATCAATTGGCTGCGCGGGTCATTAAGGTCCATTTTTCCGGCGACGGAAAAGCCTTGACAGGGCGGACCGCCAAATACCACATCCACGCCACGGAATGCCCTCAACGTCTCGATATGCTGATTGATATCGCCTTCAAATAACTCGGAATCCTGGTGATTCGCTTGGTAGGTTTTACCCGCAAAGGCGTCGATCTCATTGGCCGCAAGAATCTTGAAGCCGGCCCGTTCAAACCCGACATCCATACCACCGGCCCCACTGAAGAGGGAAATTGCGGTTAAAGACTTCATGAAATATTCCATTTTCGAATAATCCGTAAATTCTAGCACAATGCCGAGCTTATGAACAAGAACAAATCGATTTATTCGCCTGAATACGCTGATCTGGTCGAGTTGTTGACCCGAGAAAGGCGGCGACTGGGGCTTTCGCAGGCCGAGGTCGGTGAATCTATGGGTATGTCTCAATCTGATGTTTCCAAGATTGAAAATCAGGACCGACGCATTGATGTTTACGAATTCAGAAAGCTGTTGGCTGCCTATCGCGTTCAGGATAACCCCAGACTTAAGCGCTATGTGCAGGATTTCTTTGGAGTCATGATGAAAGTTGAAGAACGCAAGGAATTTGTTCATTACTGGCTGAACACCAGACTGAACTATGCAAAATCTCTTTCCGGAGAAGAATTCAAGAAGCTCCACGATGAGGCAGCTATCTCTCAGATTTTAGCAGATTTGATCGAAACCAGCGCTAAAGGATTTCGTGGCGTGGTAGTGACTTGTTTAGCGGGCTATCATGTTGACAAGAGTTTTAACCCTCTGGTTGATTTTTATGCGTGTAACCCGCGCTCTATTTTTGAGCAGACCATTTGGTATGTACTGACTGAGTACAATATTCCGTGCGGAAAATCTGATCCACTCAATGTTGCAAAAAACATCAATAAACTCGATAGAAACTGGGCTAAAGATCGACGGCCAGAAAAAGCAGCGCTTGCCGCAGTAGCCTTTTTTGAGCGTTATTTTGGCGAGAATGACCCTGAACAACAATCTTTGTTGGAAGATTATTTTTTCTATAAACTCATCAAGTATTCAGAAAGCATCGCTGCTATTCCAGTTGCAGGCGCAGATATTTCCGGTGTTTCCAGGCAGTGGCTTGCCGAAAATCTTATTCAATTCTCACTCAATGCCCCTGAATCTGGGGCAACGCCTCAATGGCTGATTGCTTGCTTATTGAAACAACTATTTAAAGGAAGCACTACCTTGGTTTGCGGCAGTGAAGAAAGTGTATTTGGCACCAATACCACATCAAAGAAACCCGCTGATCTTTGGTTGGAATACAATGACAAGGTGATATCGCTTTTTGAAGTGACGTTAAAAAAAATTGACCAAAAACGACTTGAAGACTTTATCGAGTCTACGCATCTTTCCGGATTAGACGGGATTCCAGTAACCTTTATTTGCCGAATTCCAGAAGATATTTCAACGCTTAAAGATGTGACCGCCAACACGCTTTTTTATAAAGGACGTATGATTGATTTCGTAGATTATTCATCGTTTATTCGATCCTCATTTGCTCTGGTTCACGCAGAAGGGGCCAGCGAAATATACGATTCCATGCAGGCATTTGTAAAACAAATCACCACATCCGTAAAAGCGAAAGGCGTTTGGAATTCGATTTTTAATAACTGACTTTAAATCATCCATCCACTTTTTCAAATTGCATCCCCATTATTACCCACGTCAGGATCTATTCCGTGCCTACCTCTCATCTTCATCCCCTCCTGTCCTCCCAACCCTTCGCCCGCAAGGGCAAGATTGTCACCGCTGATGAAGCCGTGCGGTTGATCCGCGATGGCGATTCCGTGGTCACTGGCGGTTTCGTCGGTATTGGTTTCGCGGAGTATCTGGCGGTTGCGTTGGAAAACCGCTTTCTGGAAACCGGCCAACCCCATAACTTGACACTGGTCTACGCCGCTGGTCAGGGCGATGGCAAGGAACGGGGCTTGAACCATCTTGGCCATGAAGGACTGATCAAGCGGGTTATTGGCGGTCACTGGGGTCTGGTGCCCAAACTGGGTCAACTGGCTATGGCGGGCAAAATTGAAGCCTATAACCTGCCCCAAGGGGTGATTTCCCACCTGTTCCGCGATATTGCCGCCCACAAACCCGGCACGATCAGTTCCGTCGGATTAGGAACCTTCGTTGATCCCCGCTTCGGCGGCGGCAAGATGAACGCGCTGACCACCAAAGATATGGTCGAAATCATGACGATTGGTGGGAAGGAGTATCTGTTCTACAAAGCGTTTCCGCTGCAGGTCGCTCTGGTGCGCGGCACGACCGCCGACCCGGATGGCAATATTTCCATGGAACGGGAAGCGCTGACGCTGGAGGTGTTGGCAATTGCGACCGCCGTTCACAACTCCGGCGGCGTGGTCATCGTCCAGGTGGAGCGACTGGCTGAGCGGGGCAGCCTGCATCCGCGTAATGTGAAAATTCCCGGTGTGCTGGTGGATTGCGTCGTCGTCGCGCCACCGGAGTATCACTGGCAGACCTTTGAAACCCCGTATAACCCGGCCTTCAGCGGTGAAATTCGGGTGCCGCTGCAATCGATTCCGTCGATGCCGCTGTCCGAACGCAAGGTTATTGCCCGCCGCGCCGCCTTTGAAATCCTGCCCAACAGCGTCGTCAATCTCGGCATCGGGATGCCGGAAGGCATTGCCAATGTCGCCAATGAAGAGAAAACCATTGATCTGATGACCTTGACAGCGGAACCAGGGGTTTTGGGCGGCATTCCCGCAGGCGGCCTCAACTTTGGCGCGGCCAGCAACACCCAGGCGATTATTGATCAGCCTTCCCAGTTCGATTTCTACGACGGCGGCGGACTGGACATTGCCTTCCTCGGCATGGCGCAGGTGGACCGGCAGGGCAATGTCAACGTCAGCAAGTTCGGTCCGAAGCTGGCGGGCGCGGGCGGTTTCATCAACATCAGCCAGAATGCCAAGCGGGTGGTGTTTGTCGGCACGTTCCTGGCGGGCGGCAAGATTGAGATTGACCAGGGCCAATTGCAAATCACGCAACCCGGCAGGGGCCGCAAGTTCATTGAAGAAGTGGAACACCGTACCTTCAGCGGTTCCCATGCGGTCGCCAAGGGCCAGTCGGTGCTGTATATCACCGAGCGCTGTGTCTTCCAGCTCACCCGCGACGGTATGGAACTCCTGGAAATTGCGCCGGGCATCGACCTGCAACGGGATATTCTGGCGTTGATGGATTTCCCGCCGGTGTTGAAACAGCCACCCCGGTTGATGGATGCGCGCATTTTCCAGACCGAGCCGATGGGCTTGCGCCGGGCGCTGCTGCGGCTGCCGGTTGAAGATCGCTTTATCTACGATGCCGAGGACGACCTGTTCTTCATCAATCTGGAAGGCTACGAGATGAAGACGCTGGACGACGCTGAAACGATTCGCCGGGAAGTGACCAAACACCTCACGCCGCTGGGCCGCAAGACCTATGCAGTGGTGAATTACGACAATTTCACGATTGACCCGGATTTGATCGACCCTTACACCGACATCATCAAGGATTTGATGAATCGCTTCTATTCCGGCGTCACCCGCTACACCACCAGCGCTTTCCTGCGGATGAAACTGGGCGATGCGCTGGAACAACGCGATGTGGCCCCGTATATCTACGAAAGCGCGGGTGAGGCTCGCCGTCATGTGCGGGAAGCGCAGGCTGGATTGACCGAGGAGGATCTGGAAATCGCCAGTTATGGCGGGACCGGGTGAAATCGTGGAGGCGACGGCATGACCCGGATTATTCCCTCTGACATCAGCCCGTTGGCTCTGGCGGGCGCTCACTCCTGGGAACTGGACACACTGGCGCAGCTTAAGAACCTGCTTGGCCCGGAGTATGTCCTGTTCCACAGCGTCCATTGGAGTTTCAGCCAGGGCCAGGGCACCCGTTTTGGAGAGATTGATTTCATCCTGGTCAACCGCGCAGGGGCCGTGCTGATTTACTTTGGCATCCCGGTGCTGGAGGTCAGCGGGGGACTGGAAGCGGTCTACAGCACGCTGTTGGCCATGGAGACGGCCATCAAGGACTTGATGACCCTGACCGTGGTGAAAGCGGCGCGGGATACCGGGGAGTACCTGAAAACCCAGTATCGCTTTTCCCGGTGAAAGCCGGATTTCCGGATTCCCCTCCTTGGCAAAGGAGGGGTGGCGCGTTAGCGCCGGGGTGGTTCGGGAAGTCCGCTGATCAGCCGGAAAGGCAATATGTGGAAACGGTCACCGATGAAGACCGCTTGCCGCATTACAAGCTGTTCGCTATGCGCTGGCGGGTGGAGGGGTAGCGCCATCCGTGGCGTTGCCGATGATGACGGGGTTGTTCATGCGGCCTCGCGGAGGGGTTCGGATTGAGTCACTTCCTGATTCTGGTGAAGGAACTTGCGCCGCCATGGATTGACGGGCTGTCCGGAGCCATCAACTTCAACACGAGTTCCGTCACAGTAACTTTCAATGATGAACCGAACCCATTTATCACTGCTATCTCGCTCATGGCGCGCCAAGGTCTTTTTTACCGCTGTAGTCAACTCAACCAAGGTCTGGCACTGCTCAAACTGTTGCTGAAGATCATCATCTAATTTCATAACCATCCCCTCTTTCGGAACAATGCGTCAATCGCTTTAGCGATTGGGTCAAAATCCTCACAATCCCAATAGCCTACTTCATTTTTTGATTACTGACTTTCAGAGCCTGGGACTGAGGAAGCATCCCAGAGTGAGTCTTGAACCTATCCGTAACATAACCTCTTTTAACCTCCTTGTTAGGTGAGCTTAGGCTGGTCAACCGGGGGCGGCATGGAATATCTATAGTATTGCCACCGGCGCTGTCGGGTTGACTGCCGTGGATATGCAGGTGGATGGATTGTTGGCACTGTCCGGGATCGGGATTCAGGTACTACCGCCGGGTCGGCTGTTGATTCGCAATATTTGCATGAACAGAAGCAGCAACGCTTTTCCAAGATGATTTGATACGTCGACAAACGAGATTTTTCCATCGCTAACCTTGTTCTATTCGGAAATTTCAGCTAATTCTTTTCAGTCAAGCGCCCGTTTGTGGCAACCTTAACCCTTACCGCCATCCTTACGAGGAGAGTACATCGAATGAACCGCTTTAACCGCAATGTTCTGAGCATCGCTGTCAGCGCCGCTATCCTGAGTCTGGGCGGACTGGCCTACGCTGAAGACACCATCAAAATCGCCATTGCCGGCCCGATCACTGGCCCGGTCGCCCAATATGGCGAAATGCAAATGAACGGTGCCAAAATGGCGGTCGAGCAGATCAACGCTAAGGGCGGCGTTGATGGCAAGCAACTGGAAGCCGTGCTGATGGATGATGTGTGCGAACCCAAGCAGGCGGTCGCCATCGCTAACCAGATCGTCAACCAGAAGATCAAATACGTCGTCGGCCATCTCTGCTCCGGGTCCACCCAGCCCGCCTCCAAGCTGTATGAAGAGGAAGGCATCCTGATGATCACCCCGGCCGCAACTAACCCGGCCATTACCCAGCAGGGCTACAAGATGGTGTTCCGCACCATCGGCACCGATGACCAGCAGGGACCGACCGCTGGCCGCTACATTGCGGAAAAGGTGAAACCCAAGAAACTGGCGATCATCCACGACAAACAGCAGTATGGCGAAGGCATCGCCAAGGAAGTGGACAAGACCGTCAAAGCGGCGGGCATCAAGCCGGTGCTGTTTGAAGGCATCAATAAGGGCGATACCAACTTCTCCGCCCTGATCACCAAGATGAAGAAGGAAGGCGTGGATTTCGTCTATTACGGCGGCTACCACCCGGAACTGGGCCTGCTGCTGCGGCAATCCAAGGATCAGGGCTTTAACGCCACCTACATGGGTCCCGAAGGCGTCGGCAACAAGGACATTAGCGCGATTGCCGGTCCGGCGTCGGAAGGTTTGCTGGTTACCCTGCCCGCCGATTTCAGCACCGATCCCGCCAACGCCGAACTGGTCAAGGCGTTCAAGGACAAGAATCAGGATCCTACCGGCCCGTTCGTCATGCCGGCCTACGCGGGCGTACAGATCATCACTGACGCGATCAAGGGCGCCAAGACTGACGATACTGAAAAGCTGGCCGAGTACATCCGCAGCAACAGCTTTGATACCCCGATTGGCAAAGTGGCCTTCAGGGACAATGGCGACCTGAAGGAATTCCAGTTCGTGGTCTTCACCTGGCACGCCGACGCCACGAAGACGCCAGTTAAGCAGTGAGTAGAAAATAGCGAGTAGCGAGTAGCGAATAGGAGATAGCGAATTTTCGCTATTTCCTATCATCGATTTTCTATTTCCTGTTCTCCTCCCCCAGGCCTCGTCCATGTCCGATTCCGCCATCCTTGAATTCATCCAGCAGATCATCAACGGTCTGACCCTGGGCAGCATCTACGCGCTGATCGCCATTGGCTACACCATGGTGTACGGCATCATCGGTATGATCAACTTCGCCCATGGCGAGATTTACATGATCGGCGCTTATGTCGGCCTGCTGGTCATCACCGCGCTGGGCCTGTTCGGCGTGGAGAGCATCCCGCTGATCCTGCTGGCGACGCTGGCGATCAGTATTCTGGTCACCAGTTCTTACGGCTGGACGGTGGAGCGGTTGGCCTATCGACCGTTACGCGGCAGTCCCCGGTTGGTGCCGCTGATTTCGGCTATCGGCGTATCCATCTTCCTGCAAAACTATGTGCAACTCGGCCAAGGCGCCCGCGATGTCTCCATGCAACCGGTGTTATCCGGGGGCTGGCGCTTCGGGCCGGAAGACGGCTTTCAGGTCTATCTGTCCTATATGCAGGTGTTGATTGCGGTGGTCACGGTGGCGTTTATGGCCGGCCTGACCCTGTTCATTGGCCGTTCCCGCATGGGCCGCGCCTGTCGGGCTTGTTCCCAAGATCGCGCCATGGCTAACCTGCTGGGCATCGACACGGACCGGGTTATTGCGCTGACCTTCATCATGGGCGCGGCGCTGGCGGCAGTGGCCGGGGTGCTGGTATCCATGTACTACGGCCTGGTCAATCCCTTTATCGGCTTTCTGGCCGGACTCAAGGCGTTTACCGCTGCCGTGCTGGGCGGTATTGGCAGTATTCCCGGCGCGATGCTGGGCGGAGTGGTGCTGGGTCTGGCGGAAAGTTTCGCTTCGGCGTACCTGCAAACCGAATATAAGGATGTGGTGGCCTTTGGCTTGCTGATTCTGGTGCTGCTGGTGCGGCCGACCGGCTTGATGGGTCGCCCCGACGTGGAGAAGGTCTAAATCATGCGCCGCGCCCTGCCGGAAGCTCTGATCGCGGCGGTGCTGACCGCCCTGTTATTGACCCCGATTTTTGGCCTGCGCGTCCAGATTGACGGGATCAACGTCTCGCTGAATCACAACCCGACGCCAGTGCTCATTGCCGTCGCCATCGTGTTTTTCTGGCGGCTGTTCCAGGATTCGGTGCGCCAGCTCTGGACGCAGTGGAAAATGCCAGTGGCTTGGCGGGAGAATACCGCGACTGCCGCCCTGGGCCGGATGCGGCAGCAACCCCGCTATCAGGCGCTCTTCTGGATATTGCTGTTGCTCGCCGCCGTCATCTGGCCGTTCACCGCCTCACGCGGCGCAGTGGACGTGATGACCTTGGCGCTGATCTATGTGATGTTGGGTCTGGGTCTGAATATTGCGGTTGGTTTCGCTGGCTTGCTGGTACTCGGTTACGCCGCCTTCTACGCGGTCGGCGCTTATACCTACGCCCTGCTCGCGCAGCATTACGACCTGTCATTCTGGCTGTCCCTGCCGGTCGCTGGCGCATTGGCGGCGTTGATCGGCTTCCTGCTCGGTCTGCCGGTCTTGCGCCTGCGCGGCGATTATCTGGCCATTGTCACCTTGGGGTTTGGCGAAATTACCCGGTTGCTGCTGAATAATCTGAACTTTCTAACGGGTGGTCCCGATGGCGTCGGCAATATTCCACGCCCCACCTTGTTCGGGCTGGAGTTCAGTCGCCGGGCGAGTGAAGGCGGTACGACGTTCCACGAATTTTTCGGCCTGGATTACAACGGCGAGTACGGCGTGATTTTCATGTATTTGCTGGGCGTCTCGCTGGTGCTACTGATCCTGTTCGTCATTAACCGCCTGTTGCGGATGCCGCTGGGTCGGGCCTGGGAGGCGTTGCGCGAGGATGAAATTGCCTGCCGCTCGCTGGGTCTGAATCCGACGATGATTAAACTATCGGCGCTGACCCTGAGCGCGGCGTTCGCTGGTCTGGCTGGAGCATTTTTCGCTGCCCGCCAGGGTTATATCAACCCGGAATCGTTCACATTTATTGAATCGGCGATGGTGCTGGCGATTGTGGTACTGGGCGGCATGGGTTCCCAGTTGGGCATCATGCTGGCGGCGATTGCCATTACCGCCTTGCCGGAACTGGCCCGCGAATTTGATCAATACCGAATGCTGGCGTTTGGTCTGGTCATGGTATTGATGATGATTTGGCGACCCCAGGGGCTGATTCCCGCCGTCCGGCCCCGGATGGAACTGCCCGAACGGCTGGAGGGGTCCCAATGAGTTTGGAACTGGCTAAAACTCCCGTTGCTCAAACCCCGCCACTGCTGGAAGTCCAGCATTTGAGTATGCGATTTGGCGGATTGCTGGCGGTGGACACGGTGCATTTCGAGGTCCGTCCCAGCCAGATTTTCGCCATCATCGGCCCAAACGGTGCCGGGAAGACCACGGTATTTAACTGCGTCGGCGGCTTCTATCGCCCGACGACGGGTACCGTGGCATTGAACGGTCAACCGCTCCATGGACTGGCCAGCCACCACATTGCTCAGCGCGGTCTGGTGCGCACCTTTCAGAATGTGCGGCTGTTCAAGACCATGACGGTGGTCGAAAATCTCCTGATTTCCCAACACACGCAACTGGAAACGCGGCTATTCCCCGGTCTGTTCAAAACGCCGAAATACCGCCGGGCCGAGGCTGAGGCGCTGGATCGGGCGGTGTTCTGGCTGGAAAAAGTGGGGTTGTTGGCGGTGGCGAATCGCGAAGCCGGCAATCTGGCCTACGGGCAACAGCGGCGCCTGGAAATCGCCCGCTGCATGATTACTCAGCCTAAAGTGCTGATGCTGGACGAACCCGCGGCGGGGCTGAATCCCCAGGAGACCCGTGATCTGGATCGGCTGATCAACGAACTGCGCGCCGAACATGGTGTGGCGGTGTTGCTGATCGAGCATGATATGAGCTTGGTGATGGGCATTTCCGATGAGATTCTGGTGATGGAATATGGCCGCCCCATCGCGACCGGTACGCCCGCCGAGATTCGCAGTAATCCCAAGGTGATCAAGGCGTATCTGGGAGAAGAGTGATGATGCTGAAACTGGAGAATGTCCACACTTTCTACGGCCAGATCGAGGCGCTCAAGGGCGTGTCGCTGGAGGTGCATCCCGGCGAGATCGTGACCCTGATCGGGGCGAATGGCGCGGGTAAAAGCACCCTGCTACTGACAATCTGCGGCTCCCCACCGGCGGCTCAGGGCCAGGTGCTGTTCGAGGGGCAGAACATTACCCACAAGCCCACCCATGTCATCATGCAATGTGGCCTGGCACTGGTGCCGGAAGGGCGGCGCATCTTCCCCGGCCTGACCGTGCAGGAGAATCTGCAAATGGGCGGGTTCTTCGCTGACAAGGCGCGATTGGAAACGGATCTGGAGCGGATCTTCACCCTGTTCCCCCGCCTCAAGGAGCGCCGCACTCAGCGCGGCGGCACCTTGTCTGGTGGCGAACAGCAGATGCTGGCGATTGGTCGGGGCCTGATGGGTCGGCCCAGCCTGTTGCTGCTGGATGAACCATCGCTGGGGCTGGCACCGATCATCATTGCCCAGATTTTCCAGATTCTGAAAGAAATCCGCGAAGAAGGCGTGACCATTTTTCTGGTGGAGCAGAATGCGCATCGCGCCCTGCAACTGGCGGATCGGGGTTATGTGCTGGAAAACGGGCGGATTGTGCTGGCCGACAGTGGCGCTAATCTGCTGGCCAATGATGAAGTGCGCAAGGCGTATCTGGGCGGTTGACTGCTGCCAGGGCCAGCGCCTTGATGTAGTATAGGCGCTTCTTTACTAACCCTAACATCGAAGGGCAATACCATGATTCTGGACAGAGTGGGCGCCGGTCATAACCTCCCCGACGAATTCAACGTAATCATCGAGATTCCGGCGCATTCGGACCCCGTTAAGTATGAAGTTGACAAGGAAAGCGGCGCACTGTTTGTGGATCGCTTCATGAACGCCGCCATGCACTATCCCTGTAACTATGGCTATATTCCCCATACCATGGGCGAAGATGGCGATCCGCTGGACGTGTTGGTCGTCGCGCCATTGCCGGTGATTAGTGGCTGTGTCGTGCGGGCGCGGCCCATGGGCGTTTTGAAAATGACCGATGAAAGCGGCGGCGATGCCAAGATTCTAGCCGTGCCCATCAAGAAGGAATGCACCCAGTTCGACGACATTGAATCCTACGAGCAGATGTCCAAGACGCTGCTGGCCCGGATTGCCCATTTCTTCCAGCATTACAAAGACCTTGACTCTGGGAAATGGGTGCAGATCGATGGTTGGGGCAGCGTGCAAGAAGCCAAGGAAGAAGTTGTGCGGAGCGTGGATCGCTATAACGCGGGCTGCAAATAGTAGTCAGCGACAACGCTCTTGCTCTTGTAGTCTTTTTGGCTGATCAGTGGACCTCCCGAACCACCCCGGCGCTTTGCGCCACCCCTCCATCGCCAAGGAGGGGAATTTGGACGTCCGACGATCATCGGGAAAAGCGAAGCGATCAGGCCCCTGAAGACTCAATCCCCGGTGGCCAGCGTTTCGGCGCGATGATGCGCCAACGTTTATCGCGTCCGGTCTGGCCAGCCAGCAACGTCACCTGACGCTTCGCCACCCCAAACAGCTCCGCCAGGAATGCCTGCAAATGGGCATTGGCCTGCCCCTCCACCGGCGGGGCAGTAATGCGGACGCGGAACCGATCCTCCTGCACGCCCAGCCATTCATCGCGACTGGCGCGTGGTTGCGCCCGCACCCGCAGGATCAGATCCGCGCCGTCCCAGACATACCCCGCCGCCATTCAGCCCAGCCCGGTCCACATACCCAGGAAATCCTGCAACAACAGGCTAATGAAGATCAGTGCCACGATCACCAGCATGGGCGACAGATCCACCCCGGAAATCGGGGGCAGGAGACGCCGGGCGGGCCGCAATACCGGCTCGGTCAACTGCGCCAGCACCCGCGCCGCCGGATGGTAGGGATCGGGATTGAACCAGCTCAGCAGCGCCTGAATGATCACGCCCCACAGATAGATATTGATCAGCAACTTCAGCAATTCCAGCATCGTCAACACCAGCAGTCCGCCGATGCCAACCGGCTGGCCCAGCAGCAAGGTAATCAGCAGCATCTCGATCAGTTGCAGCGCAAACGCCAGGACTACCGACGCCAGATCGAGTCCCTTATAACCGGGGATGAACCGGCGCATGGGCAGCAACGGTGGATTGGTCATGCGCACCAGAAATTGCACCAGCGGATTGTAAAAATCAGCGCGGACGCATTGCAGCAGGAAGCGCAGCATCACCGCCAGGATAAAGAAACCGAACAGCGTTTGAACCAGGAAGACAATGGCAGTCACGGTTGCCCCCCCAGCAGATTGCCCAGTTCCTCGGAACGATGGCGCGCCGCCTCCAGTGCCTTGTTGACCAGTTCATCCAGTTGCTCCGTCAACAGCGACGGTGTTTCCATAATCGCCAGTGAAGCCGCCAGTGACCGGGCAATCAGCCGATCCAGTTGCTCATCCTGAAATACGCTGATGGCCCGTTCCGTGGTGCCGCCCGGCGAGGTAACCCGCTCACGCAAAGCCGCCGGATTCTCCGGACTTTCCAGCGCCATTTTGGCCGCGCCAAAGGCGGTTTGCAGCGTCAGCAGTCGCGCTGTCTCCGGGGCCAGGCCCAATTGAACCCCGGTTTTTTCCAGCGCTTCCATGAGCAGGAAGAAATAGGCCGGGCCGCTGCCCGACAAGGCGGTCACGGCATCCAGCATTCGCTCGCTGTCCACCCAGACGGTTAAGCCCACCGAGCGCATGATGGACTCAGCCATCTGCCGCTGGTCATCGGTGACCTGCGCATTGGCGAACAGGGCAGTAGCGCCGCTGCCTACCAGTGCCGGTGTATTGGGCATGGTGCGAACGATGGCGGCGTCATAGCCCAGCCAGCGCCGCAGATCGGGTTCACGCACTCCGGCCGCGATGGACATCACCAGTGGCTGGCGAACCTGGGCAATCTCCGCCAGTTCCTCTGTGACCGGACGCAGGATTTGCGGTTTCACCGCCAGGACGATGACCTGTGCTTTGGCGGCGATCTCCCGGTTATCAAAGCCGGTATGGACGCCGAAACGCCCGCGCAGGAGTTCACGCTGACCAGCGTCGGGTTCGGCGACCCAGAGATGGTCGGCATCCGCGCCGCTGGCCAGCAGGCCGCCAATCAGGCTGCGGGCCATGTTGCCGCCGCCGATAAAGGCAATAGGAAGGTCTTTCATCTGCGCCTCGTGAAAGTGACAGTAAGGGGCGAACGGTTAGGGTTTGGCGCTCAGCATCTGGATGACTTTTTCGCTGATGCCGGCTAGTCGGTTGTCATTGCGATAAGCTTCGTAGATCTGCTGTTTGCGGAGTGGGTCGAACTGCTGATACAGCGCGAAGGTGCCGGGCAGGTTTTCGCGTAGCGCCTGTTCGAAAGCTGCCTGATTCAATCCGGTAGCCAAGCGGTCGGTCGCGGCGTCAGTTGCGGCATCATCCGACGATGCGGGGCTGGGCGGTGCCAGATTAATCGTCAGTGCCGCAGCCTGACGCTTGGCGTCTTCCTCGATCTCACGCAGCCAGGCGTCATCCGCGCCCAGCAGGAACGGTGCGGCTAACAACAACAGGCCGGTCAGCCCACCGCGCATGGCGGCTTCAGACAGGGGAATCGTGGACAGCATCGGCAGTTATCCCGGAACAGTAAAACGGCTGGTTGTTAATAGGGGTATAGCATACTGCAAAGCCGCTATTCAGGCGCGGAGTCCAAACAGTGCAGTACCGATCCGCACCAGGGTAGCGCCTTCAGCGATAGCGGCTTCCAGGTCATCGGACATGCCCATCGACAGGGTATCCAGTCCAGCGATGTGCAACCGCTCCGCCCATTGCCGCAACTGGGCGAAAGGCTGGCGCTGAATTGCAAAATCGGTCGCTGGCGCGGGAATCGCCATCAAGCCGCGTAAACGGAGTCGGGGTAACGTGGCGATGGCCTGGGCGACATCAGCCAACTCGTTCTCGTCAAAGCCATGCTTGCTGGGTTCGCGGTCAATGTTCACTTCCAGACAAATATTGAGCGGTGGCAGATCATCAGGCCGTTGGGCGCTCAGGCGTTCAGCGATTTTCAGCCGGTCGACGCTATGGACCCAGGCGAACCGTTCAGCAATGCTGCGTGTTTTGTTGGTCTGAATCGGGCCAATAAAGTGCCATTCCAGATCCAGCGCGGCCAGTTCGGTCATTTTATCCAGGGCTTCCTGAAGATAATTTTCGCCGAAGTCGCGTTGGCCCGCCGCCGCCAGGGCCGCGACTGCTGATGCCGGATGGGTTTTACTGACCGCCAGCAGGCGCACTGAGTGAGGTGGGCGCTGAAATTGGCGCTCGGCAGTGCGGATGCGTTCCAGCACGGTTTGCCAGCGGGTAGCGACATCGATGTTCATCAGGCATTCTCCATTCAGGCCATCACACAACAGTCTCGATTTTGCAGGATATACTTATGGACAGGAAATTCCATTGAACCAACGGCCCGCTATCGGGCATTTTCTCCATCCCTGCGCGGGAGTGATTGCTGCTATGAATCTTGATGAACTGTTGAACTTTTCCGTACAGAACAACGCCTCGGACCTGCACTTATCGGCTGGTTTGCCGCCGATGATTCGCGTCGACGGCGACGTGCGCAAGATTAATGTGCCACCGCTCGATCACAAGCAGGTGCATGGGCTGATCTATGACATTATGAACGACAAGCAGCGCAAGGATTATGATGAATTTCTGGAATGCGACTTCTCGTTTGAAATTCCCAAGCTGGCCCGGTTTCGCGTCAACGCCTTCAATCAGGACCGGGGCGCGGCGGGCGTGTTTCGCACCATTCCGACCGTAATTAAAAGTCTGGAAGAACTGGGCTGTCCGCCGATCTTCCGGGATTTGATCGCCGTGCCGCGTGGCTTGATTCTGGTGACTGGCCCGACCGGTTCCGGAAAATCCACGACGCTGGCGGCGATGATCGACCATATCAACAAGAACGAATATGGCCATATTCTGACCATCGAAGACCCGATTGAATTTGTTCACCAGAGCCAGCGCTGCCTGGTCAATCAGCGCGAAGTGCATCGGGATACGCTGGGCTTTACCGAAGCGCTGCGTTCAGCGTTACGCGAAGATCCGGACATCATTCTGGTGGGCGAAATGCGCGACCGGGAGACGATCAGCCTGGCGCTGACGGCTTCGGAAACCGGCCATCTAGTGTTTGGCACGTTGCACACCAGTTCCGCGCCCAAGACCATTGACCGCATCATTGACGTCTTCCCGGCGGGCGAAAAACCGATGGTGCGCTCGATGCTGTCGGAATCATTGCGGGCGGTCATCTCCCAGGCGCTGCTCAAGAAGAAGGGCGGGGGGCGCATGGCGGTGCATGAAATTATGGTCGGCGTTCCTGCCATCCGCAACCTGATCCGTGAGGATAAGGTGGCGCAGATGTATTCATCGATTCAAACCGGGGCGTCCTACGGGATGCAGACGCTCGATCAGGCCCTGCTGGAAGTGGTCAAGAAAGGCTCGATCACCCGCGATGAAGCGATCACCTACGCCCAGAACAAGGCGTCATTCAAACAGCAGTTGTGAGCAACCGCTCCCCTGGAATCACCGGTCAGCGTGAGGGAAAAACGCCAATCTTACCCCTCACGCTGATACACGATCCGCCCTTCCAGGAAGGTGTGCATGACCCGTCCCGGCAACGCCCAGCCGATAAACGGGCTGTTCTGACCCCGACTGCGCATGTTGCACGGTTCCAGCAGTGCCTCCGCTTCGGGATCGAACACGCAGACATCTGCCATCGCGCCGATGCCGAGATGACCGAGGTCTCGCCCCAGAATGTGCGCCGGGCCACAAGTCAGCCGTTCGATGACCGTGGTCAGCGGCAACAGGCCATCCCGTACCAATCGCAAACTGAGCGCCAGCAGCGTATCCAGTCCGGAAATGCCCGGTTCGGTATCGCCAAACGGTGCTTGTTGCGCATCAGATTCATGCGGCTGATGGTCCGAACAAATCGCGCTCAATGCGCCGCTGACCAGGCCGGCCCGCAGCGCGTCCTTGTCGCGCAATCCGCGCAGCGGCGGCTGGACATGACAGCGGCTGTCAAAGCCGACCAGATCCATCTCGGTCAAATGCAGGTGGTGAACCGACACATCAGCGCTGACCGGCAAGCCCTCCGCACGGGCGCGGGCGATCAGTTCGACCGACCGGGCGCTGGACAATCGCCCAAAATGGACCCGCACACCCAAATCACGCACCAGTTCCAGATCACGGGCGATCACCCCGGTTTCCGCCGCTGCCGGAATGCCGGGCAAACCCATCCGGGTCGCAACCGCGCCTTCGTGAGCGAGTCCATGACCCAGTTCGGCATCCAGCGGAGTTAGAAACACGGTCAGATCGAACGTGGCGGCATATTCCAGTGCCCGCCGCAACACCCGGCTATTGGCAATGGGTCGGCCGCCATCACTGACCCCAATGCAACCGGCTTCCTTCAATGCGGCCATTTCCGCCAGGCGTTCGCCGCGCAATCGATGTGTCAATGCGCCCAATGTGAGGACTCGGGCCTGCCCGGCGGCTTTAGTACGGCGGCGAATCCACTCAATGACCGCCGGTTCATCAATGGGCGGATCGGTATCGGGGGGACAGACCAGCGTGGTAATACCGCCTGCCGCTGCCGCACGGGTTTCACTGGCGATAGTGGCCTTGTGTTCCTGACCCGGTTCCCGCAAGCGGGCGCACAGGTCAATCAGCCCCGGACAGACGATGTGACCTTGGGCGTGAATCACCTGTTTCGGCGTGAAACCGGCCGGCGACTGGCCTAGTCCGGCGATTTTACCCCCAGCGATGAACAGGTCAGCCACTTGATCAACGTGATGGGCCGGATCGATCACCCGGCCGCCCTGAATCAAAATCTGCATCAGGCTTCCTCCCCGGCAGACCGGGCGTGATGGCCCAGCGTAATGGACATGATCGCCATGCGTACCGCGATGCCGTTGGTGACCTGCTCCAGAATCACCGAGTGCGGCCCGTCCGCTACCCGCGAATCGATTTCCACACCGCGATTGATGGGTGCCGGATGCATCACGATGGCGTCGGGATGCGCCAGTGCCAGCCGTTCCTCGGTCAGGCCGTATTGCTGGAAGAATTCCTGTTCCGACGGCAACAGTGCGCCCTCCATGCGTTCCCGTTGCAAGCGCAGCATCACCACCACATCGACATCGCACAGACCCTCGGCCATGCGGTGGAACACGCGCACTCCCAAATTTTCCACCTGGGCAGGCAGCAAGGTGCGCGGCGCGATCACCCGGATATCGCCGGTGCCAAGAATACTCAGCGCGTGGATCAGCGACCGGGCGACCCGCGAATGCAGGATGTCGCCAACAATGGCCACCCGCAGATTAGGAAAGTCCGGCTTATGGCGGCGGATGGTGAACACGTCCAGCATCGCCTGGGTGGGATGCGCATGGCGGCCGTCGCCGGCATTGAGTACCGCAATATGCGGTTTGACATGCCGGGCCATGAATTCCGCCGCGCCGCTTTGCTGGTGGCGCACCACAAACATATCGCATTGCATCGCTTCGATATTGCGCAGGGTATCCAGCAGACTTTCGCCCTTGACCGCTGAAGAGGTCGCAATATTCAGGGTTAACACATCGGCGGACAGGCGCTTAGCGGCCAGTTCAAAGGTGGTGCGGGTGCGGGTGCTGGCTTCGAAAAACAGGTTGACGATGGTTTTGCCGTGCAGCGTGGGCAGTTTCTTGACGCGCCGTTCAGCGACGCCGCGCAGTGATTCAGCGGTATCGAGGATGTCCGTCAAATGGCGGTGGGTCAGCCCTTCAATGGTCAGAAAATGCCGCAGACGGCCCTGGGGATCGAGTTGGATATGCGTTCCAGTCATGGCGTGGTTTGCTGTATCACTAATTGCAGGAGTTCGGGGCCGGTCAACTGTACTTCCTGACTGGCGGGCAGTTCCAGGCGAGCGCCGACCACATTGGCGTCAATCGGCAACTCGCGGCCGCCCCGATCCACCAGCACCGCCAGCAACACGGAAGCCGGTCGGCCATAGTCGAAGAGCGCATTCAGCGCGGCGCGGATGGTGCGGCCGGTGTTGAGTACGTCGTCAATCAGCACCAGATGGCGGCCATCGACATCGAACGGCAGCTCCGAAGGCTGAACCCGTCGATGGATGCCGATGCGGCTGAAATCGTCGCGGTAGAAGGCGACATCCAGTTGGCCAATCGGGTCAGTAATGCCCAATTCCTGGCGCAAGCGCTCGGCGATCCAGACTCCGCCAGTGTGCAGACCGACCAGCATCGGTTCGGTGATGCCACGTTCGGCCAGCCGTTCGCGCAACTGTCCGGCCATCGCTTTAATCAGAGATTCGGTATTACGCATGAGCTATGTCCTCCAGCTCCCCTTTTTCCAAAGGAAGAACGTCAACCGGTGAGTTGAAACGCAGATTAAACGCCGTTTCCAGAATGATCGCTGCCGCCTGGGCGTCCAGATGCGCCGGGCTGTTCCGACGCCGCCCGGCAGTGGCCGATTGCCGCTGTTCCGCTTCCCACGAAGACAGCCGTTCATCCATGGTCGCGACGGGCAGATGGAACCGTCCATGCAGTTGGCGGCAGAAGCGCAGCGCCGCATCGGTCATCGCGTTCGCCGTGTCATCGGCATGGCGCGGGACGCCGACGACCAGTCCATCCGGACGCCATTCCGCAATCAGGCGAGTAATGGCTTCCCAGTCCGGTTGTTGTTGGTGGGTAGGCAGGATGCACAGCGGCCGCGCTGAACCGGTCAGTGTATCGCCCACTGCGACGCCGATTCGCAACCGACCCACATCAAAACCCAGCGCGATGCGCCAAGCGGCGGGAACCTGGGAGAGCAGGGCGGAGTTCGGCCCACACTCAGGCGTGGCCGGCATGGGAAGAGAGCAAATGCAGGTCGATGCCCAGCAGCGCCGCTGAAGCCAGCCAGCGCTGCTCGCTGGGGATTTCAAACAGGATGCTGAAATCGAAGGGACTCGATAACCAGGCATTGTCCAGCAGTTCCTGCTCCAGTTGACCAGGCCCCCAACCGGCATAGCCCAGGGTTACCAGCAGATGCTCTGGCCCCTGGCCCAGCGCCACCGCCTGCAAAATGTCGCGGGAGGTGGTGATGCCAATATCGTCAGTGACGCGCAGGGTGGTGCCCCAGTGGCCCACCGGGCTGTGGATGACAAAGCCCTGTTCGGTTTCCACCGGCCCCCCGTGGTAAACCGGGATTTTTGCCATGTCCGGTTGATCACTGTCGAGTTGAAGGTGTTCCAGCAGTTGGCCGAGCGTCAGATTGAGCGGGCGGTTAATCACCAGACCCAGTGCGCCATTCGCGCTATGTTCGGTGATGAAGGTCACAGTTTGCGAGAAGTTAGGATCGTCCAGGCTGGGCATGGCGATCAGGAACTGGTTTTGTAGAGAGGTCGGATCGGTCATCGGCATAGTATCGGAATTCAGACCGCCCTTGACAAGCGCTGGTCGAGCTATTCAACGTGCCCGGATGCGGCCGCCCGGATCAAAACGCCAGGGCGCTTCAATGCGCAGCAGATCCACATCGCGGCGCAACTCCGGTGAAAAGGGAGGATAAGGTGCGGCCAGTTCAACAATGCGCCGGGCGGCCTGATCCAGTTCAGCATGGCCTGAAGAGCGCACCACCCGCACCTCGCGGAGCTGGCCATCGGCGCGAATCACCACTTCCAGCAAGGGACCGGCGCTGGTTTGCAAGCGTCGGGCGCTGTCCGGGAAATTGGTTTCTCCCACCCGCGTGACCTTGCGGGCCCAGTCTGCGGCGTAGAATCCGGCGGCGGAACGGGTATCGGTTAAACTCACGCGCCGGGCGCGAACGCCGCTAGACGCCTGGCGCTGCTGGTCCGTTTCCAGACTGGCGAT
Source organism: Pseudomonadota bacterium (assembly GCA_030917925.1). Taxonomy (GTDB): domain Bacteria; phylum Pseudomonadota; class Gammaproteobacteria; order Competibacterales; family Competibacteraceae; genus UBA2383. The sequence continues at coordinate 25,219 of JAUPTV010000291.1, forward strand.
TTGACCGAGCAAGGCGGCGCTGTCCAGCCGACCGGGCGTTGAACTTTCGGAACGACGGACTACCGGCGGCGCGACAGGTTTGGGAGTGACTACAGCTTTCGGCGGCGATGGGGCAACGGGTCGTTGTTCAGGTTTAACCCTTGGCTGAGGTGGCTTCGGCGGAATCGCCGGTTTCGGGGTGGGTTTAGCGACTGGCAGCGGTTTTGGCGCAGGCTTGACTACCCGTTTCGGCACCGGTTCCGGCGTCGATTTCACCACCGGTTCCGGCGTAGGTTTCGGCTCCGGGGCGGGTTCCGGCGGGTTCGCCAGAGGTAGAAAGGGCGCGGGCCTGGTCGGCGGCAGCCATTCCATAAAAGCTGGTTCCGGGGGCGTTGCCACTAACACCGGTTCCGGTATGGTCAGGCGCATCTGGAACTGCGGCGGCTCGGGCGGCTGGCCGGGTTCCCGCCAGTGGACCGGTATGCTCAACAACAAGGCAGTATGCAGGCCCAGCGCCAGCAGCACGGCCAGCGCCAGTCGGCCTTGCCCGGAATCCACGCCGAACGTCCTCATGCTGGTCCGCTGTCTGTCAACACTGCAACCGTCTGGCAATCGCCGCCATCAGATCATCGCCAATATTCAGCCCGAACTGCGCATCCAGTTCACGGGCGCAAGTGGGGCTGGTGACGTTAATTTCGGTTAAATAATCGCCAATCACATCCAGCCCGACAAACAGCAGTCCCATTTTACGCAGGGTTGGCGCGACCTGCCCGCAAATCCAGCGGTCGCGTTCGCTCAGTGGAATGCCCTCGCCCCGCCCGCCCGCCGCCAGATTGGCCCGGGTCTCCCCGGCTTGCGGAATTCGCGCCAGAGCGTAGGGAACCGGTTCACCGTCGATCAGCAAAATGCGCTTGTCCCCGGCGATGATTTCCGGCACATAGCGCTGCGCCATCGTCAATCGTCGGTCATGGTCGGTCAGGGTTTCCAGAATGACATTCAGGTTGGGATCGCCTTCCCGAAGCCGGAACACCGAAGCCCCGCCCATGCCGTCCAGCGGCTTGACCACGATATCCGCCTGCTCGTTTAAAAATGCTTTAATCCGCGCCGACTCACGGCTGACCAGAGTGGGCGGACCGCACTGGGGAAATTGCAGGGCGAACAGCTTTTCATTGGCGTCACGCAGGCTGCGGGGCTTGTTCACCACGAGGACGCCGGCCCGTTCCGCCAGTTCCAGCAAATAGGTGGTATAGATATATTCCATATCAAACGGCGGATCCTTGCGCATCAGGATCACGTCCAGTTCGGCCAGCGGCAATTCCCGTTCGCCATGGAACGTGAACCAGCCGCCCTTATTATCCTGAACACGCAACTCCCGCGAGCGCCCAAACGCCTCACTGCCGCGAGCGTATAGATCCGCCTGTTCGAAATAATGCAGCGTCCAGCCACGCGCTTGTGCTGCCAGCAGCATGGCGAATGTTGTATCCTTCTTGATCGTGATCGTGGCAATGGGATCCATTACTACGCCGATGTTAAGCGTCATGTGTTTTTTCCCGTCAAGTGGCGTCAATTCGCTTTATGGTTGAACGGCGTTCGTGAAGAAAAGTTTAACGGTTCCCTCATGGCATCGCAGTGAGTAGTATGCTAAATATCATGTTAAAAAAACCAACCTTCCATCGCAGATCCAGGCGATAGGTGTAAAATTGATTAATGAACGCCTCAACTCCTTTGGGGATTTGGCGTGGCGCAACCGGTTCCGGAACCCGTCCAGAGGATAGAGCTTGTGGCCGATGCGGTAATAACCCCCCTCAAGGCATCCCCAGTGTCGCATCCCTTTGATGTGCTACTGCGGCTTGATCAGCGTATCCGCGAGCGGACGCCGGTCCAGGAGGCCGGTGCGCAACTTTCGGAAATTCGCGGACGGCTGGCGTTGCGCCTTACCACCTGGAACCTGCTATTCTCAATGGATGACGTCGCTGAAATCATCCCGGTGCCCCGCACTATTACCCGGGTTCCCGGAGTCAAGCGCTGGCTGATGGGCATCGCCAACCTGCGTGGCAAGGTCATCTCAGTCTCGGATCTGCGGGATTTTCTGACCGAACGGCCTACTACGCGACTGCCGGGTAGCCAAATCGTCGTGTTGCGTTCCGGCGAATGGGATTATGGCTTGCTGGTGGATGAAATTATCGGGATGAGACACTTTGGACCACAACATCGCTTGCCCTCACTCGACGCCCTGGAGGCGAATCTGCGCCCCTATGTAATTGAGGCGTTTCTTAACGAGAACCAGCACTGGCTGGCATTCAACACGGGCAAGCTTTTGACAGAACAAAGATTTTTGAACGCTGCCAACTAGACGGCAAACGGTGAAAGCCGGTTTTTCGGGAGTTTCCCCTCCAGATACAAGGGTGGGGCCATAGGATTTTGTGTAATGAGAAAATAACAATGCGTGACTCGCGAGACTATTCGGTGCTAAAGAGCTTTTCCGCCACCTACCTGGGTCTGTTAGGCACACTGATGTTATTCATCGTGCTGATGGGTATCATTTTTAGTCTGCTGGCGCAGCAAAACGAGGAGGAAGAAACCCAGTTTATCCTGACGAGCGAGCAGCGGATGCTGACGCGCGCCGTCGTATCGGATGCGCTCGAAGCAGCACGCGGCAAGGAAAGCGCTTTCACCCGGCTCAAAACCACCCGCGACCGCTTTGAGCAGATTTTGAAGGATCAGCGCAATGGCAGCGCCGCCTTGTCGCCGGTGGCGCCGGAGATCTTGCCGGCTCTCGACGAACTGGAGAACCGCTGGAAGCCGGTGCGTGGTGACATTGACACGATCCTGGCTGGACGGGAACCGGTCATGGTGGTCAATAACCTGGCACCGCTACTGGACGGGCCGCTGACGCAGATGAATGCCCTGTCCGATGAGATTGCCAAGAGCCTGTCCAATAACAAGGTTGACGCCCGGCAGGTGTATCAGGCCACTAAACAACTGCAAGTTGGCGAGCAAATCGCCAGCGATCTCAAGCGGATGCTCAGCGAGGGCGGACGGAGCGCGGCGGCGGTAGCCGACCGGTTCAGCCGCAATGTCAACTCCTTTGGCCAGCGGCTCAGGGGAATGCGGGAAGGCGATCCCCGTCTGAGCATCGATCGCGTCACGCTTCCTGACAGCGCCAGCAAGCTGGCCGAACTCAGCGATCAGTTCAAATCCCTGGACGCTGAAGCCGCCCGGATCATTGAAAAAGCCCCGGAACTGATCAAGGTCCAAAATGCAGCGCAAAGTGTCGCTGACAAGGGCGATGCTCTGCTGGAAGCTGCCACCCAACTGCTGGAGACCTATGACGCCCACAGCCACCAGATGCGATTACTCGGCATCCCGCTGGTCAGTTATCCGGTCGCTTACATTCTGGGGGTGTTGTCCCTGTTTCTGCTGATGGCGCTGCTGTATGTGCAAAATCGCGAAAGTCGGGGGCAACTCGTTGACGCTGAACAGCGTAAGCAGGAAACCGAAGAACAGAACCGCCGCAACCAGGACGCCATTTTGCGACTGCTGGATGAACTGGGCAACCTGGCCGAGGGCGACCTGACGGTGCAGGCCAGCGTGACCGAAGACATCACCGGTGCCATTGCCGATTCCGTGAACTACGCCATCGAAGCCCTGCGCGACCTGGTGTCCACCATCAACAGCACCTCCGGACTGGTCGCCGCCGCGGTGCAGGAAACCAGTGCCATCGCTGACCGACTGGCCAAATCCAGCGAGATTCAGGCCCGGCAGATTGAAAACGCCAGCGCGACCGTCATGCAAATGGCCCAGTCCATGGATGACGTATCCTCTAAAACCGCCGCTTCCGCCGAAGTCGCCGAGAAATCGGTAGGCATCGCCCACGAAGGCGGCGACCGGGTGCGGCGCACCATCAACGGTATGAACGCCATCCGCGAGCATATTCAGGATACGTCCAAGCGGATCAAGCGACTGGGTGAATCATCGCAGGAAATTGGCGACATCGTGGCGCTGATCAACGACATCGCTGACCAGACCAACATTCTGGCGCTGAACGCCGCCATTCAGGCTTCGGCAGCGGGCGAGGCCGGGCGCGGCTTCGCGGTGGTCGCTGATGAGGTGCAACGGCTGGCCGAGCGCTCCAGTAACGCCACTAAGCGCATCGAAAACCTGGTCAAGACCATTCAGGCCGACACCAACGAAGCCATCATCTCGATGGAGAAGAGCACCGGTGAAGTCGTCGGCGGTGCCGGGTTAGCGGAAAAAGCGGGTGAAGCTCTTGAAGAGATTGAAAAAGTATCCGCGAGACTTGCAGAGTTGATTGACGAGATTTCCAAATCGGCGGGCCAGGTGTCCGAAATGGCCTCACGGGTATCCAATGCGATGATCGCCATCAACGATATCACCGGTCAAACCGCAGAAAGCAGTGTGGCGACTGCTTCGGCCATTGGTAAGCTGAATCAGTTGGCTCAGGAGTTGCGGCAGTCCGTGGCCGGCTTCCGGTTGCCCGATTGAGCAGATTGACGTGAGCGGATTTCGCCAGGGCGTTTTGGGTCGTGATGGATTGGGCGGGTTTTCCGCAGGGGGAGGGTAGGGTGGCCACGTCGCATCGCATCACTGATAACCCATTGGGTTTTCTCAAGGATGATCTGTTGCTGGCTCTGCGGCGAATCCAGATCGATCTGGAAAGCGGCCATGAAGTGCTGGCGGATCCCTCGGCGCTGGAAGCCATGGTCGATGCCATCGATCAGGTTCGCAGCCCACTGGCGGTGCTCGAACATCGGGAAGCGGTCGCCTTGCTGGACGAAATGCGCGTCACCGTTCTGGATCGGTCACAAAATGCCTCTCCGCTTTTGGATCCTGTTCTATTACAGCAGGCTGTTCAACAACTGACGGTTTACCTGGAAACCTATCTGTCCCCCGGTAATCGGCAGGCCAACCCCGGTGCGCTGGTAGGAACAGCCGTCGCTTTGCGTCAGGCGCGCGAGCAAAATGCGGCAGAAGCGCCGGTCACTGACCCGATGGAATCGACCATGGGATTGGGCAGTGTGCGCGATCTCCTGGAACGGTTGCAGCACAATGTGGCGGAAACCGTGGAGAAAGCCGCTGATGAGGCCGCGTCCTGGGCAGTCTTGGAGCAGGACTTGTCCCTCCTTTGCCAATTGATCGCGGAACGGGGCTGGCCCCGCGCCGCACAGCTTCTCGATCGTCTGAACCGGATTGTCGCGGTATTGGCCGCGGGCGGTGCGGAACATTATGGTGTACTGGTCAGCAGCGTTTGTGACGAAATCCTGGCAGGCTTGAGCTATACGCTCGAATCGTCGGGTCAGGGCGTTCCAGCGGCGTCAACTATCCTCAATGATGCCGAAGCCCAGTTGGCTCAACTGGATACCCTGCTTGGATTGCCAGCCAGATTTGAAACCACTCCGGCGCTTCCGCCAGCGGAACGGCCCCGGAGGAATACATCGACCCCGGAGATGGCACCGCTCGAACTGATCCTGCCGGACTTATCAGAACTGGATACGTTCAGCGCTGCGCCAGTGCCGGATTCCGCCCGGTCTGCGCCCATCGCCGACCTCGAATGGCCGGATTTTGCTCTGGATCTGCCCGATACCTTCGCGGGAGAAACGACAACGGCGGTCATGGAACCGATTAACCGGGCAGACTCCAAAACCGCTATTGAGGAAATTCTGGATTTGACGTTGCCTTCGCGAGAAGAACCCCTGGGAGCCGGCGGGGCCAGTACAGAAACGTTGATGGACTTGATCGGACTGAACGGTGCCGATCCGGAATTTGTTGAGGTCTTTCTTGAAGAGGCGTGTGGCGAACTCCAGGCGATTCGGGAACAACTGGCCGTTTGGCGGAGCGATTTGACCGATCACCAGGCGCAGACCGCCATTCGTCGGGCTTTCCACACCCTCAAGGGCAGCGGGCGCATGGTCAGCGCCATGGTCATCGGCGATTTTGCCTGGGAATTCGAAACCCTCATCAATCAGATACTGGAAGGTCGTTTGTCGGCCAACCCGGAAATCATCGATATTGCCGCCGCGGCGGTCGAGGCGCTGTCACCGTTAGTAGGTGAAACGCCGCTGCGAGGTGGGGAACTGGAAGCCCTGACGATTTTGGCGGGACAGGCGCGGGTGTTGCTGCAAAGCCCGCCCCAGGCCGCGCCGTCGAAACCTGCTGAACCCGCCGAGGTTGAACCGGAACCGCGAACCGTGCGGTCCTCCCGGGTGTTCACGCCGGAGATGGATGCGGAATTCGTCGAGGTCTTTCTCGAAGAGGCGCACGGCGAGTTGGCGGCGATTCGGGAACAACTAGCGATCTGGCGGGCGAATTTTGAGGATCGCCAGGCGCTCACCATCCTGCGCCGGGCCTTTCACACCCTCAAGGGTAGCGGACGGGTCGTGGGCGCGATGGTGATTGGCGATTTTGCCTGGTGTTTTGAAAATCTGCTCAATCAGTTGCTCAATGGTACGGTAGCCGCAACGCCAACTATCGCTGACTTGCTCGACGAAGCGGCTATTGAACTGGAGGGGCTGCTCGGCGAAGAAATGATTGTTGAAGACGCGCTTAATCAGTTGCCCGGTCTGATGGCGCGTGTTGAAGCGTTGCCCCAGGTATCGCTGATGACCGCACCTTCATCCATCGAGACGCTCGTCGTAGAGGTGCCAGCCCCCGCAGCGCCCGTTGTGGAAACTCCGGTGGTAGTAGAAATCCCGGCAACGCCAGTCGTTATCCCGGCAGTATCGGAAACGCTCGCCGAGGAACAGGCGGCGCTGGTCGAGAGTGTGATCCCGGAGTCCGCCATGGTCCCGGAGATCGATGCCGAGTTGGCACAAGTTTTTCAATACGAAGCGGCCGAGATTCTCGACGCCAGCGACGCTATCTTGCAGCAACTGAGTACTGAACCGGATAATACCCGGTTATTGAACGACCTGCGTCGCGGTATGCATACTCTCAAGGGCAGCTCGCGGATGGCGGGCATCATGACCGTTGGCGATTTGGCGCACGCTGCCGAATCAGTGCTGGATGCGCTGGGCAAGGGGCTGGGCCAGGCGACGCCGACCGTACTTGATACCTTGCAGCACACGCTGGATCGTCTGAACCGGATGCTGGCGGAAGCCGCCAGTGGCGTGAGTCCCGCCGTGGCTGCCGACCTGATCCACGATTTGCACCAATTGGCCGATAGCGTCACGGCGGGTGGGCCAGTAGAAACGCCTCCTACTGGCGTCGTGGAACCCGCAACGCCGATAGCCCAACCGGTCACATTCCAGAGCATGACCGAGCTGGATCAGGAATTGGCGCAGGTTTTTCAGATCGAAGCGGGCGAGATTCTCGATTCCAGCGATACCATTCTGCAGCGGTTACGCACCGATCTGGACAACATCGAGTTGCTGAATGATCTGCGCCGTGAGATGCACACCCTCAAGGGCAGTTCGCGGATGGCGGGCTTCATGACCGTTGGCGATGTCGCTCATGCCGCCGAGTCCGTGCTGGACGCCCTGGGCAAGGGCGCATTGAAAATGTCCGGGGCGGTGCTGGATAAAGTGCAAGGTGCCCTGGATAACCTGCATCAGATGCTGGCGGGTATTCTTAACGGCGAACTGCCGGCGGCGCGCCCTGAATTGATCGATGAGTTGCAGAGTTTTCTCAGCCGCAAGCCCGAACCGCTCAAACCGGCAGCGCCGATGCCCGTTGCGCTAACAGCGCCTGTGGCAACTCCGGCAGCGCGTCGTCCTGCCGAAACGCCGGCGGCTGCGCCTGCCGACGCCATTCGGGTCAGCGCTACGTTATTGAATACCCTGGTCAATCAGATGGGCGAGAGCAGCATCTTCCGCTCCCGCATCGATCAGGGCGTCAGCGCCATGGGTAACAACCTGAAGGAACTGGAGCAAACCATTATCCGGTTCCGTCGCCAGGTCACACAACTGGCCACCCAGGCGGAGGCGCGTATCCAGTCCCGCCAGGATCAGGGAACCAAGGCACATCAACAGGACTTCGATCCACTGGAGCTGGATCGTTTCACGGAATTGCAACAGGTCAGCCGGTCGCTGATGGAAATCGCCGACGATCTGGGGAATATTGGCAACACCCTCGGCGAGCACGCCCGGGAGATCACCATGCTGCTGGATCAGCAGGGCAAGGTGAACAAGGAAATCCAGCAGGGACTGATGCACACTGGCATGGTGCGCTTTGGCACGGTGATTCCCCGGTTGCGCCGGGTCGTGCGGCAGGCCGCCCAGGACCTGGGTAAACGGGCTGAACTGTCGGTTGGCGGCGAGGATGCGGAAGTTGACCGGACCGTGCTGGAAAGCATGGTCGCGCCGCTAGAGCACATGCTGCGCAACTCGCTGGCTCATGGCATCGAATTGCCGGAGCAACGCCGGGCGGCGGGCAAGTCGGAAATTGGCATCATCACGCTGAGCCTGCGTCGGGAAGGCGCTGAATTGGTGCTGGAATTGAGTGATGACGGGGCTGGGCTGAATTTTGCGGCGATCCGCGCCAAAGGCGAGGAAAAAGGCATGTTGTTGCCCAGCCAGCCGGCGACCGAAGATGAACTGATTGCGCTGTTGCTGCGTCCCGGTTTTTCCACGGCGGCATCGATCACCCAGGTGTCCGGGCGGGGCGTGGGTATGGATGTAGTGAACGAAGCCATCCGGGCCATGCGCGGCGCTTTGTTGATTCAGTCGGAGGCTGGTCAAGGCTCCCGCTTTATCATCCGCTTGCCGTTCTCGCTGGCGGTGACGCAGGCGTTGTTAGTGCAGGCCGGACCCAACAAAGAAAACCAGTTCGCGATTCCCCTGCTGAGTATTGAAGTGGTGACCCGGCTTAAGGAGACCGAGTTCCAAGCCTACCTGACGGGCGAGCACATTCAACATCAGTACAGCGACCGTCATTATCCGGTGCATAATCTGGGTATTCTGGTCGGCAGCGAACATGTTCAGCCCTTCGAGACCGTGAAGGATCGGCGGCCGCCCACCTTGTTGTTCCGCAGTGCGGAAGCTAGCGCCGCGTTGCAGGTCGAGGCGGTTTTAGGCAATCAGGAAATTATCGTCAAGCCGGTCAGTCCGCAGTTTAATGGCGTTCCGGGTATTTCCGGGGCGACGGTGCTGGGCGATGGCCGGGTGGTGGTGGTGCTGGAACTGGCGGCGCTGGTGCGTAACGTCGGTTCGCAACGTCAGAAGCAGATGGAAAGCCGCGCCTTGCGGGCCGCCCGCCAGGAAAACCGCCCGGAAAAATTGACGATCATGGTCATTGACGACTCAATCACCATGCGCAAGGTGACGGCGCGCATTCTGGAGCGCCACAACATTCAGGCGATTACCGCCAAGGATGGGCTAGATGCGGTGGCCATGCTGCAAACCCAGGTGCCCGATCTGGCGATTCTGGATATTGAAATGCCGCGCATGGACGGCTTTGAAGTGGTCGCCCATGTCCGCAACCAAAGCCTGTTGCGCCACTTGCCGATTATCATGGTCACTTCGCGCGGCGGCGACAAACATCGCGACCGCGCCATGAGTCTGGGGGTCAACGATTACCTGACCAAACCCTATCAGGAAGATCAGTTGATGGAGTCGATTCGCAACATCCTGGGCGAACGCGCACTGGATTTGATTACTTGATACGGTCTGTTCATTTATGGATGCTTCCGCAAATCTTCGTTGCCTGATTATGGCAGTCCAGGGCGGACAAGTGCTGCTGCCCAACAGCCTCGTAGTCGAGGTGCTGCCATTCGCGACGCCACTGCGCATTGAAATGGCCCCCTCATGGGTGGTCGGCGCGATGCTCTGGCATAACCTGACGACGCCCCTGATCAGTCTGGGGCAATTGGTCTTCAAGGTAGCGCCAGACGCCGATGTCAATTCCCGGATCATCATTGTAAATACTTTGGGCGCTGATCAGCGCTTGCCGCACTTTGGCATTCTGGGTACCGGGGCACCGCGCCCCATTAACCTGCAACGCCATGATATCGCTGAGGATCGAGAAACCGCTGAAGTTGCTCGACAACGGATCGGCGTTCTGAGTTGGGCGCGTTATCAGGATCAGTCAGTGCTGATTCCCGATATGGATGCGATTGAGGCGGTGTTGCAACCCCTGGTGCGGCGGACCTGATTAGCGTGGGTAGACGCCTGACGTTTCCATGCGGTTAAGCACGATCAAGCTGGCGGGGTTTAAGTCGTTCGTCGACCCCACGGTATTGCAGTTGCCCAGCAATCTGGTCGGTGTGGTCGGTCCTAACGGTTGTGGCAAATCCAATATCATCGACGCCGTGCGCTGGGTGATGGGCGAAAGCTCGGCCCGCAGTCTGCGCGGCGAGACGATGAGCGATGTGATCTTCAACGGTTCCGCCAGCCGGAAACCAGTCGGTCAGGCGTCGATTGAACTGGTGTTCGACAACAGCGCCGGGCGGTTGGGCGGCCCCTGGGCCAGTTATGCCGAAATCGCTATTCGCCGCTTGGTCGGGCGCGATGGCCAATCTACCTATTTCCTCAACGGCAGCCGCTGCCGTCGCCGCGATATTGCCGACGTCTTCCTGGGCACCGGTTTAGGACCCCGCAGTTACGCCATTATCGAACAGGGCATGATTTCGCGGGTGATCGACGCCCGACCGGAAGATTTGCGGCTGTTTCTGGAAGAAGCGGCGGGCATTTCCAAATACAAGGAGCGGCGGCGCGAGACCGAAACCCGGATGCGCCATGCCCGGGAAAATCTGGACCGGCTCAATGATGTGCGCGAGGAATTGAACCGGCAACTACAACACTTGCAGCGCCAGGCCAAGGCCGCTGAGCAGTACCGCGAATATCGCACGGAAGAACGCCGGTTGCGTGCGGAAGTGTTGACCTTGCGCTGGCGGATGTTGCAGAACGACTCGCAGGTTCACGAGCAGGCGGTGCGCCAGCAGGAAACCGCGCTGGAGGCGCTGTTTGCCGAGCAGCGGCGACTGGAGGCTGGGCTGGAAACCGGCCGGGCGCGACGGGCGGATTTGAACGAGGCGTTCAATGCCACGCAAGGGCGCTACTACCAGGCCGGTGCGGAGATCAGTCGGCTGGAACAGTACCTGCAGCATCAGCGGGATTTGCAGCGGCGACGTGAGGACGATTGGCGGCAGACTGTACAGGCGCTGGAACAGGTCGAGGCGCAGCAGGCGCTGGATCGGGAACAGCGGGAGGAACTGGCGACGGCTTTGGTCGAAGCGGAACCGGAACGGGTGCGGTTGCTGGTCGAAGAGGCTGACGCCGATGCGGCGTTGTCGGCGGCGGAAGCGGCGTTACGCGACGGTCAGGGTGACTGGGAGGATTTTAATCAGCGTCATGGCGAAATTCAGCGGCAGATTGAGGTCGAGCGCACCCGGATCGAGCATCTGGATCGGCAGTTGTTGCAGGGTGAACGTCGGCTGGAGCGGCTGCGCTTTGAACAGGAGCAGTTGGCCAGTACCGATTTGGCGGAAGAGTTGGTTGAACTGCGGGAAGCGGAACAGTCTGCCGCTGAAGTTCTGCATGAGGCGCAGGAGCGGCTGGCGCAGACCGAGGCCGATTTGCAAGCGGTTCGGGAAACCCGGCAACAGGTCGATCAGCAGGTGCGGGCCTTGCAGAATCAGTTACAGACCGGGCGGGGTCGGCTGGCTTCACTGCAAACCTTGCAGGAAGCGGCGCTGGGTCGCAATGAGCGTGAGGTGAATGACTGGCTGCACACGCAGGGGTTGACTGATGCGCCCCGCCTGGCCGAGCGGCTGGATGTTGAATCCGGCTGGGAGGCAGCGGTGGAAACTACGTTGGCCGGCTGGCTGGACGCCATCTGTGTCACCGACCTCGACGAATCGGCGGCCGCTGCCCAGGCGGCGCTGTCCCAGGGACGACTGACCTTGTTCGAGCCGCCCGTATCCCCTCCTTCATCGGATCCCTCCCCCCTCGCAGGAGAAATTGGGGCGGGAGAGACGCTGGCCGCACGCATCCAGGCGCCCTGGCCGCTCACCAGTCTGTTGGACCGGGTGCAAACCGCCGCCACACTGACCGAGGCGCTGGCGAACCGTACCGGTTTACAGGAGGGCGAAACTCTGGTCACGCCGGAAGGTGTTTGGTGTGGTCGCCACTGGTTACGCTTGAAGCGCGGCGCTGGGAACGACAGCGTACTGGTCCGGGAGCGGGAAATCCGCCAACTGGAGACAGCGCTGGCGAGTGGTGCCCATGAGATCGAGCAGCAAACGACGCAACTGAGTCAATTGCGCGATCAGCACCGCGAACTGGAGCAACAGCGCCGGGAATCGCAACAGGCGGTCAATGAGGGGCATCGTGAGCAGGCCCGCGCCCAAGCCGAGGTCAAGACCGCTCAGGCCCGCTGGGAACAGGCCCGCGCCCGGACTGAAGCATTGGCCGGGGAACAGGCGGAACTGGATTATCAATGTGAACAGGATCGCGAGCAGGTCCAACTGGCCCGATTCCGGCTGGAAGAGGCGCTGTTGACGCTGGAAGGTTTGCGCATTGAACAAACGGAATTGACCGCCCGCCGGGAGGGGGTGCAGACGGACTATCAGCAAAATCGCCTTCGCGCTGAAACGGCCCGGCAGGCGGCCACCCGGCAGGCGGCTACCCTGGAAGCGCTGCGGGTGCAGGCCACTTCAGCGGATCGGGCGCTGGAGCGGCTCGAACTGCAACAGCGCCAACTGGCGGACCGCCGCGACCGCCTGGCGCAGGAACGGACTGCCGATAGCGATGAACGTCTGGCGATAGCGGGCGAGGAACTGGCGGGTTGGCTGGAAACCCGGTTGGCGGTGGAAGCCGAACTGGCGACGGCGCGCCAGCGGTTGGAAGCCCAGGATGCCGAACTGGAGGCTGGTGAACAGGGCCGTAATCGCTGTGAGCGGCAGGCCGAAACTCTGCGCCGACAGATCGAAGAGCAGCGACTGGCGCTGGGCGAAGCGCGGGTGAAACAACAGAATTTGCGCGAGCAGTTGCAGGCGTTGGAGACCACCCCGGAAACCGTGTTGCCCACGTTGCCGGATACCGCGACTGAAAGCGATTGGCTGGCGCGGTTGGAACAGGTGGAGCGGCGTATTCAACGATTGGGCGCGATCAACCTGGCGGCGATTGACGAGTTTGCCGAAGCGGCGGAGCGTCAAAAATATCTCGATGCGCAGAATGCGGACTTGCTGGAAGCGTTGAGTACGCTGGAGGACGCCATTCGCAAGATTGATCGCGAGACCCGCGCCCGGTTTCGCGAGACGTTTGAACAGGTCAATGTCGGGTTGCAGGAATTATTTCCCCGGCTGTTCGGCGGCGGCGAGGCGCATCTGGAACTGACCGGCGACGATGTGCTGGACGCTGGCGTGGCCATTATGGCCAAGCCGCCGGGTAAGCGGATCGGCTCGATCAGCCTGATGTCCGGCGGCGAAAAGGCGCTCACTGCCGTGGCCCTGGTGTTCGCCATCTTTCAACTCAATCCAGCGCCGTTTTGCTTGCTGGATGAAGTGGATGCGCCGCTGGATGAGGCCAATGTTCGGCGCTTCGGGGCGCTGGTTCAGGATATGGCGACGCGGGTGCAATTTATTTTCATTACCCATAATAAGGCCACCATGGAAATCGCTGACCATCTGGCGGGTGTGACCATGCAGGAACCGGGGGTATCGCGGCTGGTCGCCGTCGATGTCGCGGAAGCCGCCCGGCTGGCGGGTGTTGGTTAGTCTGCGCGGGTGATGTGGACGATTTCAGTACAAACCATCGCCTATCCCATACAATAAGGCATCGGTTGAACGCTTGGCATCTGATCTCTCAAAGACGGGTTTTTGACTCATGGAAATGCTGGATAAAACACAAATGCAATGGCTGTTAGCGATTATTGGAGCTATCGCCATTGCCTTGATTTACCTGTGGGGGATGCGCGCCCGGATTCGGGAAGGCATCCGCAAGCGCCGTCGCCGGCCAACCGGGGGCAATGAACCTGCGCTGGGCGGCGCATCCGAGCAAATGTCGGCAGACCTGCTCAAGGAAACCCACGATTTTGGCGAACTGGGCCGGATTACCCCGGACCATCATTTGGCTAAACAGGCCTTGGTCGATGTCGAGATTCGGCCAATTCTGCGCAATGAGCATCCGCCGGTCGCGGAAATAAACCCGCCACCCGCGCCACTCTCGGACGAGCCACCACACGAACCGCGTCAGGAACTGCCGTTTCCGGACTCATCCAGCATCCTGGAACCGCCGCAGATGACCGTGGCTTTGACCGTGATCGCACCGCGCGGCCTATCTTTTACTGGCCCCAGTATTCAGAGCGCGGCCCATGAACTGGGCTTCCAACTGGGTACGCATGGGTTATTCGACTATGGTTTGGAGAAAGGCCACGAGCCGCTGTTCAGTATGGCGCACTTGCGTGCCCCTGGTTCCTTCGATGCGCGAACGTTGGAGGCGTTGGCGACTCCGGGATTATTGTTATTCATGAATTTGCCCGGTCCGCTGGAGGAGATGCAGGCATTGGAGCAATTGGTGGTCGAGGCCGATCAGTTGGCGCAAAAACTGGGAGGGATGATTGGTGATGAGCACCGCAATCGGTTGACCAATCAGAGCCTCTTGCAGTTGCGCAACGAAATCACCGAATTCCAGGAACAACTGCGGATTTGGGCGTCATCATCGGGATGAGGACTGCGTTATGACCGTTTCCAATGAGATTTCAACTCGCGCCGCTCAATTGCGTGAGCAACTGAACCGGCACAGCTACCGCTATTACGTTCTGGATACCCCAGAAATTCCTGACGCCGAATATGACCGGCTGTTTCAGGAATTGCGGGAGATTGAAGCCGCATATCCGGAACTGATCGCGCCAGATTCGCCGACTCAACGAGTGGGCGGCAAGCCACTGGACGCATTTACCCCAGTCCGCCATGCGTTGCCCATGCTATCGATCCGCACCGAAACCGAGACTGGCGGCGCAGCGGCTTTTGACGCCCAGGTGCGGCGTAGACTCGAACTGGGTTCCGATGCGCCGCCAGTTGATTATGTCTGCGAACTCAAATTTGATGGTCTGGCGATCAACCTGCGCTATGAAAACGGCCTGCTCATTCAGGCCGCCACCCGTGGCGATGGCGAGACCGGCGAAGACGTGACGGCGAATGTGCGCACCATGAAAACGGTGCCCCTGAAGTTACTGGGCGCTGCGCCGGAAGTGCTGGAGGTGCGCGGCGAGGCTTATATGAGCCGCCCGGACTTTGAACGCTACAACGCTCGGCAACGGGCTGCCGGACAGCCCACGCTGGTCAATCCGCGCAATGGCGCTGCGGGCAGTATCCGGCAACTCGATCCTTTGTTGACCGCGCAACGGCCCTTGTCCTTTTTTGCCTACGGTCTGGGCGAAACCCGGGGCTGGATCGTACCCGCCACCCATAGCGCGGTTCTCGATGCGCTGGCGGCTTGGGGTCTGCCGGTGAACAACGAGCGCCGGGTCGCCCACGGTCCCGAGGACTTAATGGCGTTTTACCACGATGTCGCCGCCCAGCGGGATGCTTTGCCGTTCGACATCGACGGCGTGGTGTACAAGATCAACCGTCTGGATTGGCAACAGCGCTTGTGGCGGCAGCAGCAGCGCAGCAATCTTCTGGCCCGCGAACCGCATTGGGCGGTCGCGCATAAATTCCCGGCTCAGGAAGAGTTAACGGTCGTCGAGGCGATTGAAGTGCAGGTGGGCCGTACTGGGGCGCTCACCCCGGTAGCGCGCCTCAAACCGGTCTTTGTCGGCGGCGTGACCGTCACCAACGCCACCCTGCACAACGCGGATGAAGTGGCGCGTAAAGATGTGCGGGTGGGCGATACCGTGATCGTGCGCCGGGCGGGCGATGTGATCCCTGAAGTGGTCAGCGTGGTCCTGGAGCGCCGCCCCGCTGAGGCTCAGCCGTTTGTCATGCCGGAACGCTGTCCTGTTTGTGGGTCGCACATCGTCCACCCGGAAGGCGAGAGCATCGTGCGGTGTCTCGGCGGTCTGAGTTGCCGCGCCCAGCGCCAGGAAGCGATTCGGCATTTTGCCTCGCGCCGGGCAATGGATATTGAAGGCTTGGGTGACCGACTGGTGGAACAGTTGGTGGAACGGGATTTGGTGCGCAGTCCGGCCGACCTGTACGCCCTCAGTGAGGGGACGCTGGCCGGTCTGGAGCGGATGGCGGCCAAATCTGCGGCGAATCTGGTCGCAGCGCTGGAAAACAGTAAAACCACAACCCTGCCGCGATTTTTGTATGCGCTGGGAATTCGTGAAGTGGGTGTGGCAACCGCTAATGCCTTGGCGACGCAGTTCGGTACGCTGGAGGCGTTAATGGCGGCAGATGAAGAACGCTTGCAGCAGGCACCGGATATTGGCCCGGTAGTTGCTAAAGCGATTCGGGCGTTTTTCCAGGAACCGCATAATCAGGACGTTATTGCCCGCTTGCAAGCCGCCGGGGTGTGCTGGCCGGACCCGGTTAGACCATCAGTCGAATCTCAGCAACTGGCGGGGATGACCTTTGTGTTGACGGGAACGCTGGAATCGATGACCCGTGATGAAGCGGCTGAACTGTTGCGGGTGCGGGGCGCAAAGGTCTCAGGGACCGTCTCGAAGAAAACCCACTATCTGGTGGTCGGAAGCGACGCCGGTTCCAAGCTGGACAAGGCGCAGAAAATGGGTGTAGCGGTATTGAATGAAGCCGAGTTGCGTGCCATGCTGGGCATGGGAAGCAGGGAGTAGCGGATTAAATCGCTAGCTCCCTGTTCCACTTTCTACCTCGCGCTGCCGACTATTTCTTCTCTTCCTTGGCGGCGGCGGGAGCGGCAGCTTCCGGGGCGGGAGCAGCGGGCTTGGCTTCGCTCACCTTGATTTCCGTGACCTCGATCTTGGCGCCGGATTTCAATTTTTCCAGATAATCGTTGACCATCTTGCTTTGCAACATCTGCTGGATTTGCGGCTTCAACTCATCCAGGGATGGCGGGGTCGCATCACGGGTATCTTCCAGCAGAATGACGTGCCAGCCAAACGGCGTCTGCACCGGCGCTTCGCTGAATTTACCCTTTTCCATCTTGGCGACGGCTTGCGCAAACGGCGGAACCATCATGCTCGGCGAGAACCATCCCAGATCGCCGCCATTCGCGGCGGAACTGTCGCTGGATTTGGCCTTGGCCAGTTCGGCGAATTTGCTACTGTCCTTCTTCAGTTCGGCAATGACTTCCTTGGCCTTGTCCTCGGAATCCACCAGGATATGAGCGGCCTTGTATTCCTTACCTTTCATCGCCGCGACAGCGGTTTCATATTCCTTCTTGATGGCCTCCTCGCTGGGCGCACTCGCACTCATCGCCCGCCGTATGACAGTGCTGGCCAGCAGGTTACGCTGAACCATCGCCAACTGCTGCTTGATCTCGGGATCATCGGCCAGTTTTTGTTTGTTAGCTTCTTGCACCAACAGTTCTTCAATCACCAACTGATCAACCAGCGCTTTGCTGGCTTCTGGAGTATCGGTCTTGACCCGTCCACTCATCCGCACCGCGACTTGATCGAAAGTCGCCTTGGAAATTGGGGTGCCATTGACTACAGCAACCGGATCAGGAACGGTGAACGTGGGGGCCGGTGCCGCTGCGGGCTTGGGTAGAACCGCTGTGGGCGCAGCCGGGGCCGGGGCTGCTTCTGGTTTCTTGTCATCAGCGGCCAGCGCGGCAGTCGATAGCCACAGGGCTGAGGACAGCGCCAGCAAGGAAAGCGTCAGTTTGTTCGGTTTGCTCATATTTCTTGGTTTCCAGAAGGTCGGCCAGTGGCCAGAAAGGTTAGGCTTCATCCGGGGTTTTCGCCCTGGTAATGCTCAAGGCATGAATCTCCCGGTGCATCAGATCAGCCAGCGCTGCATGGATCAGGCGATGGCGCTGAATCAGGGTTTTGCCTGTGAAGGCGGCGGACACGATGCGGACAGTGAAATGACCGCCATCCTTAGCCCCGGCGTGACCGGCATGGGCGGGGCTGTCGTCAATGATCTCCAGCGAAACCGGCGTCAGGGCGCTCCGCAGCCGTTCCTCAATCAGTGTGGCTCGGTCAGTCATGCGGGCAACACCTTGCGAAACGGGTACACTTCGACCGTGGCGTACACGCCAGCGGCGACGTAAGGATCGGCGTTTGCCCAGGCGCGGGCGTCTTCGAGCGCCGGGAATTCCACGACCAGCAGACTGCCCTGGAAACCGGCAGGACCAGGATCGGGACTGTCGATGGCAGGTAGCGGTCCGGCCAGAATGAGGCGTCCTTCAGCCAGCAAGGCATTCAGACGTTCCAGATGCGCGGAGCGGACCGCCAGACGTCGCTCCAGGCTGTTGGGCGCATCACGGCCCAGAATAACGTACAGCACGATTCAGGACTCCTTGGACGGGGTATCATCGAGTTTAAGATGGCGGCTCATATAAGCGCCCTGTGCCAGTATGAACACGAAGGTCAAACCCAGCATTCCGAACAGCTTGAAGTTGACCCAAGTGTTCTCGTCAAAAGTGAAGGCGACATACAAATTAACCACGCCCATGGCGAAAAAGAAAATGGCCCAGGCAAGTGTCAGCTTGACCCAGATCGGTGCGGGAAGTTCCAATTGTTCCCCCATCATCCGCTCCAGCAAAGTCTTCTGACCAATAAAATAACTGCCCACAAACGCGACAGCGAATAGCCAGTTCACGACAGTGGGTTTCCATTTGACGAACAGGGGGTCTTGCAGCAGCAGGGTCGCGCCGCCCAGAATGAGCACCAGCCCGGCGGTGAACAGCGGCAATTTCTCAATCCGGCGCTGCCGAATCCAGATCCAGCCGGTCTGCGCCAGCGTGACCACGATCAACACCCCGGTGGCGACATAAATGTCCGCCATTTTGTAGGCGATGAAAAACAACACGATGGGCAGGAAGTCAAACAGCAGTTTCATAGGCTGTCACGGATTCCGTGGAAAGTGGGCAGATGTGCGGAATTCAGGCAACTTCACCGGGCCATCTTGACCAAACCGCGCCAGGCTGGCAAGTTGCCGACCTAATCATCTTGATTCGTAAACCGGAAATCATACAGGCCATGAGCCATCTTTTACAAATCCATCCTGCCAACCCGCAGCCGCGTCTGATCGCGCAAGCGGTTGAGCGGCTGCGCGCAGGCGAGGTGATCGTTTATCCCACCGACTCCAGCTATGCGCTGGGTTGTCAGTTAGGCGACAAGGCGGCGGCCGAACGCATCCGCCATATTCGCCAGACGGATCGCCATCACAACTTTACCCTGGTGTGCCGCGATCTCTCGGAAATTGCCACCTACGCCAAAGTGGACAACTCGCGTTATCGGTTGCTCAAGGCCGCCACGCCGGGGCCGTTTACCTTCATTTTGCCAGCGACGCATGAGGTACCGCGCCGCTTGCAGCATCCCCGCCGAAAGAGCATTGGCATTCGGGTGCCGGACAACGCCATTGTCAGCGCCTTGCTGGCGGCGCTGGGCGAACCGGTTATGAGTTGTACGCTGATGTTGCCCGGCGATGAATGGCCGCTCTCCGAGGTGGAAGAGATTGAAGAACGGTTATGCAACGAAGTGGATTTAATCATTGATGGGGGTTCCGGCCAGCACGAACCGACCACCGTGATCGATTTGACCGGCGACGCGCCGCAACTGCTGCGTCAGGGTCTGGGCGACGCCGAACCGTTCCTCTGAGTCCCGAATCCCGAATCCCGCCAACCCGCTATAATCCCCCCATGCAAGAACTCGATACGATTCAACTTCTCATCGTGCTGGTGCCACCTTTACTGCTGGCGATCACCCTGCACGAAGTCGCCCATGGCTGGATGGCGCTGCGCTGCGGCGATCCTACGGCCCAATCCCTGGGCCGACTCAGCCTGAACCCACTACGGCACATCGATCCCATTGGCACCGTGCTGGTTCCGGCCTTGTTGGCAATTGCTGGCGGCTTCATCTTCGGCTGGGCTAAACCGGTGCCGGTTAATTACCATCGCCTGCGGCAACCCAAACGGGACATGGCTTTTGTGGCGCTGGCGGGACCGGGCGCTAACCTGATCATGGCGCTGGGCTGGGGATTGGCGATGGTCATCGGCTATCACTTGCAGGCGAGTATGGCCTGGGTAGGCGAACCCCTGCTATTGATGGGTAACTATGGCATCCATATCAATGTCATGCTCGGCGTCCTCAATCTCCTCCCGATTCCGCCGCTGGACGGTTCGCGGGTGCTGGCGGGCGTCTTGCCCAACCGCGTTGGCGAAGCGATGGCGCGGATGGAGCCTTATGGCCTGATCATTCTGGTGGCGCTGATGGCGCTGGGGCTGTTCAATGTGCTGATGCCGGTGGTCAACAGTATCCGGCATTTCATTATGACCCTGTTTTTCTTTTAATTATCGAGTCGAAACTGCGCAGTCAATCATGGAAATTACTCTCACCGGCATTACCACGACCGGCGCCCCGCATCTGGGCAATTACGTTGGCGCGATTCAGCCCGCCATTGAAGCCAGTCGCCGCAAGGACGTGCAATCCTTCTATTTCCTGGCCGACTATCACGCCCTGGTCAAATGCCAGGATCCTGCGCTGGTGCATCGTTCCCGACTGGAGGTGGCGGCGACCTGGCTGGCGCTGGGGTTGGATGTCGAGAACGTTATTTTCTACGCCCAGACTGACATTCCGGAGATTCTGGAATTGACCTGGATGCTGACTTGCGTGACCGCCAAAGGGTTGATGAACCGTGCCCACGCCTATAAAGCGGCAGTGGCCGAGAATATGGCCGATCCCGACAAAGACCCGGATAAAGGCGTCACCATGGGGCTGTTCAGTTACCCGATCCTGATGGCGGCGGACATTTTGATGTTCAAGGCCAACAAGGTGCCAGTGGGCAAGGATCAGATTCAGCATCTGGAGATGGCCCGCGACATCGCCGCCCGCTTCAATTACCTGTACGGCGACCATTTCCCGCTGCCCGAAGCAGTAGTAGATGAAAAAACCGCAGTGCTGGTCGGACTGGATGGCCGCAAGATGAGCAAGAGCTACGGCAACACCATCCCGTTGTTTGAACCGGAAAAGGCGCTGCGCAAACTGATCATGCGGATCAAGACCAATTCGCTGCCACCGGAAGCGCCCAAGGACCCGGAGACCTGCATCCTGTTCCAGATTTACCAGGCCTTTGCTACCGTGGAGGAAGCCACCGCTTTGCGAGAACGCTATGCCCAGGGCATCGCTTGGGGCGAGATGAAGCAACTGCTGTTTGAGTATCTCAACGTCCGGTTGAGCGAACCCCGTCAGCACTATCACGAGTTGCTGAAAGCGCCGGATCATATCGAGCAGATTCTCAAACGCGGCGCTATCCGGGCGCGGGAATACAGTGTGCCATTCCTGCAGGAACTACGGCGGTCGGTCGGCATTCGGCCTCTGAGTCTGTAGCGCCCAACGGCGACCCATTAGCGTTTCAAATCAGGATAACTGGCTGTATTTTCTTAAACATGCTGGGGAGTTAGAGTCCATGCCCACCGTATTCAAAGACGATGTGATTGAACGCGCCTTCACCATGGCCGAACTTTATGCACTGAGCGACGAGGATCGGCGGCGCTATCACCATGAACTGAAGCATTACCGGGATGAGCTGAATATGCTGGATTGCGCTCACGAAACCGGAGTCAACGAAGGCATCGAGAAAGGCATCGAGAAAGGTATCGAACTGGGACGCCTGGAAGGCTTGCGGCAGGCGGTGGATCGCCTGGTCGCTTCAGGAATTCCCGCCGAGCAGGCCAAGCGCTTGGTCGGACTGGAATAAACTTGATTTCCAAGGTCGGCGGCCAGCCCTGGACCCAGATTCCCCAGGATCTCTACATTCCGCCTGACGCCCTGGAAGTGTTCCTGGAAGCGTTCGAGGGGCCGCTGGATTTGCTGCTCTATCTGATCCGGCGGCAGAATCTCAACATTCTCGATATTCCGATTGCCGAAGTGACCCGGCAATACATGGAGTATCTGACCCTGATGCAGAACATGCGGTTGGAACTGGCCGCGGAATATCTGCTGATGGCCGCCTGGCTGGCCGAGATCAAATCGCGCCTGTTATTGCCGCGTCCGGCGCAGGCTGAGGCGGAAGAACTGGACCCGCGTGCGGAACTGGTGCGCCGCCTGCAGGAATATGAGCGGTTCCAGCAGGCGGCGCAACGATTGGACGCCTTGCCCCGCCTGGAGCGGGATGTGTTCGCCGCCCAGGCCGCCCCGGTTGAACGCTCGACGCAACGCGAACCACCGCCGGTTAATCTGGCCGATCTGCTGAATGCCTTGCGCGATGTGATGACCCGGGCAGAATTGTTCGGTCATCATCGCATCCAGCAGGAGGCCCTGTCGGTGCGCGAACGCATGAGTCAGGTACTGGAACAACTCGATGCTCATCAATTTACCGCGTTCACTGCGCTCTTCCGACCCGAAGAAGGCCGACGCGGCCTCGTCGTGACTTTTATGGCGATACTGGAATTGTTGCGCGAGGCGTTGCTGGAACTGGTGCAGATCGAACCCTTTGCCCCGATTCATCTGCGGCGGCGGATTTGAGTGATAGACCTTTCATGCCGGAATTGAAAATCATCCTGGAAGCCGTGCTGTTGGCAGCGGGC
>JAUPTV010000036.1 GCA_030917925.1 Pseudomonadota bacterium
GAGCGGGCGGTTCCGGTGGAGCGGGCGGTTCTGGTGGAGCGGGCGGTTCCGGTGGAGCGGGCGGTTCTGGTGGAGCGGGCGGTTCCGGTGAAGCGGGCGGTTCCGGTGGAGCGGATGGTAGTAACGCCGATGGCGATCACAAAACATCGGCTCTTTCGCAGGACCCTGGCCAAGAAGACAATAGCCAGAGTGGCGACACCGATACTGACAGCGGAAATTCCGATGTTGATAACTACGGAAATGACGACATGGATGATGTCACTGATGTATTTGTATTCTCGGATGAGCCTACCGAAGGCGGCTGGACTGATAACATAGAGAATGATGTTATTGGTTCAGAAATGCCTGAATCGCAATCAGACAGCTTCTCATCTGGGGATACCGGTATGGAAGTTGATGATGGCCACACGATTGGCTAATGTGTAGTACCTAGTCATTCTTTGGCTGGTACTTTTCTAAAGAACCGCTGAATCATTCAGCGGTTCCTTTTTTTGTTGCTTAAACAGGAGTATAAAAGCGAATATCGTAGCTTGACTGATTCAGTTCTATTCGATGTCGGCTTTAACCAACGTCTTTCAGTACTGCCAACAAGCACCATAGTAGATAAGCGGGTGTCTGATAGTGATGGAGGTTTGTGATGAAAATAGGCAAAACCAAATTGTTCGGCATTTTCACGCTATATTTGGCGTGGGTTACCAACGTGGCTTGGGGCGCGGTCGATGATTGCGCCAGTCCCCATGTTGAACCCGCACAGGTACTTTCCTTATCGCCAGTTGCCGGTAGCCCTTATGGCCAGATCCAATTTCTTACTCGTGACCAGCGTACTTTAAAGGCCT
The DNA here is from genome assembly GCA_030917925.1 of Pseudomonadota bacterium. Classification (GTDB taxonomy): domain Bacteria; phylum Pseudomonadota; class Gammaproteobacteria; order Competibacterales; family Competibacteraceae; genus UBA2383. The sequence continues at coordinate 837 of JAUPTV010000036.1, forward strand.
ACTACTATTTACCCATAAATTTGGGGGCAAATTCGCCGGTAGTGTTCGTCATGCATGGTGCCGGTCGGGATGCCCTAAACTATCTGGAACTATTCGCCCCGGCTGCGGAACGCCATGCCGCTGTAGCCATTGCCATCGAGTTCGACCAAACCAATTACCCCTCATCCGATGATTACACTTTGGGGGTAGGTCGCAATGAGACACCCTATACCGGTGTCTATAACCCATCTCAATGGCTTGATCCGAACGATTATCTCTATCGGGAAATCGAGCACGTCTTTGAAATGGCCAGAAACCGGTTTGGGTTGTATGCCTGCGGCTACTCCCTGGTCGGACACAGCGCCGGAGGACAGTTCGTGCATCGCTTCGTGACCTTCATGCGGGACGCCAGGCTGCTCCGGGCGGTGGCGGTGAGTTCCGGTTGGTACACTCTGTTGTCTCACGGCAATGGCCGGGATTCAAACTATTATATGCCTTACGGTTTACAGGGTAGTCCATTAATCGATGACGACATGCGCACCGCATTGGCAAGAGATTTGGTGATCATGGTTGGTGAGGAAGACACCCTGACCGCTGAAGAGGACGATATGGTGCGCGGCGCTGCCCAAGCGAACCACCAGGGGGCAAACCGTCTTGAACGGGCGACTTTTTACTTCAATACGGCCAATGCCTCTGCGGACCGTCTGGCGGTGCCATCGAATTGGCATCTGGATGTGGTTCCCAAAGCTCGACATAACTTCAGCGAAGTAATGGCTTCCGCCGCGTGGTATTTATTTGCTCATGTTGACGAGGAACCTTGTGATCCCAGCGACTCTTATGTAGCCAACAGTCTACGTGTCGATGAAATCCATGCAGATCCTGCCGTTGGAGCCGCTGGCGACGCCAATCGCGATGGGGTTCGAGACAGTCAAGCCGATGAATTTGTCGAATTGCGCAATTACGGTGATCAACCACTGTGCCTGTCAGGTTGGACTTTGGCAGATGGTGACAACTCACGCCGCCATGTCTTTCCAATCGGCAGTAAACTGGATGCAGGCAAAACACTGCTGGTATTCGGGGGCGGTATCCCTACCGGGGAATACGCTGGAGCCAAGGTGCAAACCGCCAGTTCCGGAATGCTCAATCTAAATAATGCCGGAGACAATCTGCGTTTGCTGAATCCGGGGGGGGTGGAGACTCTGCATATTTCCTGGGGACGCTGTGGTGAAATCGGTTGTCAGGGTGAGTATCTGAATTTTGACTTGGAGATTGGTCAGTCCATCACCCGCACCACACAGAATCCTGGCCAGTGGGTGCGCCACAGCCTGGTGGACGGCCAGCGGTACAGCCCCGGCATACTCCCCTGATGAGCGTTGGCCACCGAAAACCGTGTATCCCGTGTTTGGGCATCCATTGACCCATTTGGGCCGTTCGGAGGGTTCGCAACATTGAGCATGATAGATTCGCTATCATCAGGACCGATTGATGCGGAAGAGCTACAGCGAGCAATTGCCGGGTGTGTTGCTTACCTCGACAACAACTGCTATGAAACCGGGCGCTTCCGTTATCTTCGCTATCTGGATTCGGAACGTAAGACCCCATCGGAATACAACCTGTTGCGTCATGCTGGGGCGATCTATGCGGTGGCCGATTACAGCCTTGAAACCGGCGATAAAAAGCCACAGCCCATGTTGTTGCGTGCAACCGGCTATCTAATACAGTCTATTCGGCCTTTGCCCTCTCAACCGGAACTGAGCCTGCTGTGGAGTACTGCTCGCCGGGGAGAAACCCGTCAGCCGGTCGGCAAGCTGGGCGGAGCGGGCCTGTCTTTGGCGGCGTTGTCCCTGGTCGAGCAGTTGATGCCCGGCACAACGCCTTTGGCGCTATTAGAGGGACTGGCCCGATTTATCGGTTTTCTGCAACAACCCGACGGCGGCTTTTTCAGTCGTTATTTTCCCGAGAGCGACTACAAGGACCTGAACTGGGTCTCTCTGTATTATCCGGGGGAAGCGGCGATTGGGCTGGCCTTGTTGTTCCGACTGGACTCTGAACAGCGATGGCTTAATCTGGCTTTGGATGCGCTGCGTTATCTTGCGATCCTTCGCCGAGATCAGCTACAGGTGGAAGCGGATCATTGGGCGTTGCTGGCGACACTGGAACTCTACCGGCTGCGTGATCGCATTGATACCAAGGTCGATTGGGCATTACTGCTGAATCATGCAGTTCAGATTGCAGAAAGCATCATCGGCAGCGGCTATCTCGCTGGAAACGCCGGACGTTATCCGCTGCGCTTTGCCTGGCTGGAGAAAAACCGCCGCAGCACCCCACTGGCGACCCGCCTCGAAGGGATTCTGGCATTGTTCGAAACTCTGGATAGCGGACAGGCCAATCTCCGTTCCGCATTGTTTCAGTTTGCCTCTCAAGGGGTGCGTCAGTTGTTGGACAGTCAGATCAAGGAGCCACGACTGCGCGGCGGCATCACTGATTTTTTGTCTGACCCAACCACCCAGCACCCCTTGAATGAACTGGTAGCGGAAGCCGCGAGCGAGGTGCGGATCGACTATGTGCAACACGGATTGTCGGCCTTGTTGCGTTATCGACGCGTTTTAAGTTCCGGTTATCTTGACAAATACGATCTGGCGCTGTCGTTGCGCTTGGGTATGGAATATATGTGCCGGGCGCAAACCCCGGTCGGCAACTTCGTTTATGGATACGACTGGCTGAGTGACCGCGAGGATCGCTCTGACGGGCCAGTACGCCAGGCCGGTGCCGCCTGGGGACTGGCGCTGTTGTTTGCCTATACGGGTTCAATGGATTGCCTGAGCAGTGCGTTGCGGGCTGTGGAGTTTTTCGCCGCGCATTCGGCCCGGCAGAACGCCGGAGGGCGCTACATTCATTATCCGAACACCGACAAGGGACTCACCGGCACCGTGGCCCTGGTTGCACTCACCCTGGTAGAGTTGTTGCGTGAACCGTCAGGTTTACTCGATCCGTTGAAACGTCAGACACTATTGAATCAACTCCAGGGATACATCAACTTCCTATTACTGGCGCGTCATCCGGACGGTCGCTTTCACGGCAACTACCACAACACCGATGGCGCACCCTTTGGCGATCCATCGCCCTATTTCGATGGCGAGAGTCTATTGTGCCTAGTCAAAGCTTGGAAATATCTGGGTTTTACGGATCTGCTGCCGGTGATCCTGGACGCTGCCTATCACGGACATCAACGCAATATCGCGGAGGCCCTGCGGCAGAATACCGATTCCGACACCACCAAGGGCTACTACCAGTGGAGTTCCATGGCCTTTTACGAATTGGCGACTGCGGAGCAACTGGACCCGCAGCAACGAAGCGGCTACGGCGATCATCTGATCTTTCTCGCCCACTGGATGATTGAGACCCATAGGGTTCTGCAACGGCCCAAAAATACCGCTTACGCCTACGAGGGGCTGCTGCATGCCCTGCACTGGAGCGAGTTGACCGGGCACCGGGAAAGCGCTCAACTGATCCGGCAGACCGTGGAGGAGGGCATGGCGCGACTGGTTTCCTGGCAGGTGGGGCATCCTCGGGCTTGTCCGTACATCGCCCAGCGGCAGCCGCCGATCCGGGCGCTAGGCGGAGTACAGAACGCCAAAAACGAATCCTTCCTGCGCATCGATGTCACCCAACATCAAATGCATGCGCTGATTTTGACCCTGAAGATTTATTTTGGCGCTCAACGCCTGTCGCTTGGTCAGGAGCCAACACCTGATTCGGTCCAGTGATTAGCCGTGAAGGTTCTTGAGGAGCGTCCCCGCCGCCGTCAACGCCAACAGGTGCCAGCGCGAATCAATCAGTTGATCGAATACTGTCGTGCCAACGAATTGAGTAATATCTGAGAGGTAGGGCTTAAGTTGGCGCGTATGGGGTAACAGGAGGGGTAGTTCATGATGTCGGTCAAACAGATAGCGAGACTATAAATAGTTCAGGCTTGTTTAATCCTGGCGATAACCTGTTCCATAGTGGTATCGGTAGCAGCGCGGGCTGAGCCTTTGAAAGCTACCACATCGCCGTGGCGCAGTTCCATCAACAGCGCCTCGACCATTTCATCCTGAGATTGACAATGTCGGTGTGTGATGCGCCCTGCAAGCTTGTTGTGGATCAATCGCGTATAGCGACCAATAGAATAGAAGCAATCGATGTTGGATTGGTTGATCGCTGGGGCGATAAGCTCGTGGTATTCCTCGGCCTTTTCCCCCATCCCTTCCATATCGTAAATCACCATGATCCGACGCCCACCGGTTCCAGGTTCCGATAGCGACAGGCGGTGAATACAGGCGAGCAGTGACGCGGGGTTGATGCTGAAACTGTCATCGATTAACAGCAACTCGCGGCCATCATGTAATTGTACCTGCAATTGTTGATTGCGACTTTCGACAGGCTGTGCCGTCGCAAAGCGTGGCAGTATTTTCTCCAGTGGCCAGCCTAGTGCCAAGTGCGCAGCAATAACCGCTAGGCTGTTAATGGCCATGTGTATTCCCGGCAAAGCCAGGTGGTAGTCAAAACAACCATGGTCAACACATACACGCAATTGGGACTCATCAGCGCGTAGTGTAATCTGTTGCAGGCAAACATCGGCTAGTGGGTGTTGTCCAAAAGTCAAGAGATTTTGTATTCCACGCGATTGAGCAATTCCTAGCATTAATGGGTAATAAGGTGAATCACGATTGAGGATGAGCCAGCCCCCAGGTTCCAAACCTTCAATAATCTCCATTTTTGTGTATACGATAGACTCCATCGAGCGATGAAATTGCAAGTGGTCTTCCTGAATATCGGTGACGATTGCTATATGAGGGCGAGCAAGAATAGACATCGGCAAAATAGTTAAAACATCTCCCATGCCCATTTCAATTACCGCCAGTTCGCAGTGATCCGGTATGTTTATCAAGCTGATCGAAACACCAGCCTGATTGTTGAAATGGGGTATGTTCTTATAACTTTTACGCAGTCCAATACTCGTATGATAAAGCATCTGTGCAACCGACGATTTGCCAACGCTACCGGTAATAGCGACCATCCGACCGGAGAAAATAGTACGCCGCGCTGTCGCCAGTTTAATCAATGCTGAAAAAGTATTGTCTACCAATAACAATGATTGTTCAGCAGTTCGTTTAATATCGGACGATTGCTCACGACTGGCAATAACCGTCCTAGCACCGTATTCAAATGCACGCTGAACCTGAATTTTACGGCTCCGGTAACTGGCGGACCAATTGTTATCAAAAGCAATAAAGAGGCTTCCTGTTTCTAACCTCTTTAAAGAGTAAGTGGTATAGTTATGTTCTGGCCATCGGGATCCTAGAATATCTGCATTCAACTGTTCTGCAAGATGCTGACTATCCAGTTTTAATCCAGGTAGTGGTTGAAAATCGCTCGCTTTCGCCCGTTCCAGCAGGACTAATAACTTCTGTTGGTTCAACAATTCAGCCAGCCAGATGTCAAGTTCCTCGAGCGAGAACCGGGTAGTGAATCTACGGGTCTGACGGCTTTGATTAGCTTGCTGCATCGATAGATAAGCAAGAAATCGCAGAACATCAGGATGTTGAGATTTTTGAAGAAAAAGCAACAGGGTTTGGAAAAACGGGCTGGCGTCCTGTTTCAGGGTTCTGCTCGGATAGCCGGGACGATAAAGGATTTGATAAGCGATGTCTTCCGCCTTGCTTGGCCAAGAATCGCCCAAGGCCGAGAACGGGCCGATCCAACGATGTTGAGTGCAGGTTTTAGCGTAACGTTGGCTGTCAATCGTGGCAGTAATCTGATCTTTGACCCGATCTAATAGCTGCGGCCAATCGAAATGCTGTGCGATTGCAAGCAGCACCATAATATAGTCAAACACACCGGTTGAGGGAATGCGTCGATCCTGGTGTTGCCAGAGATGAGGAATCTCGGGCTGACCAGTCTGCTCCGCTGCAACCTCAAGGATTTGTCGAGCGATCTCCTCATTACCCTGTGGTAGTTGCTCCTGCCAAATTTCAGGCAACGAAAGCCGCAGTCGCATCCCCCGAATCAACAGTTGATCGATGCGCCTTTCGGTCAGCATCTTTTGCTCATGGGGCCAATAAGTCTCAAGGATTGCCCGGATACGCTTACCGTCCGGATCCTGACCGGACTGTTGGCAAAGAGATTCGGCATAACTTAACAACACGCAAATGTGTTGAGTGCCGTGACAAGCCTCGGGTTGTTGCAACCAGGCATTTAGCCAATGGTCGAGTTGTAGCCGACTTATCTGGGTTTGTCGGATGAAGAAGTCGATAAACAGTTGAAGTGGTTCATTCATATTGTATTACCGTTAGTAATTCGTTCCACTTCTTCACGTCCCCTGTTTGCCATCACTCATTGAATATGACTTTCCAAAAAATTTGCTATCGCCAGCGCTCGTTTAGTGCGTAAATTATAAGGTTTTGTCATTGATGGATCTGTCGCAACTCTAACCTCTTTGGTAAATTTAATAATTCCAATTAGGTTAATCCAATTAGATAAATCTGCCAGTTCTTCCGGATTGAGGTCTGCCGTCTGACGATATTGCTCAATAAAAGTATCAAAGCGGCGAAAATCAGCAAGGTGGATATACTTTTCGGCCAGGGAAAACTCAAACGCTCCATCAATGACATCGACTATCCGGGGTCCATAAAAAGCGTTATTAAAATCAAAAAATTGCACTTGGCCGGAGTTATCGATAATGACATTTTTCGGAGTGACATCACCATGGCAATGCACCGAAGGGGAATGTGCGTAAAAGACACCACGACACTGGCCCGAATGCAAGGGTTCCACCAAAGGAGCCAGTAATGCAAAAGCGGCGGCGATCTCGGGGATAAAGTCCCTCTTTGCTAAATAATGCGCAAACTGCGGCAGCCAGATCATGCAGATATCATCAAAGGTAAAGTTCAAATCAAGGTTGAGCGGTTTTTTAATCTGTGTAAGGTGGATCTTGGCTAAGGCTGGAGCGATCCTATCAATCGGATATTCCGGGCGTTGCTGAACCGATCCGTCAATCCGCTCGAAAAGCAGGGCCGGCAATTCCTCAACCTTAGCATCAACATCAGGTGAAATCTCTATAATACATGGGGTAATAATCCCTCTTTCCCTGAGTTGCCCGATAAGATCTTTTTCATAACGGGTATGGTCTGCCACCTGATCTCGATGGTGATTACCCGCTTCCCTGAATAACTTCAACACATAATCAGCATCCCCGACGACTACCAAATAAACAGAATTCTTGGTCGACACCTTCATCGGTTCCACAGCAGGCGCTGTAAAGCCATATAATTGAGAGAGCCGCGCGGCGATACGTTCTTCTGTATCGCCGCAATAATAAATACCATCACGGGCACGATCATATTGGCATCGGGCACCAAACTTGCGTAAAAAGGCATCAACCTCCTCTCGGTACCCCCTGGAAGGAAAATAAACATAAGCATCCAACAAATGGTCAATAAAATCGATATGCGGAAATTGA
>JAUPTV010000037.1 GCA_030917925.1 Pseudomonadota bacterium
ACTCGGACGATCCTTCGTCGTCATCGTGCGCCACGATAGGCTAATTGACATTAGCCCTTGCAGCGATATTCATCGCCGCGTTTTTATCCGCATTCGCCACATGCCCACAGGAGACACATTGAAAACGGGATTGGGTTTTGCGATTGGCTTTTTCCGTATGCCCACAGGCCGCGCATTGGCGCGAGGTATGGCGAGGGTCAACATACTGAACCGGAATGCCATTCAGCTTCGCCTTGTATTCAATGAACGATTGAAGCTGAAAGAACGACCAACCGCTGTGTTTGGCTCTATCGGGTTTCCGAACCGTCGTCCGTTCGCGGATATACCGGAGATTCTCCAGTGCAATCCCGCGCTCGGTGTCTTTGGCTTTCTCGACGAGCTTTTTGGAAATAACGTGGTTTTGATTTCTCCTGAATCGCGCTTCGTTGCGCCGAATCCGCTGCAAGTGGCGACGAGCCGACCGCGACCCGCAGGATTGCAGGTCTTTCCGCAAGGTATGGTAGCGACGACGGACATTCTCAACCGCTTCGCCAGAGAACGATCCCCCGTCCGAATCACTGGCAATTTGCACGATACCCAAGTCAACGCCGATAAACCCGTTGGGGTCAATGGGCGGCGCGGTCGGTGTTTCAATCACCAGCAACAAATAGAACACCCCGTCCACCCGAACCAAATCCGCTTGTCCATGCCCACGGCCAAATTGAAGGCGCTGGTAATCACCCATCTGCATCGCAATGCTCAACCGGCCTTGCAAAGTCAGAATGCTGGCCGCTTCCAAACCCTTGAAGCTCAGAATCCGCTGATCGTAAACAACGGCACCCGTCGGTTTGAAAAAGCATGGTTTGGACTTGTCGCGCTTATAGGCTTCGACCACCTTGGCAATGGCGCGAATCGTCAACTGCGCCGACAAGCCAAATCGTTTGCGTACCTCATCATAAACGAGTTTCTGCAAAACAAACTTGGACGCGCATTGTTCCCGAAACGCCACTTCTGCGATGTGGTTACACGCCTCATTAAAGACGCGCATGGTGTCCTTCAACGCCGCGTGTTGGGTTTCATCCGGGAGCAACTTGATTTGCAGTACGGTTTTCATATTGACGATTATATTCACAAAGGAATTTAATGTCAATCGTTCCATTTCAAAGCGATGATCGCCCTACGGGCGATGCGCTATCCCTCCCCGCCGTAAACGACGGGGCCTCTCGCGCAATTCTGGTGACCTTGAGATGGAAGAACAGGTTGGTGGATTGTGGCATCGCTGGATCACTCGTCTGGCGCAGCAGGAGACCCCGGCGGCGGCCGTGACTCTGGCGGAAGTCGAGAAAACCGCTGGCATACTGTTTCGCGCCCTCGGCGGCGATCCCGGATTACGGCTGACGGCGGGGACCGCACGGCGGCATGGTGCCCGACGCGGCTGGCTGGCCTGGATCGCTGGCGCTGGGGAGAACGCCGGGCTGGCCTGTCGGGATGGGGAAACCTTGCAATTGCCGCTGCAACTGGCGGTGTTGCCGAGCCGGGCATTGAACCGTGATTTGTATTTATGGCTGGCGGCGCTGGCGGCGGCGCACGATGCTATTGATCCGGCGTTGTCCTGGTGGGCGCGGAATCAGCAGGCGACGCGGTTGACGCTGGCGCGTTATCCGGGATTACAGGCGCGCTACCAACGCCTGGTCGAGGCGGTGCTGGCGGTGCGCATTCCCCCAGAGCGCCTGCCGCCCGACGAAGCCGCTCAGGAAAGCGCCTGGCGTCATGCCCTGCAGGACCCTGGCGCTGTGGCCGAACCGCTACCAGCGCGCCGCCCCTTGCAACCGGCGCTGCTCTGGCTGTACCCGGCTCCGCCCCAGGCGTTAGGCGCGACCCGGCGACCGGATACCGGTTCCTCCCGTCCCGGCGGCAGCCGTCCCGGCGCACGGGATCGCCAGCGCCGTCATGCCGAATCGACGGACTTACCCGAGCGGCAAAGTCCGTTCCTGTTGCCGTTTCGCGCCGAAAGTTTGCTGTCCTGGGCGGAATTCGTGCGCGTGAATCGCCCCGATGATGACGATCCTGAGTCAGATGCCGGGCGGGCGGCGGATGATATGGATGTGTTGAGCGTGACTGGTGACGATGCCAGCACGGCCTCGCGGGTGCGTTTTGATCTCGACCTGCCTTCCGCCAGTGAGGATGATGTGCCGTTAGGTCCAGGGATGCCCTTTCCCGAATGGGATTACCGCAAACAGAAGCTGTTGCCCGATTACTGTGCGGTACAGGAAATGTTGGCGCGACGGGCGACGCCGTGTGCATTGCCGGTGACCTTGCGCCGTACTGCGCAGCGCCTGCGTCGACAATTTGAAATCCTGCGTCCGGCGCGGGGTTGGCGCAATGCCCAGCCGGAGGGCGAGGAACTGGATCTGGACGCCTGCGTGCGTCACGCGGCGGATCATGTCAGCGGCGAATCCGGGCAGGAGCGCGGGCTGTACCGGCAATTGGCCCGGCAGGAACGCGATCTGGCTTGTCTACTGCTGGCCGATCTGTCGCTGTCCACGGATGCCTGGGTGAACAATCATGGGCGGGTGATTGAGGTCATTCGGGACAGTTTGTTGCTGTTCGCGGAGGCACTGGCAGCGACCGGCGATCAGTTTGCCCTGTACGGGTTTTCTTCCCGCAAGCGCCAGCATGTCCGGGTGCAGCGTATCAAGAGTTTCACCGAGCGGTATACCGCGACCATTCGGGGGCGAATTCAAGCCATCAAGCCCGGTTATTACACGCGGATGGGCGCGGCGGTGCGGTACGCGACATTAACGCTCGGTCGGCAGACTGCGACCCGTCGCTTGCTGTTGCTGTTGACCGATGGCAAGCCGAACGATCTGGATCATTACGAGGGGCGCTACGGCATCGAGGATACCCGCATGGCGCTGATTGAGGCCCGCCGTATGGGGTTGCATCCATTCTGCGTAACGATTGATCAGGAGGCCGATGATTATCTGCCGTATCTGTTTGGCAAAGGCAGCTTTGTCCTGATTCGCCATCCCGAAGATTTGCCGCGTCAGTTGTTGTTGCTCTATACGCGCCTGACCATCTGAGTCGGTCAGGGAACTCCTCGAAGGATGACGAAAGTTGTGACACAATCAGGCCATGCTTACGATCCATCCCGCAATTCTCCGTTCCGGCGATGCCGCCGCCCTTCAAGCTGCCGAGGCGTTAGTGAAGGCGTTGACGACGCCAATCTGGCCGGAAAATCGACTGAAACCCAATGGCAAGATGACGCAGAGGACCTTGGCGGCTTTGCGAACGTATGCCGCTATACCGGAAGTACGGAATTACTTAGCGGACTTGTCGGCTAAAGGCTATCTGGTTGATAGCCGTCAGTGGCATTATTTCAAATATAAATACGAGCATAGCGATCCATTATTATCTCCTGATGAGTTGGATCATCGCTTTGATGCAGTTCTTTCTGACCGGCAAGCCGTGATTTACTGGAAAACCGGTCGGTTTGTTGTCTATTCTCCACGAGAAGACCGGTTGGTAGTGATTTCGATAGAGGGGTACCGTATCAGTGTTTATCGTCCTGAATCAGAGGATAAAGCTAAATTGGGGGATTACACATGGCCAATCAATCAAATGATCGACTAAGAGGCTACCGGGTCGAAATTGATTTTATGCTCCCCAGTGGCGATGGGGTTTTGTTGAGAGAAAGTCGCACCCGGATCGCAACACTGATGTTGACTGTCAGTGAACAACGCGACTTGCAGGAACTTGATGAAATGGCGCTGGAAATGATTCTTGACCATGAAGATTTGCAGCCGTATCTGTTGGAGGATAGTAAGGATTATCCCCTGACTCAATGGTGGTGGCATTTGGGTCAACTGCGAGCGGGAACCTATCCGGCGCATTTATTGCCGCCGGCCTTGCGGGTGATTTATCAACCACTCGTGTAGATCGCGGCCTGAAGCCCTGGCGTTCGCATCAATGCTGAATCTCAAACCGAACCATAAGGCCATCCGCGCCTTTTTCCAGGAACTGGCGACCTTGCGCCAGGCGCACGCTGATCATGAAGGGGCGGTGGCACCGGCGTTTGCGGCGCTGTTGCGAGCCTGCGCGAGTCAGTTTCCGGGTTGGAAATTGATTGAACAATACACGATTCAACGCGAGGGTCGCCGCCCGATGCGGGTGGATGGGGCGATTCTGGACGGGTTCGAGTTGCGGTTGGGGATTTGGGAAGCCAAGGATCGGCAGGATGATTTGCGCAAAGAAATTGCCCGGAAATTCGCAGAGGGCTATCCCAAAGACAATATCCTGTTTCAGACACCGGAGCGGTTGGTGGTGTGGCAGAACGGCCGCGAGGCGTTCGATGCGCCGATTCAGGCCGCAACGCCGGAGTTGCTGATTGACGGTTTGCGCTTGTTTTTTGGTTATCAGCCGCCGGCTTATGATCAATGGCAGGCGGCGATTGCCGGGTTTAAGGAGCGTGTTCAGGAACTGGCGACGGCGTTGTTGAAGATCATTGCCGAGGAACGGCGCGGGAATGCGGCGTTTAAGGCGGCGTTTGCGGGGTTTTTGCAGCTTTGTCAGGATGCGATTCATCCGCAGTTGTCGGAAGCGGCAGTGGAGGAGATGCTGATTCAGCATCTGTTGACTGAGCGGATTTTTCGCACGGTGTTCCATCATGCCGATTTTGTCAGCCGTAATGTGATTGCGCGGGAAATTGAGCGGGTGATTCTGGCTTTGACCTCCCGTTCGTTTTCCCGCGATGAGTTTTTACGGCGGCTGGATTATTTTTATCAGGCGATTGAAAAGACTGCCGCCTCGATTGATCATTATGCGGAGAAGCAGAGTTTCCTGAATACGGTGTATGAGCAGTTTTTCCAGGGGTTTGCAGTGAAAACGGCGGATACTCACGGGATTGTTTATACGCCGCAACCGCTGGTCGATTTCATGGTGCGCTCGGTCGATGCCTTGTTACAGCGCGAATTTGGTTGTTCGCTGTCGGCAGAGTCGGTGCAGGTTCTTGATCCATTTGTGGGAACCGGCAATTTTATGGTGCGTATTCTGCGGGAACTGGCTCCGGAGGCGATAGCGCGGAAATATGCGCAGGAGTTGCATTGCAATGAGATCATGCTGTTGCCGTATTACATCGCCAGCTTGAATATTGAACATGCATTTTTTGAATTGACGGGTCAGTATCAGCCGTTTCCGGGGATTTGCCTGGTCGATACCTTTGAACTGGCGGAAGACCGGCAACATGCGTTTGGATTTCTGACTCCAGAGAATACTGAGCGGGTGAATCGCCAGAAAGCCGCGCCGATTTTTGTCATTATCGGTAACCCACCTTATAACGCCGGGCAGGTCAATGAGAACGATAATAACAAGAATCGTAAATATCGTGTCGTCGATCAGTGGGTAGCCAAGCACTATGCGGCGAATTCCAAAGCCACCAACAAGAATGCCCTGAGTGATCCGTATGTCAAAGCGTTTGCCTGGGCGACTGAGCGGTTGCGCCAGCAACCCCAGGGCATTATTGCGTTTGTCACTAATAACGGTTTTCTGGATGGAATCGCGTTTGATGGGATGCGGCAGCAGTTAGCCAGGGATTTTTCCAGCCTATACCTGCTGGATTTGGGCGGCAATGTCCGTAAGAATCCCAAGTTGTCGGGAACGACGCATAATGTGTTTGGCATTCAGGTGGGTGTGTGCATCACGCTTCTGGTCAAGAATCCCACAGCGGAAGCCGCTCGTCTTTATTATGCCCGCGTCGATGAACACTGGCGCAAGGAACAAAAATATCAATTTCTGGAAACCCATGATTCCTGCACCAGCATAGATTGGCAGGAAGTCAAGCCGCACAAGCAACATGTTTGGTTGACGGATGGCTTGAAAGATGAGTTTGACGATTTCATCTCATTAGGCAATAAAGAACAGAAAGCGAATACTCAGGAAGCAGAAGGCGTTGTTTTTAAGTTTTATAGCAGAGGCGTTGCAACAAGCCGGGTTACTTGGGCTTATTATTTCATTTAAGATGAACTAGATACCAATATCGGCAGAACGATAGAGGCTTATAACG
>JAUPTV010000292.1 GCA_030917925.1 Pseudomonadota bacterium
ATCCTTGCTGTGCATTGGCCTGTCACCCTTGGCCGCACCAGCCGCTAGTTACGACTGCACCCAGGCCACGACCCCCGCAGAAATTGCGGTATGCGCCAATCCGCGTCTCAACCAGCTTGATGAGGAACTGGCGGTTTTATACCGCTCGCTGCTCAACTCATTGCCTTTTCGTCAGGCTGACCGGATGCAGCAGGATCAACGGTCCTGGTTGAAAGCGCGTAACAGTTGTGGCGCGGAGGTACGCTGCCTGAAAGCCCGCTATGAGGAACGCATCGCCCGGTTGAATGAGTATTAAACCGGGATTCAACGCGGTTGCCGCCCGTTGTCACTCCCACCGGAACAGCCAGGCACCAACCGCCATGAACCCCAGGCTCATGGCGGTCAGCGTCAGCAACTGCCCGGAGACATCGCCCAGTCCCGCGCCATCGAGCATAATCGCCCGCGCCGCGCTGATGATATGCGTCAGCGGTGCCAGTTGTGCGCACTGTTGCAGAAACGGATGCACCCCTTCCAGGGAAAACCAGACGCCGGACAGAAAGGTCATGGGCCAACTGAGGAAGTTCAGCAATCCCGCCGCCAATTCCTCGCTGGTGGTGCGCGCCGCTACGATCAGGCCCAGGCTGATCAGGCTGATCGCCCCGATGACGCACACCAGAAATAAATCCAGATACGAACCGTGCATAGGAAAGCCGATAAAGTGGTTCGTACCGGCGAATACCCCCACGGTCGTCGTCAGGGTCAGCCAGAGCCGGGACGTAACCTGGGCCAGCAGAAATTCCAGTGGCGTCAGTGGCGTCGCCTTCAGGCGCTTGAGCATCCCATTCTTGCGGTAGCGCACGATCACATAACCGACGCCAAACAGGCAACTGAACATCATGTTCATGGCCAGAATCCCCGGCATCACCCAGTCCACATGACGAATGGCGCGGCCCGTGACAGTTTGCTTGTTAAATGGCGAATCAGCGACATCAGCGCCGCGTAACAACCGCTCCAGCACATAACCCGCAGGCGCTTCTTCGTTAATCCAGTAGCGTTGCCCAATCGGGTCAACCAGCATATCCAGTTGATGACGCTCGACTTTGGTTAAGGCGGCGACTGGATCAACAACCGGGATAAACTGGATATAGCGGGTTGCAAAAAACGTGCTGTCGGATCGGGCGCTGGCGTCGCCGATGACGCCCACTTTATAAAGGTCCGGCCCTGACCCGGAAAATGCGAAGGCAAATCCGACGATCAGGGATACCGGAAATAACAGATTCCAGGTCAGGGTTGAGCGGTCGCGCAGAAATTCCCGATTGCGGCAAATAAATACCGCCCAGAACCGCCGCCAATTCACGAGCGCAACTCCCGTCCGGTCAGTTCCAGAAACAAATCCTCCAGCGTTCGCGGGCGAATTTGCAGCCGCGCCAGCGAGATGTTCCGCGCCATCAAGGTCTGAATGGCGGAGTTAACATCGCAGGTGAGAATTTCCACGGTATCGTGGCCCTGGATGATGGTATGCGCGTCGAGAGGGGTCGGGTTTGGGAAATCTGCCAGCGGTAGTTGCAGCACCACATCGTCAAAATGCGCCGCCAGCAGTTCGCGGGGCGATCCTTGAGCGATGATCCGGCCATGATCCATGATGGCGACTTCATCGCAGAGATGATAAGCCTCTTCCATATAGTGCGTGGTCAATACGACAGTTTTGCCCTGCGTCTTGATGCGATGGATCAGTTCCCAGAAATTGCGCCGGGCCTGAGGATCGAGACCGGTGGTCGGTTCGTCCAGAAACAGCAGTTCGGGGTCATTGACCAGGGCAATCGCCAGAAGCAAACGCTGGCGCTGACCGCCGGAGAGTTTGCGGGCGTCCCGGTCAAGGAACTCGTCCAATGCACAGGTTTCGGCCAGTTCAGCGATGGGCAGGGTGCGCGGGTAGAATCTGCCGAACATCTGCAGATTCTCGCGCCCGGTGATGTGATCCTGCAACGCCGTGGACTGGAACATGATGCCGATATCCTGGCGAAAGCGCGGCCCCAGTGGTTTATCCCGGTAGCGGATCTCGCCGCTGGACGGTTCCTGAATGCCTTCCAGCATCTCCACAGTGGTCGTCTTGCCGGCGCCGTTCGGACCCAGCAGGCCAAAACAGCAACCGGCAGGAATGGTCAGGTCAACGCCATCAACGGCTTGAACGCCGCGAAAGTGTTTGACCAGACCATGAGTTTCGAGGAGGGCGGTCACCGGACCCCGATTCCCGATTCCCAATCAGGAGGCTTATTCAGCGGCCTCGCTGGCCTCCTGATCATTGTTGTCATCGTCGTCATCCTTGTCCGTCGCCATGGTCTTGACGTCGACTTCGCTGCTTTCAAACACATGACTGGCGTTGAGCGTGGGCCGACTGGGTACCCAGTTTTCGCGGCGCAGCAGGTGATAAGCCAGGCCGGTGCCCGCCGGAATCAGTCGGCCCACGATGACGTTCTCTTTCAATCCGCGCAGGTCGTCACGCAGACCGCGCACTGCCGCTTCTGTCAGCACCCGGGTGGTTTCCTGGAACGAGGCGGCCGAGATGAACGATTCAGTCGCCAGCGAGGCTTTGGTGATACCCAACAGTACCGGTTGCCAAACCGCCGGGTGCCGATTTTCGGTAGCCGCCCGGTCATTTTCTTCCATGACCCTGGGCCGTTCAACCTGCTCGCCCTTGATGAAGAACGTCTCACCGGGATCGATGATCTCGACCTTGCGCAGCATCTGGCGGACGATCACTTCGATATGCTTGTCGTTGATCTTCACGCCCTGCACCCGGTACACATCCTGAATTTCCTTGGTCAGGTAGGCCGCCAGTTCCTGCACACCGAGCAGTCGCAGAATATCGTGCGGATTGGGTTCGCCATCGGCGATCATTTCGCCCTGTTCAACGTGTTCGCCATCGAACACGTTGACATGCCGCCATTTGGGAATCAGTTCTTCGTAGAGAACGTCACCGCCCTTGTCGCGGATCACCAGGCGCTGCTTGCCCTTGGTTTCTTTGCCGAACTCGATGATGCCGGATTTTTCCGCCAGAATGGCCGGTTCCTTGGGTTTACGCGCCTCGAACAGGTCAGCAACGCGGGGCAGACCGCCGGTAATATCACGAGTCTTGGAAGACGCTTGCGGGATGCGGGCAATGACATCGCCGACTGCCACTTCCGCCCCGTCAGCCAGGTTGACGATAGCTCCAGAGGGCAGGGGGTATTGCGCCAGCGTACTGGTGCCGGGAATGAACAGATCATTGCCGTGTTGGTCCAGCAACCGCACCATAGGTCGTTTATCCTTACCCAGAGCGCCGCGCTGTTTCGGATCCATAATCACCAGACTGGTCAAACCAGTCATTTCGTCGGCATGCCGTTGTACGGTTACACCTTCTTCAAACTCGGCAAACCGGACGAAGCCCGCCACCTCGGTCACAATCGGATGCGTATAGGGATCCCATCGGGCGATGACCTGACCCGCCACGACCGGACTGCCATCTTCCACCGACAGTTCAGCACCGTAAGGAACCTTATAGCGTTCCCGGTCGCGGCCATGCTCATCCACCAGCGTGATTTCACCCGAACGCGAAACGGCGATCAGATGGTCATCGCGGCGGCGCACCACCTTCATTTTGTGCAGGCGCAGAACGCCCTTGGCCTTGATCTGTACATTGTCCGCTACGGTCGTCCGGGACGCCGCGCCGCCGATATGGAAGGTGCGCATGGTCAACTGCGTGCCCGGTTCGCCGATGGACTGGGCGGCAATCACACCGACCGATTCGCCACCGTTAACCCGATGTCCACGCGCCAAATCGCGACCATAGCAAGCCGCGCAAATACCATAACGGGTGTTGCAGGTAATCGCCGAGCGCACCGTGATCTGGTCAATACCCCAGTCATCCAGTTGCCCGACCCAGTGTTCGTCCAGCAGCGTACCGGCGGGAATCGCTACTTCATCGCGGCCCGGATGAAGAACATCGCGGGCGACCGTGCGGCCTAACACTCGGTCGCGCAAGGGTTCCTTGACGTCGCCTTCCTCGATGACCGGCGTCATTAAAACGCCTTTGTCCGTGCCGCAATCGGTTTCAGTGACCACCATATCCTGAGCGACATCGACCAGGCGGCGGGTCAGATAACCGGAGTTGGCCGTCTTGAGCGCGGTGTCTGCCAGACCCTTGCGGGCGCCGTGCGTGGAGATGAAGTACTCCAGAACGCTCAGTCCTTCGCGGAAATTGGCCTTGATCGGCGTCTCGATAATTTCGCCAGAGGGTTTGGCCATCAAGCCGCGCATTCCGGCTAATTGGCGAATCTGCGCCCCCGAGCCACGGGCGCCGGAGTCGGCCATCATGAAGACCGCGTTGAACGACGGCTGTTTAACGTTCTGGCCCTCGCGGTTGGTCACTGACTCGCTGGACAGGTTGTCCATCATGGCCTTGGCCACCTGGTCATTGGTGCGCGACCAGATATCCACTACCTTGTTATAGCGCTCGCCCTTGGTGACTAGTCCCGAAGTGTACTGGCTGTCGATTTCCTTGACTTCCCGTTCGGCTTTTTCCAGTAATTCGATTTTCTCGTCGGGAATTTTGAAGTC
This sequence comes from Pseudomonadota bacterium, assembly GCA_030917925.1. Lineage (GTDB taxonomy): Bacteria > Pseudomonadota > Gammaproteobacteria > Competibacterales > Competibacteraceae > UBA2383. The sequence continues at coordinate 4,576 of JAUPTV010000292.1, forward strand.
TTCAAAGCCAATCGAGGAACCGGAACGGGTCGCGTAATGGAAGCCGGTATACATCAGTTGGTCGGCGAAGATCACCGTTTCCTTTAATCCCAGTTGCCGATAGCACTCATTGATCAACTGGGAAACCGACTTCTTTTTCAAGGTTTTGTTGACCAGATCGAAAGACAGGCCCTTGGGCAGGATTTCTGACAGCAGGGCGCGACCTACCGTGGTCTTGACCCGTTTCAGTACCGTATGGACGCTCCCTGCTTCGTCAGTCTCTTCCAGCGGCAACCGCACTTCAATGTGCGCGTGGAGTTCGGCCTGCCGGGTCTCGTAAGCCCGATGCACTTCCTTCAAATTGGCGAATACCATGCCTTCGCCCGTCACATTGATCCGCTCACGGGTCAGGTAGTACAGGCCGAGAACCACATCCTGGGACGGGACAATGATCGGTTCGCCATTCGCCGGGCTGAGAATGTTATTCGTGGACATCATCAGCGCCCGGGCTTCCAGTTGCGCCTCGATGGACAACGGGACATGCACGGCCATCTGGTCGCCGTCAAAGTCGGCGTTGAATGCGGTGCAGACCAGCGGATGCAACTGAATGGCCTTGCCCTCGATCAGCGTCGGTTCAAAGGCTTGAATGCCGAGTCGGTGCAGGGTTGGGGCGCGATTGAGCATCACCGGATGTTCGCGGATCACCTCTTCCAGAATGTCCCACACCACCGGGTCCTCGCGCTCCACCATTTTCTTGGCGGCCTTGATGGTGGTGGACATATTGCGGAATTGCAGTTTGCTGAAAATGAACGGTTTGAACAGTTCCAGCGCCATTTTTTTGGGCAATCCGCACTGATGCAGGCGCAGAGTAGGGCCGACCACGATCACGGAACGACCGGAGTAATCGACCCGTTTGCCGAGCAGGTTCTGGCGGAACCGGCCCTGCTTGCCCTTGATCATGTCCGCCAGCGACTTCAGCGGCCGCTTGTTGCTGCCGGTAATCGCCCGGCCCCGCCGACCATTGTCGAGCAGCGAATCCACGGCCTCCTGCAGCATCCGCTTTTCGTTACGAACGATGATGTCCGGGGCGGAGAGTTCCAGCAACCGCTTGAGCCGGTTATTGCGGTTGATGACCCGACGGTAGAGATCATTTAAATCCGAGGTCGCAAAGCGCCCGCCGTCCAGTGGCACCAGGGGCCGCAGATCAGGCGGCAATACCGGCAGCACGGTGAGCACCATCCATTCCGGTTTGTTGCCGGAATTCAGGAAGGATTCGACCAGCTTGAGCCGCTTCGACAGTCGCTTGAGTTTGGTTTCCGAGGTGGATTGCAGAATTTCTTCGCGCAAATCCTTAACGAGTTGCTTGAGATCCAGATTGTGCAGCATTTCGCGAATTGCCTCGGCCCCCATTCGGGCGTCGAACTCATCGCCGTACTGCTCGACCGCGGTCAGATAGCTCTCATCATCGAGCAGCTTGCCACGCTCCAGCGCAATCATATCGCCTTCTGGACGAGTCATGCCGGGATCGATGATCAGGTAAGACTCGAAATACAAAATCCGCTCGATGTCGCGCAGGGTCATATCCAGCAACAGGCCGATCCGCGACGGCAGCGATTTCAGGAACCAGATATGGGCGACCGGACTGGCCAACTCGATATGGCCCATCCGCTCGCGCCGCACCTTGGCCAATGTGACTTCCACGCCACACTTTTCGCAGACCACGCCACGATGCTTGAGCCGCTTGTATTTACCGCACAGGCACTCGTAATCCTTGGTCGGGCCAAAAATTTTGGCGCAGAACAGGCCATCGCGCTCCGGCTTGAAGGTCCGGTAGTTGATGGTTTCCGGCTTTTTCACCTCGCCCCGGCTCCAGGCGCGGATCATCTCCGGCGAGGCCAGCCCGATACGGATGGCGTCGAAATCCTCGACCTCGTCGAACGTCTTAAACGGATTCAGAAAATCTTTCATTACTCTCTCACCCTTGGAATGACGTTACCCGGTCCTGGCCTTTAGCTTTTAGCCGCAAGCCTTTAAGCCTTTACTCCGTGCGCGGCGTTTCAGCATCGCTTTCCAGATCGATGTTGATGCTCAGCGAACGGATTTCCTTGACCAGGACGTTAAAGGATTCCGGCATGCCGGCTTCCATGCGGTGGTTGCCGTCGACGATATTCTTGTAAACCTTGGTGCGGCCGTTTACATCGTCCGACTTGACCGTCAACATTTCCTGCAAGGTGTAGGACGCGCCGTAGGCCTCCAGCGCCCATACTTCCATCTCGCCGAAACGCTGACCGCCGAACTGCGCCTTGCCGCCCAGTGGTTGCTGAGTCACCAGGCTATAGGGACCGGTGGAGCGGGCATGCATCTTGTCATCAACCAGATGATTCAATTTGAGCATGTACATGTAGCCAACGGTTACCTCACGGTCGAACGGATCGCCAGTGCGGCCATCGTAGAGGGTGGTCTGACCATTCGCTGACAATCCAGCCATTCGCAACAGTTCACGCATTTCCTCTTCGGTTGCGCCATCGAAGACCGGCGTGGCAATGGGCACCCCGCCGCGCAGATTGCGGCACAGCATCATCAACTCCTGGTCGTTGATTTGCTCCAGGTCCACTTTCTGCACACCAACCCCATTGTAAATCTGATCCAGCAACGCCCGCAGTTCGTGAAGTTGCGCCTGGGCGTCCAGCAATCGGCCAATTTTGAGACCCAATCCCTTGGCGGCCCAGCCCAGATGGGTTTCCAGCACCTGGCCGACGTTCATCCGCGAGGGCACCCCCAGAGGGTTGAGGACGATATCGACCGGAATGCCGTCGGCCAGATAGGGCATATCTTCCTGCGGCACAATCATCGAGACCACGCCCTTGTTGCCATGGCGACCCGCCATCTTGTCGCCAGGCTGAACCCGGCGCTTGACGGCTAGGTAAACCTTGACCATCTTCAACACGCCGGGCGCGAGATCATCGCCTTGCGTCAGCTTGCGATGCTTTTCGGCAAATTTTTCGTCAGATTCTTTACGCCGTTGCCCGAGTTGTTCTTTGATATTTTCGAACTGGGCATTCAGTTCTTCCGCCTGCATCCGGATATCGGACCAGTACCGGCGCGGCAAGCTGTCCAGGTAGCCGACGGTGACCGTCTCGCCGCGTTGCAAGCCGTTGGGACCACCTTCGGCAGGCTGATTAACCAACATGCGTTTCATGCGCTGATAGAGGTCATCTTCGAGAATGCGCAATTGGTCGTTCAGATCCTTGCGAATCCGCGCCAGTTCCATCTCTTCGATTTGCCTGGCCCGCGAATCTTTCTCGACGCCATCTCGGGTGAACACCCGCACGTCGATGACGGTCCCGTCCATCCCGGAGGGCACCCGCAGCGAGGTATCCTTCACATCCGAGGCTTTTTCGCCAAAGATCGCCCGCAGCAGTTTCTCTTCCGGAGTCAACTGGGTTTCGCCCTTGGGGGTCACTTTACCGACCAGAATATCGCCAGTCTTGACCTCGGCACCGATAAATACGATGCCCGCCTCGTCCAGTCGGGCCAGGGCGCTTTCACCAACGTTGGGAATATCGGCAGTGATTTCCTCAGGCCCCAGTTTGGTGTCACGGGCGACGCAGGACAGTTCTTCGATGTGGATGGTCGTGAAGCGGTCTTCTTGCACCACCCGCTCGGAAATCAGGATGGAATCCTCGAAGTTGTAGCCATTCCACGGCATGAAGGCGACTAGCAGATTCTGGCCCAGCGCCAACTCGCCCATATCGGTCGACGGTCCATCGGCCAGCACATCGCCACACGCCACGCGATCACCGACCTGAACGAGTGGCCGCTGGTTAATGCAGGTGTTCTGGTTGGAACGGGTGTACTTGGTCAGGTTGTAAATATCGACGCCGGGTTCGCCCGCCTCGGTTTCAGCGTCATTGACCCTGACCACAATGCGTCCGGCATCGACGGAATCGACCAGCCCCCCGCGCCGGGCAATGACGCAGACTCCGGAGTCGCGGGCCACAATGCGCTCCATGCCGGTGCCGACCAGCGGCTTTTCAGCCCGGAGCGTTGGCACCGCCTGGCGCTGCATGTTGGAACCCATGAGCGCCCGGTTGGCATCGTCGTGCTCCAGAAACGGTATCAGCGCTGCTGCGACCGAGACGATCTGCTTGGGCGATACGTCCATGTACTGCACACGGTCCGCGCTAAACAGCGAAAACTCACTTTGATGTCGGCAGGAGATCAGATCGTCGGTGAGCCGGCCTTCCTTATCAAGCGAGGTGTTGGCCTGGGCGATGACGTACTGGCCTTCCTCAATCGCTGATAAGTAGTCGATCCGATCCACCACCCGACTGTTATCAACCCGCCGGTAGGGCGTTTCCAGGAAGCCATAGGCATTGGTACGGGCGTAGACCGCCAGCGAGTTGATCAAACCGATATTTGGCCCTTCCGGCGTTTCAATCGGGCAGACCCGGCCATAATGAGTCGTATGGACATCGCGGACTTCAAAACCTGCTCGTTCGCGAGTCAGACCGCCCGGTCCCAGCGCAGAAATCCGGCGCTTGTGGGTGACTTCGGACAGCGGGTTGTTCTGATCCATAAACTGCGACAATTGCGAGGAGCCGAAAAACTCCTTGATCGCGGCACCGACCGGCTTGGCGTTAATCAGATCCTGTGGGGTCAACCCTTCGGATTCAGCCATACTCAACTTTTCCCGAACCGCCCGTTCCACCCGGACCAGGCCAATGCGGAAGACGTTTTCGGTCATCTCGCCGACGCAACGGATGCGACGGTTACCCAGGTGATCGATGTCATCGACCCCACCGTTGCCATTGCGGATGTCGATCAGCGTCTTCATCACGGCCAGAATGTCTTCCATGGACAGTACGCCGGGCGCATGTTCCTTCATGGCCAAGCCGGGAATCGGCTCGCGGCGCTGGCTGACCCGGCTGTCAAATTTCATTCGGCCTACATCGGAAAGGTCGTAGCGATCCGCTGAAAAGAACAGGTCGGGCAACAGTCGCTGGGCAGCGTCTTTGGTCGGCGGCTCGCCTGGACGCATCATTCGGTAGATTTCGACCTGGGCCTCCCATTGACTGCGGGTCTGATCAGCGCGCAGCGTGTTGGAGATAAAAGACCCCCGGTTGACTTCATTGACATAGAGCGTTTGGAATTCGGTGATGCTGCTGGCCTGAATTTTATCCAGCTTGTCCGCGGTGAGTTCATCATTGGCAACGGCCAGTAGTTCGCCGGTCTCGGCATCGGCCAGGTTATGCGCCAGAATTTTGCCCACCAGATATTCACGCGGCACATCCAGGCTCACCACGCCAGCTTCGCTCAGCTTGCGCACATGCCGGTCCGTGATCCGCGCGCCGATCTTTACCACGACCTCATCCCCAATCGGAATGTCAAAACTGGCGGTTTCGCCCTTCAATCGCTCAGGCACCAGATCCAGGGTAAATCCCTCGCCAGTGACCCGCACCGTATTGGTCTCGAAGAAAATTTCCAGAATCCGTTCATTAACGCTGCGTGCGTTGGGATCATTAGGGTTAGGATCATCAAACAGCGCCCGTAACAAAATGGTCACCGGCAGCTTGCGGCGGCGGTCAATCCGCGCATACAGCACGTCTTTTACATCGAATTCGAAGTCCAGCCAGGAGCCGCGATAGGGGATGATCCGCGCTGAAAACAGCAACTTCTGGGAAGAGTGGGTTTTGCCCTTGTCATGATCGAAAAACACGCCGGGCGAGCGGTGCAATTGAGAGACAATCACCCGCTCCGTGCCGTTAATGACGAAGGTGCCATTGTCCGTCATCAGCGGCAATTCACCCATGTAAACTTCATTTTCCTTGATGTCCTTGATCCGGGGCGCGCCAGCCTCGGCTTCCTTGTCCATCAATACCAGCCGCAAACGCACCCGCAGCGGCGCGGCGTAGGTCTGTCCACGCAACTGACATTCGCGGACATCGAAATTCGGTTCGCCCAGACGATAGCTCACATACTCCAGTCGGGCATTGCCGGAGTAGCTGACAATCGGAAACACCGAACGAAATGCGGCGTGCAAACCAATGTCGCCTCGGTCTCCCGGCGAGGTATCGGCTTGCAGAAACTCACGATAGGAATCGAGTTGAATCGCCAGCAAATAGGGGACATCCAGAATGCTGGAGCGTTTGCCGAAGTCTTTACGGATGCGTCTTTTTTCAGTAAAAGTGTAAGCCATCGGGATTCCTCTCTCGTGAGCGCCAGTCAACCATCTCTAACAAAAACTCAAACAAAAACAGGCCGGCGACCGAAGGCCGCCAGCCGTTCCCATTCGGGGCCGTTCAAGCCAGGCCAGGCAATGCAACGGATTGTTGCATTACTTGATGTCGACCTTGGCGCCGGCTTCTTCCAGCTTCTTCTTGACGTCCTCGGCCTCGGCCTTGGGAATACCTTCCTTGATCGTCGAGGGTACGCCTTCTACAGCATCCTTGGCTTCCTTCAGCCCCAGACCGGTCAGAGCGCGCACGACCTTGATAACTTCGACCTTCTTCTCGCCGAAGCTGGTCATCACCACGTCAAACTCGGTCTGTTCTTCGACCGGGGCGGCAGCGACGGCGACGGCGGCTGGCGCAGCGGCGACGGCAGCGGTGACGCCAAATTTCTCTTCCATCGCGGCAATCAGATCCACAATTTCCATCACGGTCATGCCCGCGATGGCGTCTAACATTTCTTCTTTCGAAACAGCCATTACCAATTCACTCCTGGTTAGGAACCTGGAAACTGCAAAATCAGGCGGTTGCGCCGTTCAGGCAGCTTCTTCTTTTTGCTGCCGGATTGCATCGATTGTACGCACCAGTTTTCCGGGAATTTCATTAAGGGTTTGCGCAAACTTGTCGAGCGGTGCCCGCATCGTCGCCATCAGCAAGCTGATCGCTTCATCGCGGGTCGGCAAACTGGCCAAGCGATCCAGTTCATGCGCGGGATAAGCTTGTCCACCGACCGCCAAAACTTTGACGATCAGCTTGTCGTGCGCTTTTTCCTTCAGAAATTCCTTAAAAATCCGCGCCGCCGCCCCGGGTTCCCGCTGGGAGAACGCTAGAATCAGCGGTCCGACCAGACTGGGTTGCAGGCATTCGAACTCGGTACCCTGCACGGCGCGCCGGGCGAGAGAGTTCTTGACGACGCGCAGATAGACGCCGGTTTCCCGCGCTTTAACACGCAGGGTGGTGAGCTGAGTGACACTCAGTCCCCGATATTCGGCGGCGATCGCAGAGTGCGCACTGGCAGCTACCTTGGCGACTTCGGCCACCACAGCCTGTTTTTCTGCCAGATTGAGACTCATCGGTTTTCCTCCTGGTTTTTTCTCCACGGAATGGAGAAAAGGGGAACGGCAGCCTGACCAGAACATCCGGAGGGCTTGACCGTCTGCGCGGGGAATTCCGGTTCGATCCGGAAGGGATTAAGCCCGAAGGCCCCCGCGGTCTTTGACACTGGCCGGATCACCCGGCCGGCCCAAAGTTCGTATTTCCCCGACGTTCAGCCGGGGAGAATGCCGTTCAGAATGACAACGAAGCCTGATCCACCGGCAGTCCTGGCCCCATGGTGGTGGAGACGGTCACCCGGCGCATGTAGACGCCCTTGGACGTCGAGGGCTTGGCTTTCTGCAAATCGTGCAGCAGCGCTTGCAAGTTTTCCTGTAACTGGATCGGGGTGAAACTGACCTTACCTAGCGTGCAATGAATAATGCCCGCCTTGTCAGTGCGATAGCGCACCTGACCGGCTTTAGCATTGCGAATCGCGCCCACCACATCCGGAGTGACAGTGCCGACCTTGGGATTAGGCATCAACCCACGCGGGCCGAGGATTTTACCGAGTTGGCCAACCACGCGCATCGCATCGGGCGAAGCGATAACGACATCGAAATCAAATTGCCCGGCCTTGACCGATTCGGCCAGGTCCTCAAAGCCCACGATATCGGCTCCGGCCTCACGGGCGGCGTCGGCGTTGGCCCCTTGCGCGAACACAGCAACCCTCACGGTTTTGCCAGTGCCATGCGGGAGTACCGTGGCGCTACGCACGACCTGATCCGATTTGCGGGGATCGACGCCCAGATTAACCGCCACATCCACCGATTCCTGGAACTTGGCAGTAGCGAGTTCTTTCAACAGGTTGAAAGCGTCCTCCGCCGGATAAAATTTGCCTGGTGTCACCTTGGCGTGGATCGCTTTAAGACGCTTGGAAATCTTGGCCATGACTCACATTCCCTCGACGTTGAGGCCCATGGAACGGGCACTGCCGGCGATGGTGCGAACAGCGGCATCCAGATCAGCGGCGGTCAGATCAGGCATTTTAGCCTTGGCCACGTCTTCCAGTTGCTCGCGGGTGACGGTGCCGATCTTCTTGGTGTTGGGATTGGAACTGCCCTTGGGCAGACCGAGCGCCTTCCGCAACAGCACGGAAGCTGGCGGGGTCTTCATAATAAAGGTGAAACTGCGGTCGCTGTAGACCGTGATCACCACCGGAATCGGCAGACCTGGCTCCAGATGCTGAGTCTGGGCATTGAAGGTCTTGCAGAATTCCATAATGTTCACGCCGTGCTGACCCAGCGCCGGACCCACTGGGGGACTGGGATTCGCCTTGGCGGCTGCGACTTGCAACTTGACGTAGGCAGTAACTTTCTTGGCCATGGATGCTCCTGTCGGGTGCAAACGCCTTACGGCTCCCCGAATGAACCGCCGGGTGGGGCGGGAAAAACGACCCGCGTTGGCGGGTCAGCGAGATACTTTTTCGACTTGACTGAATTCCAGTTCGACCGGCGTGGTGCGGCCAAAGATCATAACCCCTACGCGCAGTCGGCTCTTTTCGTAATTCACTTCTTCAACAACGCCTTCAAAATCATTAAAGGGTCCATCCGTGACGCGCACCATCTCGCCAGGCTCGTAGAGCACCTTGGGCTTGGGCTTGTCAACGCCATCCTGAATGCGTTGCAGGATCGCCTGGGCTTCCTTTTCGGAAATTGGCGCCGGCTTGTCACTGGTTCCACCGATGAACCCCAGCACCTTGGGCGTCTCCCGGACCGTATGCCAGGTTTCATTGTCCAGTTCCATCTGGACCAGCACATAGCCGGGAAAGAACTTACGGTCGCTCTTGCGCTTCTGGCCATCGCGCATCTCAACGACTTCTTCAGTGGGGACCAGAATCTGCCCGAACCGATCATTAATACCCGCCCGGCTAATCCGCTCCAGCAGGGAGCGCCGGACTTGCTGCTCAAAACCGGAGTAAGCCTGGACCACATACCAGCGCATCGCCATAAGACTCTCCTAACCAGTGATCAGACGAACCAGCCAAAGCAGCAGGATGTCCAGTAACCACAGCAGGATGCCCATTACCACGACCATGGCGATAACGATCAGGGTGGTTTGCGTGGTTTCAGCGCGGGTGGGCCAAACCACTTTGCGCACTTCGGAGCGCGAGCCTCGCAGGAACTCCAGGGTTTCCGCACCCAGTTCGGTTTTCAGGGCGATGGCTACCGCTGCGCCCACTGCGATCAGCAATCCAATGACGCGTACTAACTGAGAAATGTTGGGGAAGAGATAAAATGACGCCAGCGCGATCAGGATCAGCGCACCTGCTGCCGCTAACTTGAAGGTATCTGCACGATTGAGAGTCTGCGTTTCAGGTTTGGTCGGGTTCATACGAATGGCGGCTATAAGCGCTACAGGAAGTTGCCACCCATCGGGAGCGCCGATGAGTGGCAACTGAGTTCTGCCATGGGAAAGATGGCAGGCCAGGAGGGTCTCGAACCCCCAACCTGCGGTTTTGGAGACCGCTGCTCTACCAATTGAGCTACTGGCCTGTATTCACAGGTGAGTGGACACTGATCTGACGGTCCACCCGGTACTACGCTAACTGAAATTACTCAACAATCTTGGCGACGACGCCAGCGCCGACCGTGCGTCCACCTTCACGAATGGCGAAGCGCAAACCTTCATCCATGGCAATCGGCGCAATCAGGTTGATTGTCATCCGGATGTTGTCCCCCGGCATGACCATCTCGACCCCTTCCGGCAAATCTACGGAACCGGTGACGTCCGTCGTGCGGAAGTAAAACTGGGGGCGATACCCTTTGAAGAACGGGGTATGCCGTCCGCCTTCTTCCTTGGACAGTACATACACTTCAGCTTCGAAGTGCGTGTGCGGGGTAATCGTGTTGGGCTTGGCCAGCACCTGACC
>JAUPTV010000293.1 GCA_030917925.1 Pseudomonadota bacterium
CGCCGTCGCGCACCGCACTGCTGCGGGTGAAGCGCCGAAGGAGATACGCGACCTGCGCGGAACGGCGTTTATGCATCGCGGCGACTTACCGGAAGGCTGGTTGACCGTCGACGCGACTGCACCCGACCAGAGCACGCATCCTCCCCGCCATGACCGCGCCCAAACCGTGCTGCGTCTCCCCGCCTACGACCAGGTGCGCGATGATCCGATACTGTACGCTCACACCTCCCGCCTGCTGCATCTGGAGACCAATCCCGGCAACGCCCGCGCCTTGATCCAGCGCCATGGCGACCGGGACGTGTGGCTGAACCCGCCGCCAATTCCGCTGACCACTGCCGAATTCGATGCGGTCTTTGACCTGCCCTACGCCCGCGTCCCGCACCCGAGTTATGGCGATGCCCGCATTCCCGCCTGGGAGATGATTCGTTTCTCGGTGAACATCATGCGCGGCTGCTTTGGCGGCTGCACCTTCTGCTCCATCACGGAACATGAAGGCCGGATCATTCAATCCCGCTCGGAGGCGTCGGTTCTGCGCGAAGTCGAGATCATCCGCGATCAGACGCCGGGCTTTACCGGGGTGATTTCCGACCTGGGCGGGCCGACCGCCAATATGTACCGGCTGGCCTGCAAATCGCCGGAGATTGAGCAAAGTTGCCGCAAGCTGTCCTGTGTCTACCCGGACATCTGCCCGAATTTGCAGACCGACCATTCTTCACTGATTGGGCTTTACCGGAAGGCGCGGGAATTGCCGGGCATCAAGAAGGTACTGGTCGCGTCTGGCGTTCGCTACGATCTGGCGATCCGCGATCCCGCCTATGTCCGGGAACTGGTCACGCACCATGTCGGCGGCTATCTGAAAATCGCCCCGGAACATACCGAAGCCGGACCCTTGTCGAAGATGATGAAACCGGGGATGGGCGCTTATGAGAAATTCAAGGCGCTGTTTGATCAATACTCCAAGGAAGCGGGCAAGGAGCAGTACCTGATCCCCTACTTCATCGCCGCGCATCCGGGGACGACCGACGAGGACATGCTGAATCTGACGCTGTGGTTGAAGCGTAACGGATTCCGCGCCGACCAGGTGCAAGCGTTCCTGCCCAGTCCGATGGCGCTGGCGACCGCCATGTACCACACCGGACGCAATCCGCTGAAGGGCATCCATCGCGACCGGGGCGACCTGGTTTTTGCCGCCAAGGGCTTGAAGCAGCGCCGGTTGCACAAGGCTTTTCTGCGCTACCACGACGCCGAGAATTGGCCGTTGCTGCGGGAAGCGCTCAAGCGTATGGGCCACGCGGATTTGATCGGTAATGGCAAGCGGCATCTGATTCCGCTCTGGCAACCGGCAGGTACTGGCGCTGGCGGTGGGGAAGGCGGGCGCACCGGGCGCAAGCATGGGACACAAACCTTTCTGACCCAGCACACCGGATTACCGCCGCGTACCGATCAAGTTTCCCCGGTGAAAAAGGCGGACTTCAGAGCAGAGCGACCCCCACGGGCGTTTACTCAGGGCAGTCCCTGCGGCGCGGGCAAACGGCGCGGCGGACGCTAATCAACAATCCATGGATCTTTAGCGATGAGCTTCCAACACCTCTATTTCGGCGACAATCTCGTCATTCTCCGTGAATGCCTGGCGGATGAGAGCGTTGATTTGATTTACCTCGATCCGCCCTTCAATTCCCGACGTGATTACAACCTGCTTTTCAAAACGCCCAAAGGCCAGCAGGTGGATGCGCAAATCATGGCGTTTGAAGACACCTGGCGCTGGGGACCAGAAGCCGAACGGGAGTTTGCAGAAATCCTGCATCAAGCCAATACGCAAACCGCCGAGGTGATGCAGGCGCTACGGTCATTTCTCGGTGAGAACGACATGATGGCGTATCTGGTGATGATGGCGAATCGATTGCTGGAATTGCATCGGGTGTTGAAAGCGACCGGCAGTTTATATTTGCACTGTGATCCGACGGCTTCGCATTACCTGAAAATCGTCCTGGATGCGGTATTCGGAAAAGAGCAGTTCAGAAATGAACTGGTGTGGAAACGCACGAGCGCCCATAGCGACGCCCATCGTTATGGCGCAAATATTGACATCTTGCTTTATTACTCTCGTTCGGCAAACCCGGTATTCAACCCGATTTATCAGTCCTATAGCGACGAGTATAAAGCGCGATTTCGCAATATTGACCCGGATGGCCGGCGCTGGGCGGATGATAACCTGACGGCCAAAGGACTCAGTGGCGGGGGTTATCAGTATGACTATAAAGGCATTACCTCGTTATGGCGCTGTCCCCCGGAAACCATGCAACGTCTCGATCAGGAAGGACGTTTACACTTCACCAGTAAAGGCGGTATTCGCCTTAAACGTTATCTGGACGAATCGCCGGGAATCCCCTGTCAGGCGATCTGGGATGACATCCCGCCGATCAACTCACAGGCTACCGAACGACTGGGCTACCCGACGCAAAAACCACAGGCTTTATTGGATCGTATCATTCA
>JAUPTV010000294.1 GCA_030917925.1 Pseudomonadota bacterium
GAGAAACTGTCCGGCGGGAATGTCCAGATCGATGCCGCGCAACGCGGGATTTTCCAACGGGGTTCCGGGGTTGAAAGTGACCTGCAATTGCCGAATTTCAATCATCGCGGTCGTCCGGCCCGCCAGCGGGGCAGCACCAGCGCCAGCGCCACCAATCCGGCGGTAATCAGGTTCAAATCCTGGGCTTGCAGACCGAGGAAACCGGCATTCAGCGCCAGCGCCACGATCAGCCGATAGAGGATGGAGCCGAAAATACAGGCGGCAGTCGCCCAAATCACCGTGCGCGGATTGAGCAGCGCCTCGCCGCCAATCACCGCCGCCAGCCCGACGACGATGACCCCGACGCCCATGGTGACATCGGCGCTGCCCTGGGACTGAGCGAACAGCGCGCCGGCCAGCCCGACCAGGGCGTTGCTCAGCGCCATGCCGAGCAGAATCGCCCGCTCGGTGTGAATGCCCTGGGCGCGAGCCATGCGCGGGTTAGCACCAGTCGCGCGCAGGGCCAGACCCATCTCCGAAGTCAGAAACCGATCCAGCAGCCCTTTGATTGCAATTACGGCGATAAGGAACGCCAGCGGCGTCAATACATAGATCGGGATCGGGAGATCCTGCAAGGGACTCAGCACCGTCGGTTCGCCCAGCAGCGCGACATTGGGCCGGCCCATGATGCGCAGATTGATGGAATACAACGCGATCATGGTCAGGATGCTGGCCAGCAGATTCAGGATACCCAGCCGCAGATTCAGCCAGGCGGTCAGCAGTCCGGCCAGAGCGCCCGCACCCGCTGCCGCCAGCGTCGCCAGCCAGGGATTGACCGCATTAACTATCAGCGTTGCCGCGACGGCCGCCCCTAGCGGGAAGCTGCCGTCGACGGTCAGATCGGGGAATTGCAGCACCCGGAAGGAGAGGTACACCCCCATCGCGACCAGACCGAAGATTAACCCGATTTCCAGCGCCCCGAGCAGGGCGATATTGCTCATCAGTCAGGGCTTTTGCAGGTTGACGGCACGTTGACGAACGGCGTCAGATACAGTGACGCCCATGGCTTCTGCCGCCTGGAGATTGAGAAACAGGTTGAGTTTTTTCACGCGTTCCACGGGAATCTCGCCGGGTTCCTCGCCACGCAGGACGCGCACAACCTGCTGGCCGGTTTGTCGACCGACGTCGTAGTAGTCGAATCCCAGCGACGCCACCGTACCGCGCTGCACCGAGTCGGTATCGGCGCTGTACACCGGAATTTTCGCCTCTCGCCCGATCTTGATGACCGCCTCCAGCGCCGACACCACGGTGTTATCCAGCGGGATGTAGATGGCGTGCGCTTTACCAGCCAACTGCCGGGCAGCGCTCAGTACATCACTGGATTTCGGCGCGGCGGCTTCCAGGACCTGGAAGCCCTTGGTCGAGGCGAGTTGTTTGAGCGAGTTGACAATGGAAACGGAATTGGTTTCACCGGGGTTGTAGATGACGCCGAGCACTTTGGCATCGGGAGATAGTTCGTGGATCAAGTCGAGCTGTTCGGCCATGGGCGGAAAGTCGCTGGTTCCGGTGAGGTTGCCGCCAGGCCGGTCGAGATCTTTCACCAGTTTAGCGCCCACCGGATCAGAGACGGCGCAGAAGACAATAGGTAACTCACGGGTCGCGGCGGCGACAGCCTGGGCGGATGGCGTAGCAATGGCGATAATGACATCGGGCTGGGCACCGGCGAATTTGCGGGCGATTTGCGCCGCCGTGGCGGGATTGCCCTGAGCGTTCTGATAATCCAGGGTCAAGTTGCGTCCGGTGACAAAGCCAGCATCGGCCAGTTCATCGAAAATGCCACGCCGGGCCGCGTCGAGCGAGGGGTGTTCGACGATTTGCGTGAGCGCTACCGTTTTGGACGGTTCGGCAGCGAAGCTGAAGGGCGACAGCGCCAGCCACAGGGCGGCGATGGTCCAGACGGTCAACGTGCGCATGATGGGGAACCTCGGCGTGAATGGATTGGAAAGGGCGCATTTTAAATGAAATACGCCCGGCCTAATCATCGAGTTTTGCGAGTTAACCCGCTTCGTTAATCAACAGTGCAACTGGGAAATGCTCAAACACCTCCCGCAGCCAGACCGCCTCTTCACCCTGCACCGTTTGCCCGGTCAAGGCATTGCGCCAGCGCAGGCGGGAACCGGTCGGCGGCAGCACCCGGGTTTCATGCCAGACTGCCTCACCCAGTGGGTATTCACCATCCTGGACCAGACCACTGGGAAAGCGCGGCGCAATCACCAACGCCCGCCGTTCGCCCAGTTCCCGGGCAAACGCGACCACATGCCCCTTGAGACTGCCGATCACGGTCAATTTCTGATAAGCGCCGTGCTGAAACAGTTCGTGTTCCGCTCCCCGCGCCTGTAGTGCCCGATAAATCAGAAACAGCTTGATCCGGCCATCCTCGGGCGCGGCCAGTAGTTCGGTGATGAGTTGCAAAGTCCCGGCGTTGGCGCGGACCTGGAGATCTTTGAGCAGGGTGCTGCGCTGTTCAAAATCCACGGACCGCCGATTGTCGGGGTCTACCAGACTCAAATCCCAGAGTTCCGTGCCCTGGTAGAAATCAGGCAGGCCAGGCGTGGTCAGCTTGAGCAGGGTCTGACCGAGTGAGTTGAGAATGCCGTAGGATTGAATCCGTCGCTGGAACGGTAGAAACGCCTGGAGGAAGGGATTGTCTTTGCCGGGTTGCATGACCTGCTCGGCAAAGGTGAGCAGTGCGTCTTCATAGCGCCGTTCTGGCTCCAGCCAGTTGGTATGCACCTTCGCCTCGCGAACGGCTTTGATGAGATAGGCTTTAACCCGCTCGATAAAGGTCGGGTATTCCGCCAGATCAAAGGGATAAGCCCCGAGCAAGGTTTGATACAGCAGATATTCGTCGTCCTTGCCGGGCGCTTCCCTTTCACCGATGCGCACCTTGCGCTCCCGATTGATCTCATGCCATTCCTGTAGGCAACGCTCCCACTCGGCGGGCATTTCCGACAGTACGTTCAACCGGGCGCGGACATCTTCGCCCCGTTTCGTGTCATGGGTAGCGCTGGCGTTCATGGCATGGGGCCAGCAGGACACGCGATGTTGGTTGAAGGCATGGAATTCGTCGAGATCGATACCGAACTGCAAGGGTCCAGCGCCGACTTCGTTCAACGATAACAGGCGGTTATAGACATAGAACACGGTGTCTTCCACGCCCTTGGCCATCAGCGGGCCGGTGAACTGCTGCAAACGCATGACGAAGTGCAGCCATTGATCTTTGTCTTCCGCCGCCATGTGTTCATCGAATTCCAGGCACAGGAAGCGTTTGATAAATTCCAGTTCGTTACGAAAATCGGGGATACGGGGCCGGGATCGGTCAATAATCTGCTGGATACAATCCTGATCAGCGCGACTGGAACCGGCGCGGCCAATGTAACTGCGATACACCGGGAATTGCACCATGATCTCGATCAGCGCCATCTGTAGTCCATACAGGGTAAAGTCGCTGGCGTAACGGTAGCGCTCGGAGATGCGTTTGAGCAGATGCGCGAGGTTGTCGATATCGCCGGCCAGATGCTTATCGACGATCATGCGCTTGTTGCAGTCAATCAGCATCGCGCAGGAGGTCGTGTTGCCGATGAATCCGTGGTAAAGGGCGGTGAAGGCCGCCTCGGAGGCCGGTTGGCAGAACAAGCTATTGACCGCGCCGAGAAAATCATAGCCGCTCGTGCCCTGACAGGGCCAACTGACCGGCAATTCTTCACCGTGTTCCAGAATCTTCTCCACCACCAGATAAACGTAGGGAGCCTGTTCGCGCAGTCGCTGGAGATACTGTGCCGGATCATAGAGACCGTCGATATGGTCGACCCGCAAACCGTTGATTTTGCCTTCCGTCACCAGTTTTAAAATGAGTTCGTGCGTGAAATCGAAGACTTTTTCTTCCTCAATCCGCAGTGAAATCAGATCGTTGATCGTGAAAAAACGCCGATAGTTGAGTTCTTCATTGCCGACTTTCCAGTAGGACAGGCGGAAGAATTGCTCATCGAGCAGGCTGTCGAGCAGATCGAAACTTTCCGGTTTACCGGTTTCACCGTTGAAGATACGGATATTCTCTTCAATAAACTCGCGCACTTCAGGCGCACCACTCCACAATTCCCATAACAACTGCTTGATGAAAGAAATCTGGTTATAGCGTTCCTGACCCTCTTCGCCGGAGGGAATGTACTTGAGCAGGTAGAGACCGCCCAGCAACTTGATGAAATAAGGGTGGCTGCGGCCCAACTGGTTACGCAACCGGGCCAAATCGTAGCTGATCACTCGATAATAGGATTCGATGCGGATCGGGAACCGGAACTCGTAGTAGTGAACGGCGAAGCCCTGTTCACTGTAGCGTAACTGCAATTCACCGCTTTCCAGGCAGTCGCCGTAGAACTTGCCGAGAAACGGGGCCAGCACCCGGCCGCGGATCCCTTCATAAAGGTGATTCCAGTTGATGTCGAAAAATTCGTGGTAGGGGGAATCCGGGCCGTTTTCCAGCACATCCACCAGCATCAGATTCTGGCTGTTGAACGCCATGTGATTCGGGACGATGTCCTGCACCCAACCGAGGTCGTGCTGTTTCAGCGTCTGACTGAGCATCTCGAACCGTTCCATGCCGCCCAGTTCGGGATTGATGGCCTGGCAATCGACGACATCGTAGCCGTGCTGGCTGCCGTGGCGCGGGGTGAGAATGGGCGAAGCGTAGAGATCGGAAATGCCCAGATCGGTCAGGTAGGGCGCAATCGCCATGGCGGCATCAAAGTTGAAATCCGGGGTGAATTGCAGGCGATAGGTGGCGACAGGAATGCGCATCATAGGATGGCCCTCGGCAGTAGGAAAAGAATGCGGAACAGGCTTTCGGCCCGTTAAATTCGTTGAACCTCCCTCTCTTGGTGGGGTAGGGCTGGGGTGAAAAATGGACCGTAATGAGTTTTAACGGGGTCAGCGCATAATCGCAAGAGTGGCCTCCAGCCTCACCGGGCGACCGAGCCGGGATTCAATAGCCTGTTTGACCCGTTCAACGTCGGTATTATCCAGAGTTCTGGACGACAATAGCCGTACCGACAAATGCACGGGGTCGCCGGAAAGCACCAACGCCTCGCGTAAAATCACGCCGGCTATCACCTGACCCTCCAACGCACGAACGATGGCGTTCTGCTCGACCATCCGGGTGAAACCGACGCCCAGCGGTAGACTGACCACCCCGACCAGCGCCAGCGCGGTCAATAATCCCCGGCGCGCCAGCCGAAACGGGCCAAATCCGAGCAGCAGAAAGGTCAAATTACCGGCCAGCACGATGCCAAATAAATTGGTCAGGAACAGCAGAAAGGCATCCCGGAACACCGGCCACTCGCCCCAGCCAATGCCGATACCTGACACAGCGAGCGGCGGCACGAGGGCGACTGCAATCGCGACACCCGCCAGACTGCGGGCGACTTCCTCGCGGGCATGGGCGTAAGCGCCCGCGATCCCGGAGATGACCGCGACCCCCAAATCGAGCAGGGTTGGGTTGAGGCGGGCGGCGATTTCTCCGGTCACGGAATGCAGGGGAATCACCCAGGTCATGGCCGCCCCACCACTCAAGGCCAGCAACAGCCCCAGGCTTAACGTTTTGAGGCTGTCTGTGAGCAGATTGCGGTCCTGGCGAACCAGCGCCATCGCTAACGAAATGATCGGACCCATCAGTGGTGCCAGGATCATGGCACCAATAATGACCGGCGCGGAATTGGCGAACAGGCCGAGGGTCGCCAGTAGCGTCGATAACACCATCAGCGTCAAATAGGTGGAAGAAGGGCGGGCGTTGTCACGCAACGCCAGATAAAGCTCTTTGAAGTCCTCGGTGCTGGCGCGGTGCAACCAGGGCAGGTGTTGACCGGTCAGCGCGATCCGGGATTCGCCAACGGGCAAGCTTTGCGCCTTGTAAATTTCCTTGGTCTGCGGTGCTTCCTCCCGCACGTTCAGATGCCGACCCGGCAGCAGGCGCAAAGCTTTAGGCGCGATAGTCAACTCCAGTTGGCGGGCGCTGATCCAGACGCTATCACACCAATAATCCAGCGGTTGGGGACTGGTGACCTTCAGCGCGGTGGTCTTGATGTGCCCCATGAAGGGTGGCAATTTTTTACGCTGACTGCCCAGGAACAACGTCGCCAGCAGGAAGCGCAACATCTCCATGCGGCTGCGCGGGGCCAGGATCAGCGCATGGAGCATCCCATCGTTGCTGCCCGCATCATCAACGACTTTCCGGAATAACAGCGATGCGCCACTTTCTTTGACCATCACAATCCCAAGAGCCGCAGTCGCCAAGCTCTTGTCCTTGCTGGTGGTCAGCGTGTAGGGATCGAGTCTCAGGGCGCTAAATCCTGATTGCAGAATACGCAGAAAATACTGGAATCGGGTACGAAAACCGGGGACCTGACCACTGGCGTTGCTCAGTGAGAACGCTTTGCCAATGACGACCGCGTTGAAAACGGGGCGCTGGTTACAGTACAGCAGATCGACGCATTGCTCCTGGCCCTTCAGTGCATCCTCCAGCGCCTGTTCCAGCTTTCGAGTCACGCCAAAACTGCGTCGGGCCTGGATCAAACCCGGATGCGGCAGCAACCCGATAGGCCATTGCCGGGCCACGGCTTCCGGTGCAAATTCGGCAAACTGGTCATCATCAAGATAGGTCAGTACGGTCGTCCCTTCTGGCCAATCCGGCAGGATGTTGCAACGGTACGGAAAGGCTTGCAATGGATGATCGGCCAGCAAGGGCAGGAGCGTGTTCTGTACCTCGGTTTCCTCAGCGGGATCGAACAGCAGACCCATCATATGGCATACACCACTACCGCGTAGGCCGATAGCGTCAACGCCTTTGGCAAATTCCCATCCGTCCACGCTGTGGGCAAAGCTGAACCCTCACCGCCCCATTGCAAATCAGCAGCATCCAGCACCTTGCGCCACGCCCCGGAACCTGGCTGAACGGTCACAGTCGCCGGTTTGGCAGAAAAATTCATCCAGACCGCTACCCGGCTTTCATTGCACCAGCGCCGCACTTCCAGCACGCCCGGCGCAATGACCGTGGCAGTCAGACTGGCATTATCAAGATGGGCCAACGCGGGCTGTTCCCGCCGCAGGCGCAACAGTTCCTGGTAGAAAGCGCGCAATTGGCCCTGTTTGCCGGTTTTGCCCAGTTCCCATTGCAACTTGGAATCGGTGAACGTCGTCTCGGACTGTGGATCTGGGGCTTCGCCAGCCGCATGGAACGCGGCGAACTCCTGTTTCCGGCCCTCGCGCACATTGTCGATCAAGGCCGGATCACCGTGGCTGATGAAATACTGGAACGGGCGCGGCTCGCCGTATAGATCGGAAGAGCAGA
>JAUPTV010000295.1 GCA_030917925.1 Pseudomonadota bacterium
CGCGAATGGTGAAATGCATCAAACTGGGCGTTGAGGCAGAAGGTCTGGATCGGATGCCTTATCCGGGCGAGTTGGGCAAACGGATCTTCGAAAATGTGTCGAAGCCGGCCTGGCAACAGTGGCTGCGGCAACAGACCATGCTCATCAATGAGTACCGGTTGACCCCATTCGAACCGAAGGCGCGGCAGTTCCTGGAGCAGCAGATGGAGCAGTTTTTCTTTGGCGACGGCGCAGCACCGCCCGAGGGCTATATGCCGCCACCCTCATGAAGCGCTTGACGGCAGCGGCGTGAACTGGTTAAATGCGCGCTTCTTTCGTATCCCCTCATTACGGCCAGGTAGCTCAGTTGGTAGAGCAGCGGACTGAAAATCCGCGTGTCGGCAGTTCGATTCTGCCCCTGGCCACCAAACAAATCAACGCCTTGCCGTGATTTCCGGCAGGGCGTTTTTTATGCCCTGCGTAACCTGATCCTCCACCGCGACTGCCAACGCCACGACCGGCAATACCAACAAGGTCAGATGACTGCCCCCGGTTGACAACAGCGACATGGGCTGACCCATCACCGGCAAAAATCCCAGATTCGCGCCCCACGACGCCAGAAAATGCGCCCCCAACAACGCTGCGCCTCCCCACAAGGCGAAATAAGCTAATCCACCCGGTGCGTTCGAGGGTAGCAGCCGACGGGCAGCGCGATCAGCAATGGCCAGCAGAATGCCAATAAACGCCGCCTGAACGCCTGCCAGCGCCAGCGCCGCCAGTCCCCCATAGCGGTTCAGAAAAAACGTCGGCATGAAGTCATCTTCCACCGCCGGAATATGCATAATCCAGCCATTTACCGACTCTGCCCAAACCGTCCCGGTCCAGCCTCCCGCCCGGATCGCCTCGAGCGCCCGTCGCAACTGATAACCTGCATGGGGATGTTGATCCGGCGCGGCCCAGACCCGAATGCGATCCGCCTGAAAATCCAGTGGAAAATCCTCCGGGCGTTCCTGTAACCACATCAGACTTCCGATCATTGCTACCACCAGCGCCAGCACCGTCAACTGGCCCAGTCGGCGAAAAATCGGTCGCGGTTGCACCCGCACCCAGGCCCAGACCAGCACCAGACCCCAGACCGCCAGCAACGCCAGTGGCGAAAAATCGCGCAGAAAGATCAGCGCAAAGCTGCTGGCCACCGCCAACAATCCAATGGGAATTAGCGTGCGCAGTCGCAGCCACCGCCTCCAGGTCGATGTCCACTGACGCGCCAGGGGCGCAAGGGCATACGCCGCCGCCATCGTCAACGCCCACTGGACCAGTTCAAAAGGCTGAAATCCCGCCCAGCCGGTTTCATCGCCAAACAGGATTTGCAGGATCAGCAACCCCAGCGCTGCGCCGCCCAGGAACCGCAATCCCCAGCGCTGCCGTTCGATGTTCAGCCATGCCGAAAATAACCATCGCTCCCGCCAACCGGTCCAGGCCAGCCAGCCAAACATCCCGGCTAACGCCGCGTTGCCGCCGCTGTACCGCGACCAACCCGACTCGCCAGCGCCGACCGCCAATTGCCACCCCGCTATCAGGCCAATGCCCAGCAACAGCGTCAGCGCCGCCAGCAAGCGCTGACTCCAACGCGAACGCACGGTCAGCAACCAGACGCCCATGGCCGACCAGGCGAGTAGACCGGACCACGACATCGGCAGCACTGAACGGTTCAAATACAGACCCAGACTCACCCCCGCCAACCCGAGCGCCACTGCCGTCCACCAATCTCGGCGCAAAACCACCAGCCCTACTCCCAACCCCGCCAGCCCCAAGCCCATCGGCCACGCCCAATCCGTAATGCTCGGCGGCCATAACCAGGCCATCGCCTGCCATTGAACAGCGACTCCAGGCAGAAAGGCAGGCTGTTCCGAACCAGCCAACCAGCGCTGGGCGCGGGTTAACACCGTCAATTCCAGAACCGGCATCGTTCGCGTCACCCGATACGCGGTACGGCCAATGATCAAACCGTCGCCTGCGGTCAGTGGAACCGGGCGCAACGCTAACGCTTCGGCCTTTGGCGTCTGCGCCGCGACAATCACTGGCGGACTGTTCGCTTGCCCCAGCGCCGTCCCGGAACGCAACACAAAACCGGACGCTGCTGGCACAATCAGCGCAACATCCACCGGTGCATCAGCCACCCCCAGTCGGTCCGCGCAATACACACCACCACCCAGACGCAGCGGGCGTTGCAACCATCGCCGCAACCCGGACCAGGCGCTCAAACGCTCGCGGAAAGCCGTTCGCCAGTTGTCATAGCATTCCGGCAACGGCTCCCCCACCCGCGACAGGCGAAATCCATCATATTCCCAGCGCCGACCAGCGCTCGTCAGGATCAATCGACCCGGTTCAATAATCGTGGCCTGAAGGGAAGATGCGCCCACCGCGAATGTCGCACCTGCAGTCAGCGGCCATTCCCGGACTGTCCGGTACTGGCGTTCGCCGGTAGGTTGCCATAGCACCTGCTTGTTGGGGGAAAGATTGATCAAGCGCCAGTCGCCGTTCGCCTCACGGCGCACCTGTACATGCTCGCTATCCGCCTGCGGGGCCGCCAGCGCCTCACTGCCCAGCGTTACGCTTTCGCCTGGCTCCAGCGTCAGGGTGATGTGGTGCGGCTCCCGCCAGTCCGGGGCCTGCGCTACCGTCCAGCCGACGCCCAAAAGGGGCAACAGCCAGATCAGTAATAGCCATTGCCGACGATTAAGTGCTAACCAGGCCATCAGCGAAACGCGCTGGATCAAGGACGACAATCAGCATTTCATCCCCCGCAGACTCCCGCCAGCGAACCAGCGCCCGCACCCAGGGCAAGGTGAGACGCGCCTCCAGCAAGAGCGGCAGGGGATACAAATCTGAAATCGGCAGATGCTCCTGCACCACCGGCTCATTCACGCGCACCGCCAGCGTCCCGTGCGGATGAACCAAGCGCAACAACCATTCCCGAGGCGCGGGATCAGTCTGAGCAGGTAACCCCAGCACATCGGCCATCGCCGGAGCAATGACTTTCCCGACTTCGCTCAAACTCCGCACTTTGGCGCTTTCCACGGCGAAAACTTGTCCGCCAACTGCGAAGAACACCAGATCAATTTCAGTTGGCCCCGGAGCCGCATCCATCGACCTCAACCTAACCCGGCCCGATAATCCTGGAACAACGGCTCCAGGTTCAACACCAGCACACTGCGCCCCTGCCAGGCAAACACCCCGGTCGCCCAGCGCTGCATATTTTCCGGCAGCGTCGCGGGCGGCGGCTGGATAAGCTCTTCCAGCACATCCAGCACTTCAACGACCCGATCCACTCGCAGACCACTGCTCATGGCACTCCCTCGCCCCAGCAAAATGGCCGTCTGACGATCCGTAGCGGCATGAGTTTCCCCCAGCAAATCGCCTAACCGGATGACTGAGGCAATATCGCCGCGCACGTTGATGACACCTTCCAGCGACGCCGGACAACCGGGAACCGGGTAAATTGTCGTCAGCGGCAGAATTTCCGTAACGTTCGCTCCCGGAAAGGCGAACAGCGAGGTGCCGACCGCGAACATCACCAGTTTCACCGTCGGCGCTTCAACCTCAACGATTCCGGAATCCGCATGACGGCGCTGTTCCAAAAGGTTGGCCAGGACATCTGATTCACCGTCCATCACTCACCTCCCGGACGCCCACTGCCAAATCGGTAACACTGGCAATGTCAATGCGGTTGCGGCCGGCGTGCTTGGCGCGATAAAGCGCCATATCCGCCGCTTCAATCAGTGCATCCGCCGTAGCAAACTCGGGGAAGGCGGCAATACCAGCGCTGAACGTACAGGTAAACTGCTCCCCGCCTGCGACAAACAGGACGCTGGCGAAATTCTGGCGCAG
>JAUPTV010000038.1 GCA_030917925.1 Pseudomonadota bacterium
AAAACCCTGATTGTGCAGTCAGGAATCCCCGTCCGTCAGGGCGGGGAGGAGGTCAAGAATCTGCCAACTTTTCATTGGCGACTCCCCGGTTTTGCTGCGCTGATCGCCTTAACTTTTCTTGTGATCGGCGCGGGGATCTGGTTCGCTGCCGGGGCGCATTCTGAAAGCGAAGCGGTAGAACCTTTGCCGGTGGCCTTGCCAACAGGCCATCCCCCCACCGCTCAGGCGGGCAGCGGCTACGTCGGTGCGGCGGCTTGCGCTCAATGCCATCAGGCCGAATACCACCAATGGCGCGATTCGCAACACGCCAAGGCCATGCAACCGGCGACTGAGCAAACCGTACTGGGCGATTTCAACGACGCCGCCTTCACCTATGCGGGCATCACCTCAAGGTTTTTCCGCCGCGATGGAAAATTCATGGTAAGCACCGATGGGCCGGACGGGCAATTGCAGGATTATGCGATTGCCTACACCTTCGGAGTCTATCCATTGCAACAGTATTTAATCGGTTTCCCCGACGGCCGTTATCAAGCGCTGGGCATTGCCTGGGACAGTCGCCCCAAAGACCAGAACGGCCAACACTGGCTTCACCTTTATCCCAATCAGAACCTTACCCATAAAAATCCGTTGCACTGGACCGGCTTGCAGCAGAACTGGAACCACATGTGCGCCGAGTGTCATTCCACGAATCTGCGCAAGAACTACGATGCCCGGCACAATCGCTTTAACACAACCTGGTCGGAAATGAACGTGTCCTGTGAGGCCTGTCATGGTCCTGGCGCGGATCATCTCGCTTGGGCGAATCAACCCGGCGATTCGCAGAAGCAGCTCGCGACCAAGGGCCTGACGATTACCCTCGACCGGAAACGCGACCTGAATGCTCAGTTGCCGCCAGCTTCCAACCGTGAACTGGAGCTGTGCGCCCGCTGCCATGCCGGACGTGGACAGATTTGGGATCATTATGTTTTTGGCAAGCCCCTGCTCGACACCCACCGGCTGGCGCTGCTGTCCCCCGACCTCTTCTACCCCGATGGGCAAATGAAAGGCGAGGTGTTTAATCACGCTTCGTTTCTGCAAAGTAAAATGTACGCCAAGGGCGTTAGTTGCAGCGATTGCCACCAGCCGCATCAGGGCAAATTGCGTGCGGCCGGCGGCAAGGTGTGCCTCCAGTGCCACCAGCCAGAGAAATATGAGTCGCCCATCCACCATTTTCACCCTGCCGGGTCAGCGGGCACCGACTGCATCGCTTGCCATATTCCCACGACAACCTACATGGTAGTGGACCCGCGTCACGACCACAGCTTCCGCATTCCGCGCCCGGACCTGACGGTGAAACTGGGCGTACCTAACGCCTGTAACCGCTGCCATGCCGATCAGTCAGCCCAGTGGGCTGCGGAACAAATCCGCAAGTGGTATGAACAACCTCAATCGGGTCATCCTCAGTTTGCCGAAGCCTTGCAGGCGGGCCAGACCCATGCGCCGGGTTCCAGAGCGCTATTACAGGCACTGTTGCAGAACCCGGATCAGTCGGCCATCGCCCGCGCCAGTGGCGCCATTCTGTTGGGCGAACGACTCAATCCCGCCGCGTTCGAGGCGATCCGCCCGTTGTTGACGGCTGCTGATCCCTTATTACGCAGTGCGGCAGTGCAGGCGCTGGAAGCGTTGCCTCCGGAATTGAAGGTTCGCCATCTGCTGTCCCTGCTCGACGACCCGGTACGACTGGTGCGCATTGAGGCGGCGCGGGCGCTGGCCGCCGTCCCGACCCAAAACCTCAATGATTCGCAACGCCAGGCGCTTCAGCGCGGGGTGGCTGAGGCTATCGCGTCCGAACAAACTAATGCCGACCGACCAGAGGCGCATTTGAACATCGGCCTCCTCTACGTTGATCTGGGTCGGTTCGAGCAGGCGGAAGCGGCTTACCGTACTGCTCTGACCTTGCAACCCGGCTTTACCCAGGCGGTAGTCAATCTCGCTGACCTGTACCGGGTTCAGGGGCGCGATGCGGAAGGCGAAAAGATTTTACGTCAGGCATTGGATAGCGATCCCCATCATGCGCCCGCCCAACACGCGCTGGGGTTACTGCTGATCCGGCAGAAACGGTTACCCGAGGCGATGGCGGCGCTGGCCGAAGCTTACCGTCTGGGCAGCGATAACCCCCGTTATGGCTATGTCTACGCGGCGACACTGAACAGCGTCGGCCAGACCGTACAGGCTATCCAAACGCTGGAGAAAGTGCTGGCAAAACATCCCCAGGATCGCGATACCCTCATGGCCTTGGCGGGATTCCAGCGAGCTGTAGGAAACCTGGATGCCGCCCTTGATTATGCGCGACGCCTGGCGGCGCTGGATGCAGATCAATAAAAAGGCCGGATTCCGCACAAAAAAAACCCGGCGATGGGCCGGGTTTCCACTGCTTTCAATTGATGAGTTAGAGCCTGTCTAAAAACTCCCCTCTCTCAGGGGGAGAGGGGTTCCTGGACAGCTTCTTAGCTATGTTTCAGCGCCGCACCCCGGCGCGGTTGACCCCGCCATTTCGATTAGCTGCGCCCGCCCCCGGCAGCCCCGCCGTACCAGCGCCGGCACCGGGCAGAACACCAACACCCGAGGCGGGACCACCCACACCACCCGGATTAGCGACTGGTCGATTGACACAACCCTTCGGTACGCCAACCGTTTTGCAATAGACGACAGCGCTGGCAGGCACGGACGTTAAAGTTAGGCCCAGGGCAAGTACGGCCAATGCGATGAGTTGATTCATCAGTTCACTCCTCATGATGGAATAGCAATATCAGTCGTTATTTAAGCGGCTGTATTGTCGATTCTAAGTACTATCCACCGTTAATTCTATCGCTATTGCATTCTCGATTGTCAGTCGAATATTTTTCTGCGGATGATAAATCGGTCCATTTTGACCCGATTTTGACAATTTTTAATATAATTCAGTAAAAATTTGTTAATTCGGGCCAAAAAGACCTTGCTATAGATTTCGCCAGGTGATAAATTGCCATTTGCTTGAAAAGGGCAAACCACACCGAAAGGGTGGGACGCAAAACTACTGGCCTACTTCTGGATTCTTTCAGACACGGCCGCAGAGTTGCCAGGCAGACGCGAGCCTCCTCAGGATGCTGTCACGTTTGCGTGGCGCATAATTCAGGAGGTTTCCATGTCTATCATTGGTAGTCTTTCGACCTTGCGCGCCCCTGTCGGGCATCCGCGTCATCGCCAACTCGGTAAATTTTCCGCTTTAGCCGTCGGCGCACTGTTCCTCACGGCCTTCGGCAATGTCATGGCTGCCCCACCGGTGGAAGTCACGGGTGAACTGGATGTCATCATCAAGGAAGACTTCGACCGCGGCCATTTCGAACACGACTATTTCCTGCGTGATGACGACGGTCAGAACTGGTATCAACTGGAATTTGAAAGGATGCCGCCGGGCCATTTGCGCAGCGGCCAGCGCATCAAGGTGCGTGGCCAGCCGCAGGGCCGCAAGTTCCAGGTCGAGAGTCTGGACGAGCAGGGCATCGCCGCACTGCAAAGCGGGGCGTTG
The DNA here is from genome assembly GCA_030917925.1 of Pseudomonadota bacterium. GTDB lineage: Bacteria > Pseudomonadota > Gammaproteobacteria > Competibacterales > Competibacteraceae > UBA2383. The sequence goes on from JAUPTV010000038.1 coordinate 3,548, forward strand.
CCGGACGCCCAGTTAACGGATGCACGCAAGGCCGTGGTGCTCATGGTGGATCTGACCAATGCCAAGGCATCGACCCGCTATACCCTGGCGCAGATCACCGGGCAGATGTACACCAACAGCTATTCTGTAGATGGCCTATACCGCGAAGCCTCGCTCGGACAAACCCGCTTTCCCGCCGATACCGACGGCAACGGCCAGGCTGATGTGTTTGGCCCATTGACCATCAACTACGACAACTCTACCTGTAATTACTACGACTGGGCCTATGCCGCCGAAGCTGCCGCCCAGGCGGCTGGCGTTAATCTTTCCCTCTACCGCCATCGGGTGTTTGTGCTGCCGCGATACTCCGATCTGCCCGCCTGTGCCTGGGCCGGACTCGCCAATGTCGGCTGCGGAACCTACTGCCGGGCCTGGATCGCTGAAGGGGAGTCCGGCATGGTGTACGCCCATGAACTCGGGCATAACCTGAACCTGGCTCATGCGGGGACTGACCCGGAAAACGACGGTGTGATTAACAGCGTCTACGGGGATTATTCCGATCCCATGGGCCTGTCGCGCAGTTGGCACGTATTCAACGCCAGCCACATTGACCAGATGGGTTGGTACGCCAGTATCCCTGGAGCAATTACCACGATTGTCGCCAGCGGTGCCTATGATCTCGCGGCGATTGGCAATGCGCCGATGGTCAGCGGCGCACCGTCCGCCCTGAAAATCGCTAAACCGGACACCGGCGATTTCTATTATCTGTCCTACCGCCAGCCGATCAGCTATGACAGCAGCCTGTCCAGCACTTACACCGGCGGCGTCAATATCCACCGTTACCAGGGATCCGGCTATGGATACACGTCCCATATCAAGACGTTGGCCGACGGCGCAGTGTTTACCGACAGCGTGAACACCATTACGGTAACCCAGATGTCCCGCAGCAGCGGATATGCCACGGTCGAGATCAGTTTCGGCGGCAGCAGCGGGAGTTGCACAGCGGCAACCCCGACCGTCGCCATGTCACCGGCAACAATCACCGTGCGCACCGGCGCAACTGCCAGCTTCGCGGTCGCGGTCGCCAATCAGGATAGCGCCAGTTGCACGGGTACGTTTTTTACGCTGGGTTACGCGAACAGTACGGTAACGGGTTCACTATCACCAACCAGCCTGACGCTCGCCGCCGGGCAAACAGGCAATGGATCATTGGCAGTGAATACGAGTGTGGCTGACGGCCGCTATTCGCTCACGGTTTCCGCTACCGACACAGATGGCGTTGCGCCTTCGCACAGCAGCAGTGGCCAGGGTAACGCGACGCTGGTGGTTGACGGTACCGCGCCGAGCATCCCAACCGGATTGACCGGGACATCGGATCGGCAGGGCAAAATCACCTTGTCGTGGCTGGCCTCGACCGACGCGCTCTCAGGGGTTGCCGGCTATACGGTTTATCGGAACAGCGTATCCATTGGACAGGCGACCAACACCAGTTTCACGGATACATCCACGGTCAGCGGGACTAGTTATGCCTATACCGTGAGCGCCCGCGATGCGGTCGGCAATGCTTCGTCGCAGTCCAGCGCAGTCACGGTGAAAGCCAATAGCAAGCCGGGCAAGCTCAAGTAATACCGGCGAAATGGGCGACGCGCTACCCCTGCTGCCACAACCCATGCTGCTGTAGTGTGCGAATCATCTCCAATGCTGTCGGATCGCTGAGCAGCGCCATAATTTGCGCCACAGCCTGATCCTCGGTAGCCGAGAGCGGCGGACGCAACGCCTGACTGTAGGTTTTTGCCGCGTTAAGCGCCGTCATGGGCACCCGATCAAACGTCAGCAATAACCGACGCAACGCCTCCTCACTGTCTGCGCCCACCTCATCCACCAGCCCCAGCGCCAACGCCTGCGGCGCGTCCAGCATCCGGGCGGTCAGCGTCAACGTATAAGCCCGTTGCCAGCCGATCCGCTGGATCAGAAACGGCAGCACCACCGCCGGAATCAGCCCCAGCCGCACTTCGGGCAAATTGAACGTCGAGCGTGGGGTGCACAGCGCATAATCACAGGCCGCTGCCAGTCCGATGCCACCCGCTTGGGTACGTCCATCGATCTGGCAGACGATCAACCGGGGACTGGCGGCAAACCGCGCCAGCAAGCGATAGTAGCGCCGCGCGGCCATCGCCACCACTTCCGGCCCCAGCGTCGTGGCATCCACCGGTGTTGTGAAATCCGTGCCGGTGCAGAACACGCCCGGCTGACCGGCGATCACCAGCAACCGCACATCCGCCTCCGCCTCGGCCTGATCCAGCGCCTGATTCAGCGCATCGAGCGTTGCGCCATCCAGCGCGTTATGCGCTTCCAGACGATTCAGCGTAGCGATCAGCGCCCGCCCGCGCCGACGCAGCAAGACTATTCGAGTTTGATCGTTAATGAGAACACCATCCAGGATAAAGGGAATTGGCCTGCCGCCACGGTACTAATCCCTGCCACTTCCGGGGCTAGAACGAGCTGACCGCATCGCCAGAAACGAATAGACTGGCAGGTTATTGTCAAACTGGTTTACACTTTATAGAGTTAAAAATTATCAGGATTAAACCATTATGCCGCCTCACATCGATCCCCAATCCCTATGGCTTATTCTTCGCGTACAAAACGGCTTCTTTGCCGTTCCTTGTCATCATGTTCAATCCATTATGGTCTTAACCGATATCGTATCCATCCCAAATCTCCCGGACTATGTACGCGGTATTATTAATCATCATGGTCAGGTGGTTCACTTGATTGACATGCGAATCCGATTAGGCATTCCTTCATTAAATAATGAAGTCAGTGATTTCATAGAAATGATGAACGCTCGTGAACAGGATCATATTGACTGGGTTAATACACTAAATAACTGTATTAATGAGGAAAAGGAATTCACTCTAGTTACTGATCCCTGTCGATGTAAATTTGGTCAATGGTATTATCAATTTCTACCCACAGTCACCGATAATGAATTAAAATCATTACTTGAAAGCTTTGAGAAACCGCATAGCGACATTCATGGCAGTGCATTGAAAGTTAAGCAATTTCTTTTTGAAGGAAAGAAAAGTGAAGCCATCAATCTGATTAAGGAAAAACGCAATTATGAGCTACCAAAAATGATGGATTTATTCACGAAATTGAAAGAATTCCACAAAAAACATCATCGGGAAGTGACCATCATTTTGGAGTCAGCACATCGCCAGTTTGCATTGATTGTTGATGAAGTCACTACCATCTCTTGTCTATTATGGGACAATTGGCAATCCATGGATGAAGTAGCCGGTGATGTAACAGCCAAATATATGTCAGGCATTGCAGAAATTCCAGACAGTGGTTTGCCGGTTGTCGTCCTCGATGTAACCGGCTTATCCACTTAAAACAGTCAGTGAGCGTACTGGCCTGAAAGATCACTTTGATGATCAACTCCAGCGATACTCCCGGTGAAAATCGACGATCCGCTCCAGCGTCAATAACCCCCGTCCAGCGAACAGGCGCTGATAAAACCCCATAAACCGGGGATCATCCAGCACTGCATTCTGCACCCCGAACAATGCACCGCGATTGAGCGCCAACAAGGCTTCATATTCCGCCATACTCAGATCATGACGTTCCGCCAATCGAGCGGGCAGCGCCGCATTGCGAATGAGCGCCGATGCCTCCGGCCCGGCCAGACCGCTGAAAAATTCCGAACAGCAACCGGAACCGTAGGAAAACAGCCCAATCCGGCGCATCGTGTGGAAATCGCCCTGTTCCAGCAAACCGGCCAGCGCCAGATACAGCGACCCGGAATAAATATTGCCGACCTGCTGGCAAAAGAGCAGCGCCGGTTCCATCCGGCGACGGAAATCGTCTTCAATCGCCGCTGGCGGCAACCGCTTCAACCGCCGCAACAACGTGCGATGCGCCCCCTTGGCCATGCCGCCGAACGGCGTATGAAAAGCCAGATAATCGAAATAGCTCTGGAAATCCACCGCCCCGACCCGCTGGCAATAATGCTGAAAACTGTGTTCGATGCAGTCCAGATACGTCAGCAGCGACAAATCGGCGTCGCCGGTTTCAATCTCCGCCGTGGGCCGACAAGAGTCCATCACCTCATAGCCGTAATAGCCATTCGCGCCCGGCTCCAGTGTTAACAATCGGGGCTGGCGACTCAGCAACATCGCCACCGCCGCCGCGCCCTGGGCTGGTTCCGCGTAAGTGTGCGGAATGGGGCGAGCCACATCGGTGGTAATCACCAGCGCCTGCGCATCAGGCGGCGCCGCCCCGCGCAACCAGGCCGCCGCCATTTGCACCGCAGCAGTCCCGCCATAGCACGCCTGCTTGACCTCAAAATTGCGGCAATGCCGACCTAGTTGCAGATAGTGATGGACATAGGCGCTGATCGCCTTGCCAAAATCCAGCCCGGACTCCGTAGCGACGATCAACAGCTCAATCCGCTCCCGTTCGGCCTGAGTCAAGCTCCTCAACAGCGGCCAGGCGGCGTTCACCGCAAACGACACCGGATCTTCAAAAGGCAGCGCGACGGTTTTCTCCCGCAGCAACAGGTTTTGAAACCGCTGGCTGTCCAGCCCCCGCGCCTGAGCCAGACGGTTGACATCCAACCGGGCGCGGCCAGGGAAGACATGCAGGGCGTCGATGCCGACGGGAATGGAAGAGGACTCGGCCATGAACTGAACTCAACAGAAATAACGGGAAATGATCACGCTGCTATTGATACCGCCAAAACTAAAAGCGTTGGACAGCGCATGATGAATAAGCGTCGGCTCGGCGACCGAACCGACAAAATGCAAATCCGGCGCGATAGGTTCCTCCAGGCGCGGATTGGGATGGAGAAAGCCGTGCTGAATTTGTAACACCACCGCCACCGCTTCCAGCAGACCCGCCGCGAACAGGCAATGCCCCAACAGCGCCTTGGTCGCGTTGATAGTCGGACGCCCCACCGTTCCGAACACTTCGCGGATCGCGGCACATTCCGCTTCGTCACCCGATGGCGTACTGGTGCCATGGGCGTTCAGGTAGTCGATAGCGACCGGCTCCAGCACCGCATCCGCCAACGTCAGCCGCATGGCGCGCGCTTCACCCATGACGCTCGGTTCCGCGCCCTGCTGACCATCCAGATTCAGCGACACGCCCGACAATTCCGCCAGGATAGTCGCTCCGCGCTGTTGTGCATGATCCTGCGTTTCCAGCACCAGCGCCGCGCTGCCCTGACCGAAGACAAAACCCGCATGTTGACGGTCAAACGGTCGGCAATCGGCATCGGGTTCATCATTTAATACACCGAGTTGCGCGAATGCACAGCGCTCCAGCGCCCCGAAGTCAGCCAGCGGTCCAATGCACAGGCACACCGGCGTCGCTCCCGCTCGCAACAGTTGCGCGGCCTGATACAGCGCCAGATTGCCGCTGGCGGCGCTACCGCCAACCGTGAAACCGGGACCGTGCAGATTGAACAACTCGCTGAGAGCAGCCACGATGCCCGTATCGACAAAGTTCACCGCATAGCGGGGATTAAGATAGTCGGGTTGCTGGAGAAAACGCTGATGAGCGGTCTGGATATAGCTCTGGTGAATATTATTGCCCGCCACGATCAGCGCCAGATCGTCATTCCCGGCACCGAGCCGTCCTGCCTGCTGCAAGGCTTCCAGCGCCACTTCAGCGGCAACCTGACTGGCCAGTGGCGCACTGCGCAAGACGCGCTGCGCTCGCAGAGTCAAGGGCGCCTGCTCCGGGGAAAGGGCCATAAAACTTGCCAACGGTTCACGATCCGGCAACCAGAAACCCGGCCAGTCGCTTGCTCCGGGGCTGAGTCCGCAACGTCCCTCCCGCAGGGCGACGGCCAGTTCCACCGCATTATTGGCGATGCTGGCGCGCACCCCCAGGCCGGTAATGACCAGTCGGGGACGGGCGTTCACAGCGCTTGACATAACACTTTCACCAGTTCGCGCAAATTCGCCACCGCCGCCAGTTCCCGGCGCGGCACATTAACCCCCAGCGTTTCCATACTGCACACCGCCACCTCGGCGCGATCCAGCGAATTTGCGCCCAGTTCGCGCAGGCTGGCATCGAGAGTCACCTTCTCCGGGGGAAGCTCGGGCAGAATGTCCAGAACATGGCGCTTGACCACCGCGAAAACCCGTTCTTCCTCAGTATTCCCTGCACTGGCTAAGGCAGCATGGTCCGACCAAGCGATAATCTGACGCGCCGCCTCACTGATCGCCGGGTCCAGTCCCAGCGAAAAATGATCAGCATCGACCCGCACTAACTGCGGTGATCGCGCCAGCCAGCGACTCCAGCCGTAATCTTCTTCGCCACTCGCCGCTAACCGCACCGGCTGTAACGCCAAATCATTGTCAGCGCCGACAAAACCGCGATCAGCGCGAATCAGCAGCACGGGCAAATCCGGATCGGGGTACGGCTGCGGCTGATAGGCGTCGAGCAACTCCGCATGGCTTTGCATCAAGCGTAGTTGCCGGTGCAGCAACGTCTCCAGATCCACTGGAGATGGCGGAATAGTGGGACAAACCGCCCGCAGATGCCGGGCTGCGGTAGCCACTTGCGCGGCCTGATCCCCGGATAAATCCTCCGGCCTGAGCAATGCATCGCCCTGCCATTGCAGAATCAGCAGATTCGCCACCGCCTGCACCATGAACCCGTCCGCAGACAGATCATGTAGCGCGTGCATCGCCTGCCCACCGGGCGCATAGGCGTCCAGCAGCAGCAAACCGCTTACGGTTTCCCCTTGCACTTGAAGCTGCCGCGCCATCTCGAACGCGACCGCGCCGCCAAAGGAATAACCACCGAGCAGATAAGGGCCTTGTGGCTGGGTTTGCCGAATCGCGGCAACATAGGCGGCCGCCATGGCTTCCAGCGTGGCGAAGGCGCTGCCGGACTCATTCACCGTCCGGGCCGGAAAGCCGTAAACCGGCCAATCCTCACCCAACGCTTCGGCCAGTCGCGCCACCCAGGCAATTTCCCCGACCACGCTATGCACCCAGAAACTGGCCGGACGACTGCCGCTGGCGCGAATCGCCAGAATGGAGGCGGGTGAAGTACCTCCCGAACCACCCCGGCGCTGCGCGCCACCCCTCCTTAGCCAAGGAGGGGAACTGGATGTCCCGCTATCATCAGAAACGTCGATAGCTGGCGGAGTGGTGCGCTCCCAAAGCCAGGCGACCAGATCAGCGACCGTCTGCCGTTCAAACAGCAGCGTCTTGGGCAACGGGCCGACGTGCCGCTCCAGACATTGCAGCACTCCAAGAGCAATCAGCGAATCCACCCCGTACTGTTCAAAAGGCGTGTGATCGTCGATATCCTCCTCATCCATTTTCACTACCTCCCGCAGCGCCGCCCGCACCTGTTGTCGCAGAGACTCCAGGGTTGACATTTCAGCATCCGGTTGAGTCTGCATTCCCCTCCTTGGATAAGGAGGGGTGGCGCGTAGCGCCGGGGTGGTTTGACCAACAGTACTGCCACCCTCATTTTCTCCCTGAGAGATGCCCATCCGCGCCAACACTGCCGAATCGGCTTTAAGCACGGCAATCTGCGTATCATCACCGACCAGAATCCGTTCCAGCGCCGCCAATCCCTCACTGGGGCTAATCGCGCCGATGCCTTGCGCCGCCGCCAATTGCCGCACCGCCGCTGTCGCCGCGACTCCCACCTCACCCCAATAGCCCCAATTCACCACATATACCGGACCATTCAACAACGTCGGCAACGCCAGCCCCAGCGCATCCTGACCGACGCTGGCCGCGGTGTAATTACCTTGACCGGCATTAGCGGTCAGGGAGGCTGTGGAAGAAAACAGCACCAGCCAATCCGGCGATTCCCCCTCGTGCAGCGCCAATGCCAGCGCGGCAGTACCTTGCACCTTGGGACGCAGCACCGATTGAAAATCCGCTTCGCTGAGACGGACCAGCAGCCCGTCATGCAATACAGCAGCGGCGTGAATCGCGCCATGAATGCGTCCCCAACGAGCGCGAATCTCCTGGCAAATTGCCTGCATGGCGGGCCAATCAGCGACATCACCCTGGAAATAAACGGCTTCGCCACCGAGCGAGCGCAAAACCTCCAGCCGGGCCTGAATGTCCGCATCAAGCGGACGCCGCCCGACCAACGCCAGCCGCGCTTGATAATGGCTGGCAAGATGTTGAGCCATGGTCAATCCCAGACCGCCCGCGCCACCGATAATCAGATACACGCCCCCGGTACGGAATGGTGAAACTGTCGATTCCAGGGGTCCGGCCAACCGCGCCAACCGGAGTTCAAAACGTTGATCGCCGCGCATGGCCACATCGGCAAAGGGCGCAGCGCCCGGTTCAGCAGCGAGTTGTTGCGCCAACCCCCTCACCTCGAAAGACAAATCGGCCAGACTGAGATCAATGCACAGCACCGCCAGATCGGGATTTTCCCGCCCAATCACTTTTGCCAGACCCCGACAGGCCGCGCCATGCGGCAGACGCAGTGGCTCCTCATGGATGGTTTGGCTGTCGTTGGTGATGATGGCTAACAGGGGATGACGGGCGGTTAGCGGTTGTGTGGCCAGCGCTTGCGCCAGTCGGAACAGCGGCCATAAACCGCGTTCCTGAGCCGCTTCCAACGCACTCGGATCAAGCGAAGCGTCGCCCTGCAAACCGCCCAGGAAATAGATCCGCGTGCAGTCCGGAATGTCCTGCAACAGGCGGGTAAAGTCGGCCACCTCACGGGCGTCGATCTGCCACAGTTCGGAGTCATACTGCCAGCCATCCGCCAGCCACACGGTGCTGACCGTACCCGGTGGGAAAGCGGATTGCAGGGCAGCGCTCAGACCGAAATCCTGTTCTGGACGCAGAATCAGCACCCGTTCCGTCCCCCTGCTCTCCCTCGTGACCGGTAACGGAACCGCATCCCAATACATTTTCATAAGAGCCAGTTCATGCCCCCCCTGCGCAACTCCCCTATCACCTGGTGGGAGAGGGGCCGGGGGTGAGGGGTTCCTGCTCACGCTCCGCACCTGGAAATTCTCCAGCCGCAGACACACCTGCCCGGCGCTATCCAGCAAATTCAGATCGAAGCCAAGAGTATCGCCGGTTGCCGGTCGAGACTGTGCGTGGACATAGCGCACGTTCGTCAACGGCGCATGGAGCCAGACGGCATCCATGGCAAAGGGCAACATCAACCGGTCGGGAGTGGCCTGTTCCGCCGGCACAAAGCCGATCAGCGCTTGCAAGGCGGCATCGAGCAGACCGGGCGACCAGGGGCTGAATTGGCTATCGACGGCCGAAGCATCCAGTTCGCCCAGCACCTGATCTCCGCCAATCTGCAACGCCTGCAACCGCCGATAGGTCGGCCCGTACTCCATACCCAGCGCGGCGAACCGCTGATAGATGGTTTCCCCGTCAACGCGATTCGGACACGCCGCCGACAGGGTGGAAATATCCAGATTCGGCAACGTCGGCAAGGGCGAAAAATCCAGTCGGCCACTGACATGCAGTTGCTCATCCGCCTGCCGGTTACTGGCCATGATGAACCCATCCTCCCCGGTCAACTGGAGGCGCAATTCGCAGGGCGCATCGGGAGCCACGATCAAGGGCGCTGCCAGGGTGATGTCGCGCAGGCTGGTTAATGAGCGTTGTGGGAACCGCGCAACGGCGGCATTCGCGGCCAGACTCAGAAAAGCGGCAGCGGGCAGCAATGCCTGACCTCGTACTCGATGATCGTTCAACAGTGGATCAGCGGATGTCAACTGGATAGTGACCGGACTGTCCAGCGATTCAGTTCCCCCCTTTGAAAAAGGGGGGTTAGGGGGGATTGGTTTAGGCACCTGAACGGTCTCCACCCAATAGCGTTTGCCCTGGAACGGATAGCCTGGCAACGCCAATCGACGGCAAGCATCCACTGGATAAAGTTCACGCCACGGTAAATCACCGCCAGCGAGATAAGCCGTAACCCACGTTTCCAGCGAAGCCCGATAACGCGCCGGGTCGATGAACGCGCTGGTTAATGCCGATTGCAGGGCGAACAACGCGGCAGTGGTTGCCTCAGCACCTGGATCGACGGGCAACGTAGCGTCGGCGGACAGCGCCACGAGCTGGTCGAGCAATTCAGTCAGCGTCCCCGCTACCCAGGCCAGCCGACAGCGGAAATGGCTGCGCCCTACATTTAGGGTGTAGCTCAAATCCGTCAGGCTCACCGTATCCCCGGCTTGATCCAGCCAGTGTTGCAAATCAACAATGCGTTGCCGCAGCGCAGCTTTACTCTTGGCGGACAGCGTGAACAGTAGCGCAGGCGGATTCCAGGGCTGGAGCGGCAACAGCGGCGGTGCTTCCTCAATCACCAGATGCGCATTCGTGCCACTGAAGCCAAAACTGCTGATCCCCGCTCGTAGTGATGCGCCTGGCAACGTCGGCAACCAGTCGCCCAAGGTGCGATTGACCCGGAACGGGCTGCTGGCGAAATCAATGTGCGGATTTTCCTGCGGACAGTGCAAACTCGGCGGCAATTGCCGATGCCGCAGCGCCAACAGCACTTTGAGTAAACCGGCAATGCCCGCAGCGGGCAGGGTATGGCCAATATTGGTCTTGACCGAGCCAATCGCGCAGAACTGCCGACGTGCGGTGTGCTTGCGGAACGACTCTGTTAGCGCTTCAATTTCAATCGGATCACCGAGTTGCGTCCCGGTACCATGCGCTTCAATGTAGCCGATGGTTTCCGGGTTAATGTCATAGCGCTGGTAGATCTCCTGCTGCAACGCGCTTTGCGCCTGCACACTGGGCGCAGTGATGCCGTTGGTGCGCCCGTCCTGATTAAGGCCATGACCGATAATGACGCCGTGAATGACATCATGATCGGCCAGCGCTCGGTCCAGCGGCTTGAGGACTACCACGCCCACGCCTTCGCCCGGCACAAAACCGTCCGCAGCGCTGGAGAAAGTTTTGCAACGTCCATCCGGGGCCAGCATCCGCGACTGACTGGTGACAATATGCATTTGCGGGGTGGTCATCAGCGACACGCCGCCTGCTAAAGCGAGATCACAGTCACCGTCCTGCAAGGCGCGACAGGCCAGATGTATCGCCACCAAGGACGAGGAACAGGCGGTATCGAGCGCAATCGCCGCCCCTTTCAGATTCAGCCAATAGGCCAACCGGGCCGCCAGAATCGAATTGACACTGCCCATGCCGAACTGCGCGACCGGCAAACCCTCCTGGCCGAACGAATGCGTGAAATAGTCGCCCTGACTGGCCCCGACATAGATCGCACAGCGGCGATTAGTGAGATCGCGGTCGCTGTAACCGGCATTTTCCAGCGCCTTCCACGCCTCTTCCAGAAACAACCGCTGCTGCGGGTCCATCACTTCCGCTTCCTGCGGGGCAATGTTGAAAAACAGCGGATCGAAGCGGTCCACCCCATCCAGGAAACCGCCATGCCGACAATAGGTGCTATTAGGACGACGACCGTCCGGGTCATAGCAAGACTGCACATCCCAACGTTCCGGGGGAACTTCGCGGATCGCATCCACGCCCGCCGCGAGATTGTTCCAGAATGCATCAAGATTCGGCGCACCGGGGAAGCGTCCCGCCATACCGATAATGGCTATCGGCGAGTGGCGAGTAGCGAGTGGCGAGTAGCCAGTAGTGACCGGCGGGTAGTCATTAGTGAGTGGTGAGCGGTCGATAGCCGAAGACAGGCGACTATCGACAATATCCGCCGCCAGCGCCGCCAGTCCCTGATAACCCAACAAGCGCGGCGCGGGGAGTTCAACGCCCAGATTTTCCGCAATCAGCCGGGAAAACTGACCGGCGCTGACCATATCCAGCCCCAGTTCCAGCAATTCCAGATGATCGTCCAGCGCCGCCGGGTCGAGATAGAGAAGACGCGCCAGCAGACCGCGCAACTGTTCCAGCACCGCCGCGTGCGCCGGGTTAGCGGGGATAAGCGGGGGAGGAGCCAGTGGCAAGTGGTCAGTGGTTAATGGCGAAGGGTTAGCCGTTAAAGGTGGTCCACTGTCCACCGTTTCCGCCAGCCACGCTGCCAGATCGCGGATGGTCGGGTGATCGTAGAGCCGGGTCGCCTTCAACTCGATGGGGAATTGCGTCGTCAGCTTCTTGACCAGTTCCACCGCCAGGATCGAATCCAGCCCCAGTTCGGTGAAATTGGCGTCCTCATCAATTTCCTCCGGTTCCAGATACAGGGAATCGGCCAACAGGGTTTTCAACGTGGCGCGAATCGCGGCCTCATCCATGCCGATTCGCGCCACGGGTGAGGGGTCGAACCACCCCGGCGCTGCGCGCCACCCCTCCTTATCCAAGGAGGGGATCGCAGGCGGGAGCAGCTCCTTATCCATAGCAGGAATCGCTGGCGGCGGCGGCTTGGCTTCTACCCGCCGCCGCTGGTCGAACCAGAACCGGGTATCAGCGAACGGTACGCCCGGCAGTGGCAGGCGGCATCCACTGGAACCCAGTTCAACCCAGTCCAGCGCTGCTCCAGAGACCCACAATCGGGCGATCTTGTCCCGCCGTCCCTTCGCCAGTTCCGCCCGGACATAGCTATACAATTCGGCACTATCGTCAAACAGCGCCAGTTCCGCCGCCGATGCGCTGGCTCGTCCCTGAAAAATGCGGGCCGCGTCCGGTTGACCTTTCAGCCAGGACTCCAGACCCGCCAGCAATTCTGCCGGTGAATCCGCGACAATGGCCAATCGTTCCGGCCAGGCTTCCCGACCGGTTTGCAGGGTGAACAACAGATCGGACCAACGTCCGATCAGCGCTTCACCCGTCTGCCGAATATGTCTTGCCAACTGTTCCGCCAAATCGCGTAATGCGGTTTCACTGCGAGCAGACAGGGGAACAATCGCCGGGGCCGATGACGACGCCACATTCCGGCATTCAGAATATTCCTCCAGCACGATATGCGCGTTCGATCCGCCAAAGCCAAAGGAGCTGACCCCGGCGCGGCGCGGCGACTGACCTGTAGCACTCCACGCCTGCGTTTCCGTAATCAGCCGGAACGGGCTGCCCTCCAGATTGAGATAGGGATTCACCTGACGAACGTGCAGCGTCGGCGGTAATTGCTGATGCTGAAGCGCCAGCACGGTTTTGAGCAGGCTGGCGATGCCCGCCGCTGGCTCCAGGTGGCCGATATTCGATTTGACCGAACCGAGGCCGCAATACCCGATGGGTAGGGTTTGGCCACGTTGCGCCGCGAGTTCCCGGAACGCCCGATTCAGCGCATCCACTTCAATCGGATCGCCCAATTCAGTCCCGGTCCCGTGCGCTTCAATATAGGAAACGCTGTCCGGGGCAATATCCGCCCGGCGGTAAGCGTTGACTAACAAACGAGCTTGCGCTTCCGGGTTAGGCGCAGTCAGGAAATGCGCCCGCCCGCCATGATTCTCGGCGCTGACGCGAATGACCGCCAGAATATGATCGCCATCCGCTTCCGCCTGATGGAGCGGCTTCAGCAAGACCGCGCCGACGCCCTCGCCCTTGACGTAACCGTTGGCGTCCTTATCAAAAGTCTTGCAACGCCCATCCGGCGACAGCATCCCCAACTGACTGGCCATGACAAACGTTTCCGGAGCCAGCAACAGATGTGCGCCACCGGCAATCGCCATTTCACAATCGCCATCCCGCAGCGCCCGCACCGCCCGATGCACCGCAATCAAGGCGCTGGAACAGGCGGTATCAATGGTCTGGCTGGGGCCGTGCCAGTCCAGCAGGAACGAAACCCGATTCGCCAGCATCGTCGCGGTACTACCCAACACCGCCTGCGCCTTAGCCTCGCCCGCATCACCGATCAGACTCAGATATTCATGCAGTTGGCAGCCCACGAACACACCCACATCCCGGCCTGCCAGCGCGCCGGGCCGATAACCGGCATTCTCCAGCGTCGCCCAAACTGTTTCCAGAAACAGCCGATGCTGCGGGTCCAGGAACACCGCTTCACGCGGCGAAATGCCAAACAGCGCCGCATCGAACCGGTCAATATCGGCCATAAACCCGCCCCAGTGCGACACCGAGCGTTCCGAATCGGCCAGATGTGCGCCTTCCAACGCCCGCCAATCCCAGCGTTGCGGCGGCACCTCGGTAATCAGGTCATCGCCAGCGAGCAAGTGCTTCCAGAAGGCGTCCAGATCCGGCGACTGCGGAAAGCGCCCGGCCATCCCGATAATCGCAATAGCGTCATTGGGCAAAGTCGCTGTCTGCCGCTGTTCCTGGCTAACAACCTGTCTCTGTTCCCCTCCTTGGCTAAGGAGGGGTGGCGCAACGCGCCGGGGTGGTTCGTCCCCTCCCTGGCTAACAACCTGTCTCTGTTCCCCTCCTTGGCTAAGGAGGGGTGGCGCAACGCGCCGGGGTGGTTCGTCCCCTCCCTGGCTAATAACCTGTGTCTGTTCCCCTCCTTGGCTAAGGAGGGGTGGCGCAACGCGCCGGGGTGGTTCGTCCCCCGGCACCACCAGTCCCGCCAGATAATCCGCCAGCGCCGCAATATTGTTGTGTTCAAACAGCACGGTTGGCGTCAGGCGCAACTGATAATGCTGACTCAACTGTTCCGCCAGTTGCTTCATATTCAGCGAATCCAGCCCGAATCCAGCCAGACCGGCCTGCGGATCGAGCTGCGCCGGCGGCAATTTCACCACCGCCGCAATCTGCTGCGTAATCTCATCAATCAACGTCGCCCGTCGCGTCGGGTCAACAATGGAAATTGCCGGTCTTGAGGTCGATGGGGATTCAACCACGAGCAACCCAGCGACCGCCCTTTCATCCACTGTCACTACAATCTGCGGTTCGGCACTGGCCAGCCAGCATTCCAGCGCCTGCCAACCTGATGCCGTCGGCAACGTCGCCTGCCGGGCCAATACGCCATGACCGTTAGCCGTGGAATGAGCGATTTGCAACCCACCCTGTTCCCACAACGGCCAATCAACTGCCAGCGTCCGTCCGTGGCGCTGCCCCTGGGCTGCCTGTTGCGTCCGCCAACTGGCGAAACCGTCCAGGAACCGGTTAGCGACCGCGTAATCGCACTGGCCAAAATCGCCAGCAACTGCCGCCAATGAGGAGAACAACACGAAACAATCCAGCGGTTCATCGCGGCTCACGGCATCCAGCAGCAAAGCACCCACAATTTTCGGAGCCAGCACCGCCCGGAACTGCTCGGCGGTTTTCTGATGCACTGGCTCCGGGGTCAGCACCCCGGCGGCGTGAATGATTCCGTGCAGCCGTCCATAACGCTGGCGAATCTGCTGATAAGCATGACTGACTTGTTCGGGATCAGTCACATCAACCGGCAGGAACAGCGCCCGGTTGCCCAGCGCATTCAGCAGTGCCTGAGTCGCGGTATCCGGCGACTTGCGGCCACTGACGATCACTTGCGCCCCGTGCATTTCCACCAGATGCTGCGCCAGTTGCCGACCCAGTGCCCCATTGCCGCCGCTGATCCAGTACACGCCATCGCGCCGCCATGGGGAAATTACGGGTTTAGGCGCATCGACTGACGTCAACCGGCGCTCGTAGCGTTGACCCTGCCGCCATTGAACTTCTCCCGCCGAGGGCGGAGTGCGCAACTCGCTCAGAATCACCGCGACCGGATCAGCGTTGCGCCACGATAAACGCAGCGCTGTCCAGCGCAGATGACCCGGCAACAGTTGCAATGAACGGTCAAACCCGCCCGCCGCCGCGCCAAACGCTTCACCCAGTTCCGCATCGTCATCATGGACGCTGATCACCCTCACCGGCTGATCAGGGCATTCACGCACCAACGCCCCGGCCAGTAATAGCAGGGGCATCAGGCGTTCTTCGAGAAGCCGGTAGCCATCCGTTCCCCCCTTTGAAGAAGGGGCGATTTCGCTGGCCGGATTCGGCAGAACGACTATCGCGGCAGGGCGTTGTCCGCCAAGCTGGAGTTGTTGAAGTCCTCTTCCAATCTCGCTGGCCGTCAGAATGTTAATCTCAACCGGCATTCGCTGGCGTAACGCCGCGACCGTCGCCGCCGTTCCCCCCAACACCAGAATCGACGAAGGTAATGGTTGAGAAGCTGGAGACACCGGCTGCCACACTGGACAGAAGTAATGAACAACCGCCCTCACCCCCGACCCCTCTCCCACCGGGAGAGGGGAGTTAATAGCAGGCTCCTCCGCAAGCCGAACAGGGGGGTGAACCGGTTCCGGCAACCAATAGCGGGCGCGGCTGAATGGGTAAGTCGGCAAGGGCAAACGCCGATGCGGGCCGGGATACAGATCATGCCAGTCCAGATCGTGCTGCTGGACGTAAGCTGCCGCCGCCCGCGCCAAAGTCGCTTTACTCAGCGGTTGCGCCATCAATTCCCACCATTCGCGCTGCCAGTTAGCCCGCGCCGCCGCATCGGGAACTGGACTGGCGTTGGCGCTCAACCAGCCATCCGCCACTTGGCCCTGTTCCCGCAAGGCGCGTAATTTCGCCACGGCATCCGCATGATCCATGACCAGCAACGCCGCCCGTGGACCCATAAAATGCGTCCGTCCCGCATTCAGGGTATAGGCAATATCCACCAGCGCCATTGACGCGCCTTCGCCCACCAACCAGTCCTGTAACTCCGACAGCCGGGCTTGCAGCGAAGCCGGGACATGGGCGGAGAGCGTTAGTAAATGAGGGGCACTCGACGCGGCCGTAGCAACAACCGGTGCTGGCGCTTCCTCGACCACGATATGAGCATTCGTGCCGCTCAGTCCAAAAGCGCTGACGGTTGCCCGCCGAGGCTGACCCGCTGGAACCGACCAGGGTTGCCGTTCGGTATTGACGAAAAAGGGGCTGTCGGTCAGCGCCAGATGCGGGTTGGGCGCGGTGAAATGCAGAAGCGGCGGAATCTGGCGATGCTTGAGCATCAACAACACTTTCAACAACCCTGCGATGCCCGCCGCCGGTCCGGCATGGCCGATATTGGCCTTGACCGAACCTAATGCACAGAAGCCGCACTGGTCGGTGAAGCGCTGAAACGCGCCGGTCAACGCCTCGAATTCAATCGGATCGCCCAATTTAGTCCCGGTGCCATGCGCTTCAACGTAGCTAATCGTCGCTGGATCGATGTCATAGTTGGCGTACACCGACTCCAGCAATTACCGATGCGCCAAGGCGCTAGGGGCAGCGATGCCATAACTGCGGCCATCCTGATTGCTGCCGGAAGCGACGATCACGCCATGAATCGTATCACCATCGCGCAAAGCGGCTTCCAATGGCCGCAGCACCACCACGCCCACGCCTTCGCCCGGAACGAAGCCATTAGCGCCCTGATCAAACGCCCGGCATTGCCCCGTCGGGGACAACATGCCCAGTTTGCCGGTCAGCGCATGGAAACCGGGGGTCGTCGCGACAAACACCCCACCCGCCAACGCCATTTCGCACTCGCCGGACTGCACACTCTGGCAAGCCAGATGCAGCGCCACCAGCGATGAGGAGCACGCGGTATCGACCGCTAACGCCGGTCCATGCAAGTCGAGCAGGTAAGCGATGCGCCCGGCCAGCACCGCTACGCCATTTCCCATGAAGGCATAAGGCGACGCTTCCAGACCGTCCGCGATCATCTTATGAACATAGTCGCCCGCCCCGACGCCTACGAATACCCCAACCTTCCGCTTGCTCAACCAACGGTCGCTATAGCCCGCGTGTTCCAGCGCACTCCAGGCCTCTTCCATAAACAGCCGTTGTTGCGGATCGGTAAATTCTGCTTCCGCCCCGGACATCTGAAAAAACCGGGGATCAAAACTGGCAATGTCATCGAGAAACCCGCCCCACTTACAGGGACTCTTACCCGGCTGATCGGGATTCGGATCGTAATAGGCTGAGACATCCCAGCGTTCCGGGGGCACCTCGGTCACACGGCAACGTCCCGCCTGCAAATCCTCCCAGAACGCGTCCAGATTCGCCGCACCGGGAAAACGGCCGGCCATGCCCACGATAGCGATGAGCTAAATCCACACCGACCCCCCTTTTTCAAATGGGGGAGCCATCGCCCTCATCTGACTCCCCTCGCCCCTGGTGGGAGAGGGGTCGGGGGTGAGGGGGCCGAATATCCCACTGGCATCAACCCAAGTCGCCGGTTCCGCCGTGACCTTCGCCGCCAGTTCCACCCCATATACCGCAATCAGATGCGCGCTCAAATCCGCCACACAAGCATAATCAAACAGCAATGTCGCCCGCAGCGTCAGCCCCAGTTCATCGCTCAACCGGGCCATCAAATCAACGCCCAGAATGGAATCCACCCCGTAATCTGCGAACCGGCGTCGATGATCAATCTCGCTCGGCGTCAGGTTCAAGGTCTGCGCCAGCGCCCGCCGCACCTTCTGTTCCACCCAAACCGCCAGATCGTCGCTTGCTACTGTAGCAGCGTCTGGCATTGCTGGTTGAACCGCGATCCCGGCAGGTAACTGTTCTGCTCCCCCCTTTAACAAAGGGGGGTTGGGGGGGATTTTGCGCTGCCCATCCGCCTGCGCCAGCAACACCGTCTGTGCATCACGGTCAGTCGTCGCGGAAGCCAGTCCCTGAAAACCGCAAGTCAACAACACCCGCCGCCAACTCGCTTCATTCAGCAACGGGCTGTACGGCAAACGATATTCGCCATCTGCAAACCGCCACCAACCCTCGGTCAGGCCAAAGGTCAGCGTCGAAAAGTCCTGCCGACGGATCGCTTCATTCAGCACTAACACTCCAGCCGGACGCAGGGTTTGCCGGACATGGCGCAGCGTCCGGTGAATGCGCGAAGTCGCGTGCAACACATTCGCCGCCAGCACGATGTTGCAGGAACCCGGTTCAACACCCTGCCCGGCCGGGTCGCTCTCAATGTCCAGAACCAGAAAGCGGGCGAACGGATAGTTCGCAGCGAATTGTTTTCGGGCCTGCTGCACCAACCCGGCTGACAGATCGCTGTACAGATAATCAATCCGTTCCCCCAAGGGAGCCAGCGCCGCCAACACCGCCGCACTGGTGCCACCGGTGCCCGCACCGATTTCCAGAATCCGGCAACGCTCCTGACGTTGCAGAACCGCCGCTGCCTGCGCTGCAATCACCTCCGCACACAATCGGTTGTACTGCGCGACAATCGGGTTATCCCGGTACAGCGCCTGCACCAGTGGCAGGGTATCTGGACCAAACAGCACTTCGGTCGCGGCCAGTTCCCCGCACAATAGTCGGGGATAATCGCGCAGACAATGCTCCAGCACC
>JAUPTV010000296.1 GCA_030917925.1 Pseudomonadota bacterium
CCGGGATCGATACCTTCCTCTATACCGTGCGCGACAGCTTCGGGCAAACCGCCAGCGCCACGGTGACGGTCACGGTGAACCCGCCGGGGCTGAATGTGCTGAATGACGCGGCGACTACGCCGGCCGGAACCTCAGTTACGATCAACGTACTGGCCAACGATTCCGGAACCGGATTGACGATTGACACAGTGAGTACGCCGCAAAACGGTCAGGCCGTTATCAGCGGTGCCGTCATTACCTATACCCCCAACGCTAACTTTGCCGGGACGGATGCCTTCACCTATACCGTTCGGAACAGCTTTGGGCAAATCTCAAGCGCCACGGTGACGGTCACAGTGAATCAACCGGGTTTGAATGCGGTGGATGATACGGGCACAACGCCCGCCCGCGCCCCGGTTAGTATCAACGTGCTGGCCAATGACACGGGGACAGAACTGACGATTGCGACCATCAGCGCGCCACAAAATGGCCAGGCCGTTATCAGCGGCAATGCTATTACCTACACCCCCAGCGCCAATTTTGCCGGGACGGATACCTTCACCTATACCGTGCGCGACCGCTTCGGGCAAAACGACTCGGCCACGGTACGCATCACCGTGACGGCTCCGGTGATTCAAGCGGTCGACGACGCCGCCGAAACCGCTGCTGGAACACCGGTTGCCATCCCGGCGCTGGCCAATGACGCCGGCGAGGGTTTGACCATCATTCAGGTCAGCAATCCCGCCCAGGGCAGCGCTGTCAATGGCGCGGATGGCGTGATTATCTACACATCCAATCCGGGCTTTGTCGGCAACGATACGTTCACCTACACCATCACTGACGGCATCAACGCCGATTCAGCGACCATCATCGTCACCGTGACACGCAGCAAGGAAGATGTCCAGGACACTCTTGAAGATACCACCGACGATCCCAGCGCAAAAACCGTAGGCGTCGCTGTCGGTGGTCTGTGTTTCGATCGAACCGCCAGCGCGGACTTTCTGCGGGATTGCGATGCGCTGATCGATGCGGCCAGCGATCAAGATCCAAACGTTGGCGCGGCTCTGGAGCGAATTACTCCCAAAAGCCTGACCATCGCGGTTGACGCCTCGCAGACCAGCGTACAGTCGCAAATGCTCGGGATTCGATCCCGGATGGCGGCCTTGCGCTCTGGCGTGACCGGCATCAATCTCGATCAGTTGAATATCCAGCGAGGTGGATGGACGCTATCCGGTCGGGATTTGCGCTATCTGTTAGCCAGCACTGGCGAAGACATCGGCGTTCCCAGTGATGATATCGGTACCGATCTCGGCCCCTTCGGGGTATTCGCCAGTGGTGCCGTCAATCTTGGCGACCGCGATCAGACCGGGAATCAAGTTGGATTTGATTTCAAAACCCTGGAATTGACGATGGGCGTAGATTACCGATTCAGCGACGAATCTATTTTAGGGATTGCCCTGTCGTATGTCGCCACCGATACGGATATCAATAGCAGCAGTGATTATCTCGATGCCCGAGGCTATGGTCTAACCTTGTATGGAATGCATTACCTCTCGGATCAACTCTATGTCGAGGGCATGGTCAATTACGGACGCAACGATTATAACCAGCAACGCAGCGTGGCCTATCAGTTGTCGAATACGGATGTCAACCAGCGTTTTGACAGCGATTATAATGGTCGGCAATTATTTGCCGAAATCGGCGTGGGCTATCAGTTTACGCAGGGCAACCTGACCTTTGGTCCCGAAGCCCGGATCAGCTATCTGGACGTACAAATCAATTCGTTCCAAGAGAGCGCGCTTGACAGTAATCCCGGTTCAGCCTGGGCCGTGGCCATGGATGAACAAAATCTGCAATCGCTGGCTTCCAGCCTGGGCGGGCGGGCCAGCTATTTATTTAATCAATCCTGGGGAACACTGGAGCCGCAGGTGGAATTCAGTTGGCTGCACGAATTCAAGGATAATAACCGGTTGGCCAGCGGTCGATTTGTGGAAGGCGCTGCGGTCCCCGACAATATCTTTCAGATCTTCACCGATCCGGTGGACAAAAACTATTTCAGGTTCAGCCTTGGGTTGCTGACCCGGTTTAATCGGGGACCGTCCGCCCTGATTCAATATCGCACGGTGTTAGGTTATGAACACCTCGATACCCATTCGATTGGCGCGCAATTGCGCTGGGAGTTTTAACTTGGAAGATTTCGATCCGCTCTACCGGGTCCCAGCCATTCCCGGCTACCGGATGGAACGACTCATCAGCGGCGGTGCGATGGGGCAAGTGTATTTGGCGATTCAGGAAACGCTGGAGCGGCCGGTTGCGATCAAAATTATCAATCCCGGTCTCAACACGGACACGGAGTTTCGCCAGCGTTTCCTCAAGGAAGGCAAAATCATCGCACAACTCCGCCATCCGCATATTGTGACGATTCATGATATTGGCGAATATGAAAGCCAATATTATATGGTCATGGAGTATATCGAAGGCGGGACGTTGAAGCATCGCATGGAAAAGGGTTTGTCAGCGGAACCGGCAGTCGGTATTTTGCGGCAACTCGCCAGTGCTCTGGGTCATGCGCACCGCCAGGGTTTTATCCATCGGGATGTCAAACCCGCCAATATCCTGTTCCGTGATGATGATAATGCCGTACTGACCGACTTCGGGATCGCCAAAGCCTGTGAAGATAACGCGCCTTTGACCGCTACCGGCTTTGCTATTGGCACCGTTGTCTATATGAGTCCCGAACAGGCTCAGGGGACCGGTCTCGATGGCCGCAGTGATCTGTATTCGCTAGGACTGGTCTTTTTCGAGATGCTGACCGGGTTTCGACCGAAGCGGACGCCCGAAGGAGCCACTGAATCCTTGCCGGTGGAACTCAGCCATTATCAGTTTCTCCTTGATCGATTGCTGGCCCCTGATCCCGACGACCGTTTTGCGACCGCCGAGGAACTGATTGAAGCCATTGATCGACGCAGTGCGGTGACAAACAATGGAAAAACCATCGTTCTCCCATCCGGAAAACCACCGGCGATTTGTGAAGCAACCCGCGCTCGCCCAAGTCAATGGACCCGAATGGGCGTGGCGTTGTTCATGGTTTTAGCCATAGCCGTTAGCGCCGGTTATTTCATCAATCAGCAATCATTGAATCCGGCGCTGCCTGTCGAGGTTTCATATACCTACCGTCCGGTAGATCAACTCAATTTTCGTCCGTTGAAGAATGACAGCGTGTTACGCTCCGGCGATCATTACCAGATCCGGTTTACCGCTGAACAGAATGGCTATGTCTATATCTTCCAAATTGACAGCGGCGGTGCGATTTATCAATTATTTCCGTTTGAAAAATCGCAGGACTCGCCCAACGTTAATATCAATCCGGTACAGGCCGGGGCGACCTATTTCATACCCGCCGAAGATGAGGCCTTTCAACTGGACGAACAAATCGGCCAGGAACAAATTTATGTATTGGCTTTCCAAAAGCAGCATAGCGAACTGGAAAATCAATACCGGGCGCTGGCAGAAGCGCGTCGTGACCAGGATCAGGCGCGAATCACCGCATCTCAGTCGCAATTGATCGACAGTCTGCAAAAAAACCAGGTGGGCACCAAGCCCGTTTTGAAATTCAAACACAGCATGAGGGGCAGTCATGATCTCTAAACACAGTGGATTTTATCATTGGCCACTCACTATGGCTGGCGGCGCATTATTGGCCATTGCTGGCGCGGCAGGTGCAGCGTCTCCTTCGTCCGAATCCGATCTGACCACTCGCGGGCCGGCAGGAACCGTTAAAATCGCCCCGGAACCGGGGAGCGCCACGGCCAAACCGGCTTCCCTGTCTCCGCAAGACAGCGCCAAATCTCTTAATTTTAAAGTCAATTATGTCTACCGCCCCGGTGGCCAGGGTCCACTCAAACCCCTGTCTGAAGGCAGTGTGCTCAATTCCGGCGATCATTACAAAATTCAGTTCACCCCGGCGGAAAACGGCTATGTCTACGTCTTCCAGGTGGACAGCAGCAAGGCGATTTTTCAGCTTTTTCCGATGACCAGTTTTGGCGGCGTAACGGTTAATAACCTGAATCCGGTCAAGGCGGGCGTCACCTATCATCTGCCCGCCAAGGATAAATCCTTCAAACTCGATGACAAGGCCGGTTCGGAAAGCATCCTGTTTCTGGCGTTCCGGGAACCGAACCCGGCGCTGGAACAGCAGTATGAAGCGCTGATCAATGCCCGAATGTCCAAGGACAACGCCAAAGCCAGCAACCTGCAAAACGCTATCAATGCCAGTTTCAAGACCCGGGGGTTGGCGGGGATTGTCGATGATCCGGAGAAGAAAACCGCCTCGGTCCCGTGGACCGCGCAAGAATCGTTCATCATGCCCGTTCGGCAAACGAATGGTCTGTGCGATGGCTGTATGAATATGCTCACTTTTGAGCATCGCTGAGGTGGAAACGCCTGCGATCAGCGCTTTTGCCCATGACCAACCCGCCTGTACAGGCGTTTTGTTGACTAACCTTGGCACCCCCGATACGCCAACGCCGCAGGCTGTACGCCGCTATCTGGGGGAATTTCTCTGGGATTCGCGGGTGGTGGAAATCCCCCGGCCGTTGTGGTGGCTGATTCTGCATGGCGTCATTCTGCGTATTCGTCCCGCTAAATCAGCGCACAAGTATCAAACCATCTGGACAGCGGACGGCTCGCCCTTATTGGCGATCAGTCGCCGGCAAGCTGCCGCCCTGGCCGATCTCCTGAAAGTGCGTTGTCCCGGTCCAGTTCGGGTGGCGCTGGGGATGCGCTATGGCCAGCCCTCGATTGCCGCCGCCCTGGCCGAATTGCGGGACGCTGGCGCACAACGCATTCTGGTTTTGCCGCTGTACCCGCAATATTCCGCTGCGACGACCGCTTCGACCTTTGACGCAGTGGCCGCCGAGTTGCGCACCTGGCGCTGGTTGCCGGAATTGCGTTTCGTCGCCCAATATCACGATGATCCCGCGTATCTGGAGGCGCTGGCCGCCCGGATGAGCGCTGACCGGGCTGAACAACCCGGCGAGCGGTTGCTGTTCTCCTTTCATGGCCTGCCGAAACGCAATCTGCTGGCGGGCGATCCCTATCATTGCCAGTGCCATAAGACAGCGCGACTGGTCGCCGAACGATTGGGACTGGCACCGGAACAGTGGGCTGTCGCCTTCCAGTCGCGCTTTGGCCGCGCCGAATGGCTGCAACCCTATACCAGTGCGTTGTTGAAGGAATGGGCGAAAGCGGGCGTGAAGAGCGTTGATGTGGTTTGCCCCGGCTTCGCCGCCGACTGTCTGGAAACGCTGGAGGAAATTGCCCTGGAAAATCGCCAGACCTTCGTGGACGCTGGCGGCGAACGCTATCGCTATCTGCCCGCGCTGAACGATGCGCCTGAACATATTGCCGCGCTGGCCGGATTGGTGGAACGGCAGGGGTCGGGCTGGCCGGAATTCAGCGCCGGTTACGATCCTCAGGCCATTGCGGTTGAATGCGCTGCCCGCCGCGACCGGGCGCAGGCCATGGGTTCCACCCGCTAATCGGCTAATCGGCTAAACGTACAGTTTTAGCCCTATTCTAAACACGCCTTCTATACTCATTGGAACGACGAACCCCGCGCGACTCGTGCGATGCGGTTCCCCTTCGATCCATTGAGAAAGACATGATCCACGGCGTTCTATTTGATCTGGAAGGCGTGTTGTATGTGGGCGGTTATCCCCTCCCAGGCTCCCGTGAGGCGCTGCAGAGTCTGCGTGCGGCCAGCATTCCCATGCGCTTTGTCACCAATAGCACCCGCATGACCCGGAGTGCAATCGTGAATCGCCTGGCGCGCATGGGTCTGGAAGTGCCCTTTCAACACCTGTTTACCCCGGTGGTCGCGGCCCGCAATTATCTGATTGCCCGCAAGTTGACTCCCCATCTCCTGGTTCATCCCGACATCCAGGGTGAATTTGCCGACCTGATGGGGCCGCCGCCCAGTGTGGTGTTACTGGGTGATGCCGGTCCCAGCTTTACCTATGAGGCATTGAACCAGTGCTTTCGGCTGCTGCTGGACGGGTTGCCCTTACTGGCGATGGGTTCCAACCGCTACTTTCGCCAGGATGACCAGTTAAGCCTGGACATCGGACCCTTCATGGCGGCGCTGGAATATGCGGCTGAACTGGAGGCGGTGGTGTTGGGCAAACCCTCGCCGGACTTCTTTCTGGCAGCGGTCAATAGTCTCGATCTGCCCCCACAGGATGTCATTATGGTCGGCGATGATGCCGAAATGGATGTCGGCGGGGCGTTAGCGGCCGGGTTGCGGGCGGCGTTGGTGCGAACTGGAAAATACCGGCCCGGCGATGAAACCCGGGTCGAGCCGGGCGGCGGGCGGGTGTTTAATGATCTCGATGCGGTCGTGGACTACATTCTCTAAAATTACCCCCTTGCAACCACGAAATACACGAAAGGCACGAAAAAGAATTAAAGTCGTGGATTACATTCTCTAAAATTAGCGCCCCTCACCCCAACCCTCCCCCATGCGGGGGAAGGGGGCCTTCGGAGTCCTTATGCGTATTCTGTTTCCCGACATCAAGCCCTACGCGATCCAGCATCTGGCGGTGGACGATCTCCACACTCTATACGTCGAAGAATGCGGTGTTCCCGACGGTCTGCCCGTGTTGTTTCTACACGGTGGTCCAGGAGCTGGTTGCGAGCGGATGCACCGGCGCTTTTTTGATCCGCTGCGCTATCGCATTGTCCTGTTTGACCAGCGCGGCAGCGGCCAGTCCAGCCCCCATGCCGAATTGCGCGACAATACGACCTGGCATTTGGTCGCGGATATCGAAAAGCTCCGCGAACATCTCGGTATTGATCGCTGGCTGGTCTTTGGCGGTTCCTGGGGGTCAACCCTGGCGCTGGCCTACGCAGAAACGCATCCTGAACGGGTGCTAGGGCTGATCTTGCGCGGCGTGTTTCTCTGCCGAGACCAGGATATTTACTGGTTCTATCAGGAAGGCACCAGCCGACTGTTTCCCGACCTGTGGCAACATTTCATAGCGCCGATTCCTACGGCGGAACAGGGCGATATGGTGCAGGCCTACTACCAGCGACTGACCAGCGCTAATGAACTGGAGCGATTGCGGGCGGCTAAAGCGTGGGCGACCTGGGAAGGGTCGACCCTGACGCTGGAACACAATCCGCACATCGTCGATCAATTCAGCGAAGCCCACCGCGCCCTGAGCCTGGCGCGCATTGAATGCCACTATTTCATGCATCATTGCTTTATGGAGCCGGATCAACTGCTGCGCAACGCTGACCGGTTGCACGGCATTCCTGGCGTCATCATCCATGGCCGCTACGACGTCATCTGCCCGCTGGATAACGCCTGGGCGCTACAGCAGGTCTGGCCGGAGGCGGAATTGCGCATCGTCCCGACTGCCGGACACGCCGCCAGCGAACCGGGGATTGTCGATGCTCTGGTTTACGCCACCGAACGCTTTGCGGACCAATTTGCATGATCGGCCTGTTGCAACGGGTCAGCGAAGCGCGGGTTGCAGTCGATGGGGATATCGTCGGGGAAATTAACGCCGGGTTGCTGGTATTGATCGGCGTGGAACGGGGCGACCGTGAAGCGCAGATGCACCGCCTGTTGGACCGACTGCTCAGCTACCGGGTATTCGCCGATGCCGAGGGCAAGATGAACCGCAGCTTGCGCGACATCGGTGGCGGCCTGCTGCTCGTGCCCCAGTTCACCTTGGCGGCGGACACTCGTAAAGGAATGCGGCCCAGCTTCACTCCCGCTGCACCGCCCGAGGACGGTGAAAAGCTGTTCAACGCCCTGATTGTCCAGGCCCGTCAGCAACATACGCCGGTCGCCACGGGCCGCTTTGGCGCACACATGCAGGTCAGTCTGACGAATGACGGGCCAGTGACCTTCTGGCTGCGCGTCGCCCCGGACGTCTGATTGGCCGGTATCTGCGGACATCTGCGGATATCTGCGGACCCCTAGCCGACATCAGCGGCGAATCGGCCCGTTTGCTGCTGGACAGCCCATCAGCCTTGATGCAGAATCGCTCCCTTTGTTTGATCAGGACTCCGCTGCCATGCCGATGGACATTCGCAAAGTCAAGAAGCTCATCGAGCTGCTCGAAACCTCGGGCATTGCCGAAATCGAAATCAAGGAGGGTGAGGATTCGGTGCGGATCAGTCGCCATCCTCAAGGGGGCGCACCCATGGCGATGTCGCCGCCCTTTTGGGCCATGCCCGGCTATGGCGCACCACCGTTGGCTCATCCGCCCGTTGCCGCGCCCGTCGCAACGCCACCGGTCGCCGAAACGGAACCCGCCATCAAGGGCCATATCCTGCGGGCACCGATGGTCGGCACCTTCTATCGCTCAGCCACGCCGGGTTCCAAACCGTTTGTGGAAATCGGTCACACCGTCAATACCGGCGATCCGGTCTGCATCATTGAGGCGATGAAGATGTTTAACCAGATTGACGCCGACCATTCCGGGACCGTGACCCGCATCCTGGTCGAAAACGGTCAGCCGGTCGAATACGACCAACCGCTGCTGGTCATTGAATAGCCTGCCCGCCATGCTCGAAAAAGTCGTTATCGCCAATCGGGGAGAAATCGCCCTGCGCATCCTGCGCGCCTGCCGGGAGCTGGGCATTCGCACCGTCGCCCTGCATTCCACCGTGGACCGCGATTTGAAACATGTGCGCTTGGCCGATGAAACCGTCTGCATTGGTCCCCCGCCGGCCGCCGAGAGCTATCTGAACATGCCGGCGATCATCAGCGCCGCTGAGGTCACGGATGCAGTAGCGATTCACCCCGGCTATGGCTTCTTGTCCGAGAATGCCGATTTCGCCGAACGGGTGGAACAAAGCGGCTTCATTTTCATCGGCCCCCGCCCGGAAACCATCCGGTTGATGGGCGACAAGGTTTCCGCGATCCGCGCGATGCAGGAAGCAAATGTGCCCTGTGTCCCCGGTTCGGATGGCCCCCTGGGCAATGATGACCATGAAAACGTGCGCATCGCCCGCGAGATTGGTTACCCGATCATCATTAAGGCGGCGGGCGGCGGCGGCGGGCGCGGAATGCGGGTGGTGCATAGCGAAGCGGCGCTGCTGACCACGCTGGATCTCACCCGCAGCGAAGCCAACGCCGCGTTCAGCAATCCGACCGTGTACATGGAAAAGTACCTGGAGCATCCCCGCCATATCGAAATTCAGGTGTTGGCGGATACGCATGGCCACGCCATTTACCTGGGCGAGCGTGACTGCTCCATGCAGCGCCGTCATCAAAAGGTGATTGAGGAAGCGCCAGCGCCGGGCATCACTGCCGCGCAGCGCCGACGGATCGGTCAAGTGTGCATCGACGCCTGCCAGCGTATCAGTTACCGGGGCGCGGGGACTTTCGAGTTTCTCTACCAGGACGGCGAGTTCTACTTCATCGAAATGAATACCCGGGTGCAGGTTGAGCATCCGGTGACGGAACTGATTACCGGTATTGACATTGTTAAAGAGCAACTGCGCATCGCCGCCGGTCTCCCACTCGGCTACCGTCAGGACGAGATTCACATTCGCGGCCACGCCGTGGAATGCCGACTGAATGCCGAAGACCCGGACACCTTTGCGCCCTCCCCTGGCACCGTGACGCAATATCACGCGCCCGGCGGCCCCGGCGTCCGGGTGGATTCGCACCTGTACAATGGCTATCGGGTGCCGCCGAATTACGACTCCATGATTGGCAAGCTGATTACCCACGGCGAAACCCGTGAGGTTGCTATGGCTCGAATGCGCGGGGCGTTGGCGGAACTGGTGGTGGATGGCATTAAAACCAATGCGCCGCTGCATCGACGGATTCTCAGCGATGCCCGCTTTCTGGACGGCGGCATGGACATTCACTATCTGGAAAAGCACTTGCTGGGAGTTCGCTGATGAGTGACGACGCCATGGCCCCCTGGCTGCAACTTAGTCTTCAAGCCATCGACCATACCGCCGAACAACTCGAAGATGCCCTGCTGCAAGTCGGCGCGTTGGCGGTTACGCTACAGGACGCTGGCGATCAGCCGGTATTGGAGCCGGGACCGGGTGAGACGCCGTTATGGCCGCAAACCTGTGTGACCGGACTGTTCGACGCGCAGACCGATATTGAGGTCATCAAACGCCAGTTGCACTGCATCCTGCACACGCCGATTCTCCCGGAATGTCGCCTGGCGGAATTGGAAGAACGCGACTGGGTGCGGGCCTGGATGGATGATTTTCACCCGATGCGCTTTGGCCAGCGGCTGTGGATTTGCCCGACCATGCAAGCTCCGCCAGACCCGAATGCCATCAACATTCGCCTCGATCCCGGCCTGGCTTTTGGCACCGGGACGCACCCGACCACGGCGCTGTGTCTGGAATGGCTGGACGGTGCAGAGATGGCGGAACTGACCGTGCTGGATTATGGCTGTGGTTCAGGCATTCTGGCGATTGCCGCCGCGAAACTGGGCGCGCGTCGGGTGTGGGCGGTGGACATCGACCCGCAGGCACTGTTGGCCAGCGATGACAACGCTTCGGAAAATGGTGTTGAGGACCGGCTGACCTTGGCCACGCCTGCGGAATTGCCGACAGCGCTAACCGTTGATGTGCTAGTGGCCAATATTTTGGCCGGCGTACTGGCACGGTTGGCTCCGGAATTCGCCCGGCGGGTGAAGCCGGGAGGGCGGCTGGCGTTGTCCGGCATTCTCGAACAACACGCTGACGCGGTGCAAGCCGCTTTCGCCCGTGATTTCACCTTTGCCCGGCCCCGGCAACGGGAAGACTGGGTGCTGCTGGAAGGAACCCGGAAGCCCCTCACCGCATGAACCCACTGACTGCTGACTCACCGGTTGATCTGCTGCCGGGCACGCCGTTACGCGAGCATGTTTACGAAGCCCTGCGCATCTATTTTCACAATCTGGGCGACCAGCAACCGAGCAACCTCTATGACCTGGTGCTGCGGGAGATGGAAGCACCGCTGCTGGAGATGGTGATGCTGCGCACCGAAGGTAATCGGACCCAAGCCGCTGACCTGCTGGGCATCAATCGCGGCACCTTGCGCAAGAAACTCCGGCAATACGGCCTCGATGCCGTCGGCGAATCAACCCCGATGAGCGATACCACGGAACATATCTCATGAGTCTGGCGATTTTTGATCTGGATAACACCCTGCTGGGCGGCGACAGCGACTATCTCTGGGGCCGGTTCCTGGTCGAACAGGGACTGGTCGGCGAACATTACGAGCGGGAAAATCAGCGGTTCTATGGCGACTACGAGGCCGGAACGCTGGATATCTACGCCTATCAGGCGTTTATGCTGCAACCCCTGACCGGGCGTCCGCTGTGCGAACTGAACGCCTGGCGGGAGCGGTTCATGGCCGACAAGATCGAGCCAATTATGCTGCCCAAAGCCGATCAGTTGCTGAACCAGCGCCGCAATACCGGCGATACCTTGCTGATTGTCACCGCCACCAATCGTTTTATCACCGAACCGATTGCCGAACGACTACGGGTTCCCCACTTGCTGGCCACTGAACCGGAAATGATCGATGGCCGCTACACGGGCCGCACGGTCGGCCTTGCCTGCTTCCAACAGGGTAAGGTGTCGCGACTGGAGACCTGGCTGGCGGAAACCGGTCACAATCTGGCGGGTAGTTGGTTCTACAGCGATTCGCACAACGATCTGCCCCTGCTGAATCGCGTGACCTATCCGGTTGCAGTCGATCCTGATGCGAAGCTGGCCCGCCACGCTCGGGAATGCGGCTGGCCGATCATCAGTCTTCGTTAGCGCGGGGCGGGGGCGAAATGTCCAGTTCCCGCTCCAGTTCCCGTTCCGGTCCCAGCAGCAAGGCCAGCCAGCGCCCTTCGTCGCTTGATTCAAGGGCAATCTTGACAATGATTGTCAACGGCACCGATAGCAACATACCGACAGCTCCCAGCAGCCAGCCCCAGAACATCAGGGATAGAAACACTACCAACGTGGACAGCCCCAGCCCACGGCCCAGCCAGCGCGGTTCAATGATATTGCCCATGACCGTATTGACGGCGATATAGCCAAAGCTAACCAGTGCCGCCATCATGGGGCCCTGAAAGACGATGACCTGGGCAATCACCGGGAGCGCCGCAATGATCGAGCCGATGTTGGGAATATAGTTGAGCAGGAACGCCATGACGCCCCAGAGGACGAAATATTTGACATTCAGCGCCCACAGCAGAACACCGATGGCCAGCCCGGTTATCAGACTGACCAGCGTCTTGATCGCCAGGTAGCGGTTGACCGCGGCGAGGAACCGGTCAATCTGGCGCAGTTTCATCGCCGGATCACGCAACGCCAGATGCACCTTGCCGGCAATCGATGAGGCTTCCAGCAGCATGAACGCCACCGTCAACAGAATCAAAAAGATGTTGCCCATCATCCCGCCCAGACCGCTCAACAGTCGGATCGACAGAGAAACCATTGCGCCGGGATCAAGAATATTCATCAACTGTTGGCGATCTACATCAATATTGATGAGGGCCAGTTTTTCAATGACCCACCCCAGTTGCTGGCTGAGTTGCTGGCGGTACTGGGGGAGCGAGCGCGTCAGATCGGTGAGGGATTGCCCAACCAGTCCGGCGAGTAGAAAACCAATCAGCACGATCACACTGAGCACGACCAGCAGGGCGGCCCACTGGGGCAAGCGCCAACCCATCAGCCAGCGGATCAATGGATTACAAACGATGGCGATGAACAGCGCGAGTAGAAAAGGAACCAGGATGACACTGGCCGCCTGAATACCGGTCAGTACGATCACCAGTGCGGCGCACACAAACAACATATCCCGCAGGGCTGCGGGTCGAATTCCGGAATTCATTGCCAATTATCCCCGTTTTCCTGGAAATCGCCATGCGGCAGCATCAACCGGCTTGACGGGCTGGCGTCCGCTAGGCTAAAAACCCAGACTTTACTTTCACCTTCTTCATTGACGACCTGCGATTTCACCCCATGCAAAACCTGTACAACCTTAATGTCGCCGCCCTGGATGTCCTGCCGACTCCCGACGAAATCAAGCAGCGCCTGCCCCTGAGTGACGTGGCGGCAGACACCGTATTTCAGGCCCGTGAGACGGTGAAGCGCATTCTTGACCGTCAAGATCCCCGCCTGTTCGTCGTTGTGGGTCCCTGCTCGATTCACGATATCGACGCTGCCCATGACTATGCCCTGCGACTGAAGACGCTGGCCGATGAAGTGCAGGATACGCTGTTCATCATTATGCGGGTCTATTTCGAGAAGCCACGCACGACGGTCGGCTGGAAGGGTCTCATTAATGACCCGTGCATGGATGATACTTTCCGCATCGACGAGGGGTTGCAGATCGCTCGCCGTCTGCTGCTGGATGTGGCCGAACTGGGTCTGCCCGCCGGCACCGAAGCGCTGGACCCCATTATCCCGCAATATATTTCCGACCTGATCGCCTGGACCGCGATTGGTGCCCGCACCACCGAATCGCAGACCCATCGGGAAATTGCCAGTGGGCTGTCCATGCCGGTCGGTTTCAAAAATGGCACCAATGGCAGTCTCGAAGTGGCGATTAACGCTCTGCAATCGGCCGCCCAGCCGCACAGTTTTCTGGGGATCAACCAACTCGGGCAGTCCGCGGTCATTCGCACGCTGGGCAACCACTACGGCCATGTCGTGCTGCGCGGCGGCGACCGACCCAACTATGATTCGGTGTCCATCGCCCTGTGCGAGAAGGCGTTGCGCGACAAAAAGCTGCCCGCTAATGTGGTCGTGGATTGCAGCCACGCCAATTCTTTCAAGGACCCGGCCATGCAACCGCTGGTGATGCGCGACTGTACGCACCAGATCATGGAAGGCAATCAGTCCATTGTTGGACTGATGATTGAAAGCAATCTTTGCTGGGGCAGTCAGTCGTTGCCCGCTGACCGCAGCCAGTTGAAATATGGCGTGTCGATCACGGACGCCTGCGTGGACTGGGAAACCACCGAGAAGATGCTGCGCGAGACCCACAACAAGCTGAAAACCATTCTGCCGGCGCGCAACGCGGCCTGATCTTTCCACCACTTTCGTTCACCCTCCCCCCCCGACCGACCAGGATCGCATGGCCCAATACATCTACACTATGAACCGCGTGGGCAAAGTTGTGCCGCCCAAGCGGGAAATTCTCAAGAACATCTCCCTGTCCTTCTTCCCCGGTGCCAAGATTGGCGTCCTGGGCCTGAACGGCTCCGGCAAATCCACGCTGCTGCGCATTATGGCGGGCCTCGATACCGACATTCTCGGCGAAGCCCGCCCGCAGGCCGGGATTAAGATCGGCTTTCTGACCCAGGAACCACAACTTGACCCGGCCAAGGACGTGCGCGGCAATGTTGAAGAAGCGGTCGCGCCGATTAAGGCCGCGCAAGCCCGGTTGGACGAGGTGTACGCCGCTTATGCGGATCCCGACGCCGATTTTGAGAAACTGGCCGCCGAACAGGGCGATTTGGAAGCGTATCTGCAAGCGGTGGATGGTCATAATCTGGACCGCACGCTGGATGTCGCCGCTGACGCCCTGCGCCTGCCGCCCTGGGATGCCGAAGTCACCCCGCTTTCCGGTGGTGAAAAACGCCGCGTCGCCCTGTGCCGATTGCTGCTCTCGAAGCCGGATATGTTGCTGCTGGATGAACCGACTAACCATCTCGACGCTGAATCGGTCGCCTGGCTGGAGCGCTTCCTCCGTGACTACCCCGGCACCGTGATCGCCGTCACCCACGACCGCTACTTCCTCGATAACGTCGCGGGCTGGATTCTGGAACTGGATCGCGGCTATGGCATTCCGTGGGAAGGCAATTACTCGTCGTGGCTGGACCAGAAGGAAAAACGGCTGGAGATCGAAGAGAAGCAGGAAACCGCGCATACCAAGGCCATGAAGGCCGAACTGGAATGGGTGCGCTCCAATCCCAAGGGTCGCCACGCCAAGAGCAAGGCCCGTCTCGCCCGCTTCGATGAACTGGAGTCCCAGGAATTCCAGAAGCGCAATGAAACCCAGGAACTTTACATTCCCCCCGGTCCCCGACTGGGCGAACTCGTCGTAGAAGCGCAGCAACTCTGCAAGGGCTTCGGCGACCGGTTGCTGATCGACGGTCTGGACTTCAACCTGCCCAGGGGCGGCATTGTCGGCATTATCGGCCCCAACGGTGCGGGTAAAACCACACTGTTTCGGATGCTGGTCGGGCAGGAACAGCCGGATAGCGGAACCCTGCGTATCGGCGATACCGTCAAGCTGGCCTATGTCGATCAGTCGCGGGACAGCCTGGATGGCAGCAAAACGGTCTGGCAGGAAATTTCCGACGGGCTGGATCTGGTCGCCATTGGCAGTTATCAGATCAATTCGCGCGCTTATGTGGGCCGGTTCAATTTCAAAGGTCCGGATCAGCAGAAGTTCATCAAGGATCTGTCCGGCGGCGAACGCAACCGGGTACATCTGGCCAAGCTGCTGAAAAGTGGTGGCAACGTGCTGTTGTTGGACGAACCGACCAATGATCTGGATGTGGAGACGCTGCGGGCGCTGGAAGAGGCGCTGCTGGCCTTCGCGGGCTGTGCGGTGATCATCTCCCATGATCGCTGGTTCCTGGATCGCGTTGCCACGCATATTCTGGCGTTTGAGGGTGATTCGCAGGTCGTGTGGTTCGAGGGCAACTATGCCGACTACGAAGCCGACCGCAAACGCCGGATGGGCGTCGAGGCCGATCAGCCGCACCGGATCAAATATCGGAAGCTGGCTTAGGTTGTGTTGACGTTTACGGGTACGAGTACATTCCCAAAAACGTCGCCAAGCTCTCCAGGCGGTTCGGCACCTTGAAAGATCTATTCGTCGTTGCCGCTGGATCAGCCGCGCTCCCACCAGCGCCATGATGCCCAACTTTCCGGTTTCTGCTACCATGCGCGGCATTTTCTGTAGTCATTGTAAGGAAGTCCAAGATGCCACGCCCCTATAACTTCAGCGCAGGTCCCGCCATGCTTCCCGAGGCGGTTCTCGAACAAGCCAGAGCCGAAATGCTTGACTGGCACGGCTCCGGCATGTCGGTGATGGAAATGAGCCATCGCGGCAAGGAATTCGTCTCCATCGCCGAGCAGGCCGAAGCCGACCTGCGTGAATTGCTCAATATTCCAGCGAATTACAAGACGCTGTTCCTACAGGGCGGTGCGTCCAGCCAGTTCGCCATGGTGCCCATGAACCTGCTGCGCGGCAAGACCCAGGCTGATTATCTGAATACTGGCATGTGGTCGAAAAAGGCTATTTCGGAAGCCAAAAAATTCTGCCAGGTCAACGTGGTAGCCAGTTCCGAGCCGGTCAACTTCACCACGGTTCCAGCCCCCGATTCCTGGACATGCAACCTGGACGCGGCCTATCTGCATTACACGCCCAACGAAACCATCGGTGGCGTCGAACTGCATACCGTGCCCGAAGTCAGCGTGCCTCTCGTCGCCGATTTCTCCTCCACCTTGCTCTCACGGCCCATCGAAGTCAGCAAATTTGGCGTGATCTACGCCGGGGCGCAGAAGAATATCGGTCCCGCCGGCCTGACCATCGTGATCGTCCGTGAAGACCTCATGGGGCAAACCGTCGCTGGGACGCCCACCATGCTGGATTACGCCACGATGGCCAAGGAAGGGTCGATGTACAACACCCCGCCGACCTATGCCTGGTACATCGCCGGGCTGGTGTTCCAGTGGATGAAAGCGCAGGGCGGACTGGTCGCCATTGGCCAGCGCAATAAGGCTAAAGCCGATCTGCTGTACAAGACGATTGACGAATCCGGCTTCTACAAGAATCCGGTCGATCCCGCTTACCGCTCCTGGATGAACGTACCGTTCACCCTGCCCGATGAAGCGCTGGACAAGCCATTCCTGGCCGAAGCCAAGGCGGCAGGGCTGGTCACGCTGGCCGGTCATCGCTCGGTTGGCGGAATGCGCGCCAGTATTTACAACGCCATTCCGCTGGAAGGCGTCCAGGCGCTGGTCAACTTTATGGCCGATTTCCAGAAGCGCCACGGCTAATTGCCCCCCACCCCGGCCCTCCCCCGCCAGGGGGGAGGGAGTTTAATCCGCCCTCTCCCGCAAAAGAGAGGGCGTGGTTCTTACCCCACCCGAATTTGAAGACGATGTACAAAATCCTGACTTTGAACAATATCAGCGTTTCCGGCCTCGAGCGCCTTCCCCGCGACCGCTACGAGATCGCCTCGGAAATTACCAACCCTGACGCCGTGTTGCTGCGTTCCTTCAAAATGCACGACTGGCCGGTGCCCGCCAGCCTGAAAGCCATTGGCCGCGCTGGCGCTGGCGTCAACAACATCCCCGTTCCCCAGATGACCGCCAAGGGCATCTGCGTGTTCAACGCCCCTGGCGCGAATGCCAACGCGGTTAAAGAACTGGTCATCGCCGGTATGTTGCTGGCCGCCCGCAATATCTGCCCGGCGTGGGATTACACCCGCAAGCTGCAAGGTTCCGACGCCGAATTGTCCAAGCAAGTGGAATCCGGCAAGAAGAATTTTGTCGGTATCGAATTGCCGAACCGCACCCTGGGCGTCATCGGTCTGGGCGCGATTGGCGTCAAGGTCGCCAACGCTGCCCGTGGGCTGGGGATGCGCGTGATCGGCTATGACCCGCACATCACCGTCAGCAACGCCTGGCAATTATCTTCACAAGTGGAGCAGGTGCTGAGCGTGAATGAAATGGCCGCCCAGGCCGATTTCATTACCCTGCATGTCCCGCTGAACAACGACACACGCGGTCTGATTGGCGCTCAGTTCCTCAAGAACTGTCGGCCTGGCCTGACCCTGCTTAACTTCTCCCGTGAGGGCGTCGTCGATGAGGAAGCGCTGTTTGAAGCCTTGCAAGCGGGCAAATTAAAAGCTTACGTCTGCGATTTCCCGACCAGTCGGCTCAAGGATCATCCCAAGGTCATCATGCTGCCGCATCTGGGTGCATCCACTGAGGAAGCCGAAGACAACTGCGCCATCATGGTGGCCGACCAGGTGCGTGATTATCTGGAAAACGGCATCGTCCACAACTCCGTCAACTTCCCGGAAGTCGTAATGCCGCGCAATGGCG
This sequence comes from Pseudomonadota bacterium, assembly GCA_030917925.1. Lineage (GTDB taxonomy): Bacteria > Pseudomonadota > Gammaproteobacteria > Competibacterales > Competibacteraceae > UBA2383. The sequence continues at coordinate 18,082 of JAUPTV010000296.1, forward strand.
GTCCACGTCTGGCGATTGTCAATTCCAATGTCCCGCACATGATCGAGCGGATTTCCAAGGCGATTTCCATTGCAGGCATTAACATTATGGATATGCTCAATAAATCACGCGGCGAAATTGCCTGTACCCTGGTTGACACGGATGGGGTCGTTCCCGATGCGGTCGTGGCGCAAATCGCCGAAGTGCAGGGCGTGTTGAGCGTGCGGGTGCTGTAAGCCCAAGGTTCCCTCCCTCTTGCGGGGGAGGGGCATTGGGGGGAAGGGACCGTCTCAATCCAGATAGATCCAGCCCTCGGGGTTGTCGTGATTCAACTCGTGGATATCGTACAGGCACAGATCTTCTTCAGACCGACCGGGAAACAACTGTTGAGCTTTGGCTTCGGCCTGCGGCTCGTTATCGGCGTGAATGATCGCGACGTTTAAGTTTGTCGGAAGATGGGTCTTCCACAATGATCAGATAGGGTTTCATAACGCAACCTCCTTCTGGTTTTTCGGATTGATATAGCGATCCTGAACGGGTTGTGGAATCGCCGCGTCGAACCACCCCGGCGCTGACGCGCCACCCCTCCTTATCCAAGGAGGGGATTTTCCATAACTGGCGTAGGACTTCTATATCGCGGGCATGGCCCGCTCCTACACTGAGGCATGGCGCAATAAATACCCTACTCCCCGCCCGCCTGATCCGCCCGCTGCGCGTTCAACTCCTGCCGCACCTGCAACAATTCTCCTTCCAGGCGTTTCCAGTCGGTAATCTCGACCAGCGTCAACACCACGCCATCAATCCGGTTATCCAAGGTCCGGTAGGGCATGATCCGCGCCGTGAACCAGCGCTCATCACGGGTATGAATTGGCTTTTCGATAAACATCAGGGTCCGCAAGACTTCCGCTACATCAATGGCCAACCCCGGATAAATCAGGTCCGAGGCAATATCGGTGACCATCCGACCCACATCGCTCGGAATCAGCTTAATCAGCGTCGCGGCTTTGGTGGTGAAACGCCGCACCCGCAACTCTTCATCCAGGAAGATGGTCGCGATGTCCGTGCTGTTGAGGAGGTTCTTCATGTCGTTATTCGCTCTGGATAACTCCTCAACCTTGGCCTGCAACTCGGCATTGACCGTTTGCAGTTCTTCGTTGAGCGACTGCATTTCTTCCTTGGAAGTGGTCAGTTCCTCGTTGGAGGACTGGAGTTCCTCGTTCGTCGATTGCAATTCTTCATTCGCCGACTTCAGTTCCTCGTGAGTGGTTTGCATTTCCTCGTGAGTGATTTGCAACGCCTCCCGCAAGCGTTGGGTTTCCCTTTCCAATTGTTCAATCTTGACTTCAAGAGCAGTCGCTTTGACCGGTTTACCACGGACTTTAACGGCAGGCGTCACGACTTCGGTAAAGACCACCATCAGCAAGTTGTGCAGCGCATCCGGTTCTTTCAGCGCCTGCACGGTTAGATCAATGGTTTGATAATCCCCGTTGGTCCTGACCCGCAGCCCCTGCTGGACAATCGGTTCATCCGCCGGTTGCTGGAAAGCCTCCTGGCAGCCGCGCAGCAAGGGTTCGCGCAACCCCTCGCGGGCCATGGCGAAGATATTCCAGTTAGCCTGGCCCGCTGCCGGTTCCAGATATTTCCCGGTGCGGCCACTGATATACAGAATGTCGCCCTGGCTGTTGACCAGCACCGCCGCCGGGGCGTAGCGTTGCAGCAGAATCTGGTCAGCCAGCATTTGTAGATTCACAATTGGCAGGATGTTGGGGTATCCCGGTCGCCCACTGGCATGCATCGGCAAGACCATGGTCGGCAGCAGGGCCGGCTCTAACCGGACCGCCGGCGTTTCGCGCCGGTACAGCCGCGATTTGCTGTCCAGCACCGAGAACTGGTCGTTCAGATTCGCAATGGTCTCGGCGGAACCGAGAAAGAGGATGCCGCCCGGACTCAGGCTGTAGTGGAACAGCGCGATGAGCTTGTGCTGCAATTCCGAGTTGAGATAGATCAACAGATTGCGGCAAATCAGCACATCCAGTTTGGTGAACGGCGGGTCTTGAATAACATTTTGCGGCGCAAACGTCACCAGTTCCCGAATGGCTTTGCCGATCCGGTAACTGCCGCTGTCCTCCCGAATGAAAAACCGCTGCAACCGTTCCGGCGACACGTCGGCGGCGATATTGGCCGGGTACAGACCCACGCGAGCTTTGGCGATGGCGTCCGGGTCCAGGTCGGTGGCGAAGATTTGCAGGGAAAATCGATGGCCGGTACCCAACTGTTCCAGCGCTTCCTTAAACACGATGCCCAGCGAATAAGCTTCCTCGCCGGTCGAACAGCCTGCCGCCCAGGCGCGTAATGGTCCACCGGCCAGACGTTCCGCTAACAACTGGGGAATGAACACATCGCGCAACTGCGCCCAGGCGTCCGCGTCACGGAAAAAGCGGGTCACGCCGATCAGCAGTTCCTTGAACAGCAGTTCCCGCTCGCCTGGATTCTCTTGCAGATAGCGAAGGTAATGCGCGATTTTATCGAACTGGTGCAAGCGCATGCGCCGCTCAATCCGCCGATAAAGGGTGCTTTTCTTGTACTGCGAAAAGTCATGGCCGGTCTGGGCGCGCAACAGGATCATCACCTTGTCCAGGCCACTCTGATCCAGGTCATCCACGACCGGCAAAACTGGTATATGCGGCGGGGCCATTTGCAAATAGGCCAGCAGCCGTTCACACAGCTCTTCTGCCGGGGCCACGATGTCCGCCAGTCCGGTATCAATCGCGCTGCGCGGCATCCCGTCAAACTTGGCGGTGGCCGGGTCCTGCACCAGCGCGACGCCGGCCATTTCCTTGATCGCCCGCAAGCCCAGCGTGCCATCGCTGCCCATGCCCGAGAGAATGATGCCGATACTGCGCTCCCGCTGGTTTTCCGCGAGGGAGCGGAAAAAGAAGTCAATCGGCAAGCGCAGACCGCGCGCCGCGCCCGGTTCAAACAAGTGCAGCGTCCCGTGTATCAGGGACAGATCGCGATTAGGGGGAATGATATAGACGTGGTTCGGCCAGACCGACATCCCCTCCTCAACCTGCTGGACGGCCAGGGGGGTACCGCGTTGCAACAGCTCGGGCATCATGCCCTCATGGGTCGGATCGAGATGCTGGACGATGACAAACGCCATCCCGCTGTCCGCTGGCACCCCGCTGAAAAATTGCTCCAGCGCCTCCAGACCGCCGGCCGATGCCCCAATGCCCACGATGGGAAAGAGGTCGGGCGGCGGGGATGGGGATGACGGTTCGGGAGCGGTTATAGCATTGGTTTTGAGTGATTTGCGCATAACTAGCAATTTTAGCCGATTCTTGATCCGGTTTAACTGAAAAAAAACCGGGAGGGCGAAACCACCCCGGCCCCTGATGGGGCCACCCCTCCTTGAAAAGGAGGGGAAGGGTCCGTAGCCACTGTGTTCCCCTCCTTGGCAAAGGAGGGGTGGCGCATAGCGCCGGGGTGGTTCGGGAGGCCGGCTATTCAGCTTGAAAGGCGATAATCTCTCAATGCTGTTGATAGTGGCCATGGCATTGAATGATGGTTAGCACGTCATTCTCAACCTGATAAACCAGTCGATTCGCTTCATCAATCCGCCTTGACCAATAACCCGATAGATCCCCTTTCAATGCTTCCGGTTTCCCAATGCCTTCAAAGGGTGTTCGCTGAATCTCTTTGACCATCCGGTTAATTCGCTTGAGAACGGTTTTATCAGCGGTTTGCCAGTCTACATATTCATCCCAGGCACCAGGCTCCCAGTTAATCCTCATCAGCCAGTAGCTCCTTCTCAATGACCTTGCCCTGGTTGACGTTGGCTATCCGTTGCCGAAGGATTGAGCCATTAGGTTCACAGAGCAGGAACGCGGTTTCGTCATGTTGCTGTGTTTGCCGTTCCCGAACCAGACGATCCAGTTCCAGTTTACCCACGCGGGCGATAAACTCACTCAGAGTTTCACCCGACAAAGCACACGCAGCCTTAACGACCTTGTGGGCTTCTTCGTCTAATCGCATTGTGGTTTTGATCTCTTTGCTTGCCATGCAAGTAACCTCATTCTCAAACGGTAATAAAAACCAGAATGCACTTTTTGCATTATGAATAACTGGGCGTTCTTGGCGTCTTGGCGGTTTAAAATGATTTTAGCGATTAGCGCCGGAATCCGGAATCAAAATTCCGTTTCCATCTACCACCACCTGATTGCGTCCCTGTTTCTTCGCCTGATACAGCGCCATATCCGCCCGACTTAACACGGCCATGGCGTCTTTCTCGCTAGGCAGGGTCGCTGACGCGCCGATGGATACGGTGATCGTTGGTAACTGTTGGCTCTGGTAGATCACCTCTAATTGCGCCATGGCTTGCCGCAAATGATCCAGGCGCGTCCAGGCAACATCGAGCGCGGCATTCGGCAACACCAGCGTCATTTCCTCGCCGCCGTAACGACAGGCGTGATCGCCAACCCGCACCGACCGCAACAGCAAACCGCCAGCGGCCCGCAGAATCGCGTCGCCCGCTTCGTGGCCGTAGGTATCGTTAAACACCTTGAAGTGATCCAGATCCAGCATGGCGACCACTAACGGCTCCCTCGCCCGCTGGCAGCGTTGAAGTTCGCGGGGCAGTTGCTCATCCAGATAGAGCCGATTGAATAAGCCGGTCAGGCGGTCATGAATCGACTGCTCGCGCAAGGTTTCCTGCAACTGCAAGTTATACAGCGCCAGTTTGACTGATCCGCTGACTTTCAGGATCAGGTCCGCCCAGTCCTGGAACGAGGCCCCGGCCAGGTCGGTGCCTACTTGGACATGCAGTAGCCCCAGCGCTTGACCGCGCACTGCCAGCGGCACACACCAATAGGGCGTGGTCGGTGGCGTGTTGAAATGCCGACAGGGCACCCGGCCCGCCGGTTGCACCACCTCATAGAGTTCTCCGCTTCGCAAAGCCCAGCAGTCCTGGGGCGCAAAGACCTTGCGCAGGTTATCAGGATGACCCCAGGTCGCCACGACATGCAGGTCAAGCCCTGCCTCATCATCCCGCATGGCCAGTGCACCGGAGCCACCCGCGAACAGGATTTTCGCACTGCTGATAATCATTTCGTAGGCTTCGGCCCGGCTTTCACAGGTAAGCAGCAGATTATTCATGCGGTTGAGGACAATCATTTGATCGTGGTAGCGCTCGACCTGATTCAGGCTGGTGCGCAAGGCGTCCTCGATGAGTTGGCGCTGGGTAATGTCGCGGGCGACGGCCAGTACGCCCAGCGGCTTGCCCGCAGCGTCACAGTACAGACTGGCGTTGAATGAAACATCGATGAGTTGGCTGGAGTCCACATGCTGGATCGTCAACAGGTAATCTTTCACCAGCCCTTGTGACAGGACCCGTTGATAGCCACGGCGCGCTCTTTCCGGGTCGATAAAGCAGTCGGCAAACTCCTTCCCGATCAGTTCCTCATGCGGGATACCGGTCATCTGCTCGGCGGCCTGATTGACATCCATGATTTTTCCGTCGGCATGAATGGTAATCATCGGGTCCAGACAGGCTTCGATCAGGCTGCGGGCATAATGCTCGGCCTGGCGGAGCGCTTCGTCGGCCCGCTGACGCTCGGTAATGTCCAGCAGGGCGATACGGCACTGGCGATCATCATCGAACGCCTGGCCCACGCCTTCCAGTTGCACATAGCGGGCGGGTGCGTCTTTGGGCAGCAGGATGACTTCGCAACTCGCCGGGGTCATCCCGATCAGCGCTTGTTCGAGAAAAACTGTAAAAATCGGCCGGGTCGCGGTGGACACCATCAGTTCCAGGCGCTGATTCATCAATCGGGCGCGTTCGCGTCCCAATAGCGCCGCCCCGGCCAGGTTGATTTCCCGGATGGTGCTATCACTGGCGAGGGTGGCATAACCGACCGGCGCGAAATCGTAGAGATTGGTATAGCGTTCCAGATTCTGTTCGAGTTCCCGCCGTAAATCCTGCAAAACGCGATTTTGCAGTTCCAGTTCAACCTGATGGACCTGCAATTCATGTACGGATCGCAGCGCGTCCGTCATATCAGACAGCGTTGGGTTCGGGCGTATCGCAGCTTGTTTGACTTCTGATTCGGCGAGACGGCGCAATTCAGCGCTGTCCGTGGGTAAAATTAAATCCTTTTTCATCATCAACTCCAATGGACTGCCTGGTAGTCCTTGCTGAATGATATGGTCTTTCCGGTTGATCAGCGGACCTCCCGAACCACCCCGGCGCTTCGCGCCACCCCTCCTTAGCCAAGGAGGGGAATCCGGAAGTCTGGTTTTTCAAGACTCCCTCCCCCCTTGTAATTGAGGGCCTGGGTGGGGGGGTAAGCGGCGACTTATTGTTGCAAGTCCGCCCAGCGTTTCAAGTTTTCATGCGCGACTGTGTAGTAACTGGGGGAAAGATCAATGGCCCGCCGGAAAAAGGCTTCGGCCTTGTCATTCTGGCCCTCCAACATGCAGATATAGCCAATGTTATTTAGCGCCTGGGGTTCTTTCATACTTTGCATGAACGCCGCTTTGGCCGCCGGGTAGTCGCCGCTCCGGGTATAAATGAGTCCAAGATTTTCCCAGGCGCGCTGGTAATTGGGATCGACCCGCGTGGCCTTTTCCAAATACTGCCGGGCGGCTTCCTGATCCCCCATTAAATAGCGGGAATAACCCAGATTATTCAGAACCCGTGGTTGATCGGGTTTCAGTTGCAGCGCTTGCTGGTAATGGGTAGCGGCGATGTCGTATTGCTTTTTTAAATCGGCAATAACGCCCAGTCCGTTGTGGGCTTGCCAGCGATTCGGATCGATGGCCAGCGCCTGGTCTAAATAATTCCTGGCTTTCTCGTATTGACGTTGCTGCAATTGGGCGAGGCCCAAGCCTTCCAATGCGCCGGCATGATTGGCCGAACGGTCCAGCGTTTTCTGAAAAGCGGTTTGGGCTAAGGGTAAATTGCCTCGCGCCAGGTGAATAGCGCCGATTTTATAAAAAGCCTCGACTTTGGAATCATCTTTCTCGATGGCCTTAATATATTCAAACATCGCCCGGTCGGCATCGCCCTGACTCAGCGACTCATCCCCGCGCGCCATGGCCTGCTCCGCCGTGCCGCCCGAATCACTTCCCGCCTCTCGAACCAGTTTCGACTGCTGATCGGATAGTTCGCTGTGCTTTTCCTCAGTGGGTTTGGACAGGATTGATGCGCACCCGGAAAGCGCCAATAAAAGAGCGCCCGTCAGTGCCAGAATCGCCAGTTTTTGCGTATTCATTATTTTTCTCTCTTTGCGATATAGCGACCTTCCCGATGATCGCCGGACTTCCGGATTCCCCTCCTTGGCTAAGGAGGGGTGGCGCGTAGCACCGGGGTGGTTCGGGAGGTCAGCAACTCAGGTTGAAAGATGATAGCGGGTAAGGATTGACCTTCCCCTTTGCAAAATCACTTCACTTGCCAAAGGTTTTCAGCACCCCCAGGACGGCGGGTCCAACCACCACCACAAAGAAGGATGGGAACAGACAAAGAATCAACGGAAAGATCATTTGCGTTCCCACCTTGGCGGCTTCCTCTTCCGCTTTTTGCATCCGTTTATCGCGCAATTCGTCGGCATACACCCGCAGCGTATCGGCGATGCTGGCACCCAGGCGCATACTCTGCGACAGGGCGACCACCAGACCCCGGATATCCTTGAGATGGGTGCGCTTGCTTAAATTTTGCAATGCGACGGTGCGGTCGACGCCCGCGCGGATTTCCGCATTGACCAGCGCCAGTTCACCCGCCAGTTCGGGATGGCTGGCCATGATTTCCTCAGCCACCCGTTGCAACGCGGCCGGCAAACCCAGTCCGGCTTCGGTGCAGACCACCAGCAAATCCAGAGCATCCGGAAAGCCGTGTCGGAGGGTTTTTTCGCGCTTTTTGGCCAAGCGACCGAGGATAAATTCCGGCAGTAGCAACCCGGTCGCCGCGGCAATCACCACTGCAAGGAATATCCGTTCGGACGGGAATCCCGGATAGAGCGCCGTCAGCACAAAGGCCAGCGCGGCAAAGGCGATGACGCAGGCGCTCTTGATGCTGTAAAAGAGCATCAGCGCATTGGGGGCGCGAAAACCGGCGTGAATCAATTGGGCGCTGGCTTTGCTGCGTTCCCATTCCTTTTTCGGCACAATCAGGGAAGTCAGCGGAGCCAGCGCTTTGCTGAATCCGTCCCAGGATCGCGTTGGCGCTTGCGCAACCGGTTGTTGCCCAAGTTGCTGGATACGTCGACGCAAGGGATCGATCACTGCTGATGCCAGCAGCAGTACGGTCAAGATCAGCAGGAAGCTGCCGGCTATGACAATGCCCATAAAGAGCAACCGGATTTGTCCAGGATCGGACGTCAGTCCGGAGAGAAGTTGGTAGAGGTAATTCATAATCAGATACTCATAACTCTATTGAGCAGATGCCGTATCCAGAGGAGACCCAGCACCGGTAGTCCTGTAGAAAGTAGTGATTAATTTATGGTATGATTTTAGTAGTAACCAATAGAGTGAGTAAAGAACGATGATTTGTCCTAATTGTCATTCCGTCAATGTTGTAAAAAATGGCAG
>JAUPTV010000039.1 GCA_030917925.1 Pseudomonadota bacterium
ACCCGTGCTGGCCACGGATTAATCACTACGGAAATCGCTGACGCTCCGCCCTTCTATTACGCCGAGGACTATCATCAGCAATATCTGGCCAAGAATCCGGGCGGGTATTGCGGCCTGGGCGGCCTCGGCGTCCACTGCCCGCAATAAACCCCATAAACCCCAGTGAGCCGCGAATGCCAAACACCCCTTTAACTGACCGTCTCCAGGGCCTTCTGGTCGGCGTCGCCGTTGGCGATGCCTTGGGTTTGCCCGCCGAGGGTTTGTCCCGCCGCCGCGTTCGCCGCCTGTTTCCGAACGGTTGGCGACATCGACTGGTTTTCGGGCGCGGCATGATTAGCGATGACACGGAACACACCGTCTTTGTCGCCCAAGGCCTGCTGCGCCATCCTGATTCCCCCGAACGCTTTGCCCGCCGTCTGGGCTGGAGTTTGCGCGGCTGGCTGCTGTCGTTACCTGCCGGAATCGGCTTTGCGACCTTGCGGGCGATTGGGAAACTGTGGCTGGGCTTCCCGCCGAAATATAGCGGCGTGTACTCCGCTGGCAACGGCCCGGCGATGCGGGTCGCGGTCATTGGCGCTTTTTTCGCCGACGATCCACAACGCCGAGCCGCATACGTCGCCGCCTCAACCCGCATCACGCATACCGATCCCAAGGCGCTCACCGGCGCTACCGCAATTGCCGAATTGGCCGCCTGGATTGTCCGGGATGCCTTGACCGGGCACCCACCGCTGGAACCGTTTCTGGCCCGGCTCCGCTCTTGCGGCCCGGATGACCCGGATTGGCAGACTTTGGTCGACGCCATTGAGCAGGCGGCCCGGGATAACGCGACGGTCGGGGAATTGGCGGAGCGACTGGGACTGGCGAAGGGCGTTACGGGCTACATCTACCACACAGTTCCCATTGCGGCCTATGCCTGGTTCCGGCATGGCGACGACTATCAACAGACGCTGACTGCGGTGCTGGACTGTGGCGGCGATACCGATACCGTCGGTGCGATTACCGGGGCCTTGGCCGGCGCGACCGTTGGGGAAGCGGGCATCCCCGAAGCCTGGCGATCCGGGATTGTGGACTGGCCGCGTTCCCTGCCCTTGTTGCGAACGCTGGCTGAGCAACTGGCCACGGCGCAAACCACCGGCCAACTGGTTGCGCCGGTGCGTTATTTCTGGCCCGCGATACCCTTGCGTAATCTGCTCTTTCTGCTGATTGTGCTGACCCATGGTTTTCGGCGACTGTTGCCGCCCTGGTAAGCGTGAAGCGCTCGGCCCAGCGATGAAAAACAGGTACTTCACATTCGCGCTATTTACGGAGGGTTGAGTCATCGCCCGCTCCAGCACACCCCGCTATCTGGTCGGGATTGATCTTGGCACAACCCACACCGTTGTCGCCTACGCTGATCTGAAAGCGTCCAGTCGAACCCGCAGAGTCTGTTTATTCCCGATTGAGCAACTGGTCGCGCCCGGTTCAATAGCCGCCAAACCCCTGCTGCCGTCGATGCGTTATCACCCGGCAGAGGGCGAGCTGGCGGCGGCGGATCGGCAATTGCCCTGGCCCTTTGTTGATCCGGGTGAAATCGCCGATGCCCTACTGGGCGAACTGGCGCAGGAACGCGGTTCGCGGACGCCGGGCCGACTGGTTTCCAGCGCTAAAAGCTGGTTGTCCCACAGTGGTGTGGATCGCACCGCCGCTATCCTGCCCTGGGGTGCAGCGGAAGGCGTCGCTAAAATTTCCCCGGTCGCCGCCAGCGCCAGTTACCTCGCTCACCTCCGCGCCGCCTGGAACGGCCACTTTCCCCGGCAACCGCTGGAACGGCAGGAACTGGTTCTGACGGTTCCCGCGTCGTTTGATGAAGCGGCGCGGGCGCTGACCATGGAAGCGGCGCATCTGGCCGGTTTGCCCCAAGTGCGCTTGCTGGAAGAACCGCAGGCCGCTTGTTATGACTGGCTGCATCGCCATCAGAACGATCTGGCCGCTGCTCTCGGCGCGGCGCGGTTGCTGCTGGTCTGCGATGTCGGCGGCGGCACCACCGATTTGACCCTGATTCAGATTGAAAGGGGGGAATCTGGTCCACAGTTGACCCGGATAGGCGTCGGCGATCATCTGATGCTGGGCGGCGATAACATGGACCTGACCCTGGCGCGGACGGTTGAGGCGCGACTGGGCGGCGGGCGGTTGAATGCTGGCGAACTATCCCAATTGTTGCAGCAATGCCGGACGGCCAAAGAGCGCCTGCTGGCCGATGATGCGCCGGAACGGGTGACGGTCACGGTACTGGGCAGCGGCTCACGGTTGATTGGCGGAGCGCGGTCGGCGGAACTGCGTCGTGAGGACGTGCAGGCATTGCTGGTGGACGGCTTTCTCCCTCATATCAGTGTCGCTGAACGGCCCCAGGGACGCCGGGGGGCCGTGGTGGAATTTGGCTTGCCCTATACCGCTGATCCTGCGATCAGTCGGCATCTAGCGGCGTTTCTGGCGCGTCATGCCGAGGCTTCCCGCCAGGCTCTCGGTGAATCAACGAATGTGGACTGTCCGTCCATGCCGGATGCCGTGCTGCTGAATGGCGGCGTCTTTCACGGCGCGGCGCTGGCTGAACGATTGCTGGACATCCTCAGTGACTGGCGCGGTCAACCTTTGCATCTATTGGATAATCCTGAACCGGATCTGGCGGTGGCGCGGGGAGCTGTAGCCTATGGGCTGGCTCGACGTGGCCAAGGTTTGAAAATTGGCGGCGGTTCAGCCCGCAGCTATTTCCTGCGGGTCGACAGCGACCGTGATCGTCAGCAAGGCGTTTGCCTGTTGCCACGCGGCGCGGAAGAAGGCCGGGAAATCCGGTTGCATCGCACCTTCTCGCTGCGACTGGGCGCACCCGTACAGTTTCATTTGTTGTCGTCCACGGGAGACACTGCTTATCAACCCGGCGAAGTGATCACGCTGGAAGCGGAAAACCTGGCACCATTGCCACCCATCGCGACGGTGATTGAGAGTGAGTCAGCAGGCGAGGCGCTGGTGCAACTGGTCACGCAACTGACTGAGGTGGGAACGCTGGAAGTGGATTGCGTCGCGGCTGATGATTCCAAACAGCGTTGGCGGCTGGCTTTTCAATTACGCGGCGGCGATGCGGCAACGTTGGCCCGTCTCCATCCCCGCTTTCCCGATGCCGTCGCCCGACTGGAGCGGTTCTACGGGTCTCGCGCCCCCAATGTCGAGCCTAAAGAGATCAAGGGCCTGCGCAATGATTTAGAGCGCTTGCTCGGCCAGCGCGAAACCTGGGAAACGCCGCTGCTGCGCGAACTGTTCGGGGTACTCTGGGCCGGAGTCCGGCGACGGCGGCGGTCGGTCGATCATGAGCGGCTGTGGTTCAGTCTGGCCGGTTACTGCCTGCGGCCCGGTTTCGGCTATCCCCTGGATGAGTGGCGGGTTGGCCAATTATGGGCCTTGTATGAACAGGGCGTGCAATACCCGCAGGACGCGCAGAATCGGACGGAATGGTGGACTCTGTGGCGGCGAGTGGCGGGCGGGCTGGATGCGGCAGCTCAAACGCAGTTAGGTGAGGAACTGCTCACCGGGTTGCGTCCCCTGACCGGGAAAGCCGCCGCTAAAGAAAAGTCTGTCGGCATCGAGGACTTAGCGCGACTGGCGGGGGTGCTGGAGCGGTTGCCGGGGACGCGCAAAGTCGAATTCGGCGAGTTGCTGCTGGCCCGACTGGCGCGCAAGGGTGAATCACCGCAACTGTGGTGGGCGGTGGGTCGTCTGGGAACGCGGGTTCCCGCTTACGGCAGCGCCCATGATGTGATTCCCACCGCCACTGCCACAGAATGGCTGGAACAGGTGCTGGCGCTGGACTGGAAAGCGGTAACGCCCGCGGCTTTTTCGGCCACACTGCTCACTCGATTGAGCGGCGACCGGGAGCGGGATATTGACGACCGCTTGCGGAAGCGGGTGATTCAGCGGTTGCGGGCGGCGAAATCGCCTGCTTCGTGGCTGCGGATGATTGAGGAAGTCGTGGAACTGGATGAGATTGATGCAGGGCGAGTGCTGGGCGAAGCGCTACCGCCGGGATTGCGGCTGGTGGGGCCATAAATCCTGATCACTGCCCCACCCGCAGCAACCCGCTCAACCCGTGCTGGTCAAGAAAGACATTGGCGCGTTCCCGAATAGCCGTCGCAGTATCCAGGTCAATCACTTCCGCCAATAGCGCCTGCGCTTCATCGCGGCGGACGCTGCGAATCATCCATTTCACTTTGAGCAGACTGCCCAGATTCATGCTCAGGCTGTCGATGCCCATCGCTAACAGGAGCAAGGCCGCTGCCGGATCGCCGGCCATTTCACCGCAAACGCTCACCGGTCGCCCCGCCGCCTGCACCTGGGTAATGACATGCTGAATCGCCGCCAGCACCACCGGATGCAATGAATCGTACAGCTTGGCCACCCGGTCATTATTCCGATCCACCGCTAACAGATACTGTGTCAGGTCATTGCTGCCGATGGAGGCGAAATCGACCATGTGGATGAGCTTGTCAATCTTCCAGACCGCTGACGGCACCTCGACCATGATGCCTACCCGTGGCATCTTGACCGGAACGCCCTCCTCCCGCAATTCAGCCGCAGCGCTGTGCATCAGGTCCAGCGCCTCGCTCAGTTCGCTGATCGTGCTAATCATCGGCAACAGGATCGACAGATTCGGATAAGCGATCCCGGCCCGCAGCATCGCCCGCACCTGGGTTTTGAACAAATCGGGCTGATCGAGACTGATGCGGATACCGCGCCAGCCCAGAAACGGGTTCTGCTCGCTGATGGGAAAATAGGGCAACGACTTATCACCGCCCACATCCAGCGTCCGCAACACCACCGGATAAGGGTCCATGATCCGCAGAATCCGGGTGTAAATCGTGGTCTGCTCTTCCTCGCCGGGAAATCGGTCGCGCAGGAAAAAGTGCATCTCGGACCGGTACAACCCCACGCCCTGCACCCCGCTGTTGCGGGCAGCGGCGATGTCAGCGAACAGTCCGGAATTGGCGTACAGCGCCAACTGATAACTATCCAGGGTTTCCGCCGGCAGATCCCGCAAATGCTGGAGACCACGCGACAGCTCGGCCTCTTCGTTAATCAGTTTTAAATATTCCTGACGCAGCGCTGGATTGGGCTGGACACAGACCCGCACGGTATAGCCATCGACCGCCACTTCACGGCCATTCAACCGGCCTGGCGGCAGATTACTGACCCCGAACACTGCCGGAATCCCCAAGCCTCGCGCCAACAAGGCGACATGCGAGGTGCTGGTGCCGTGGACGGACACCAGACCCTTGATTTTCTCCGGCGGCACATCCAGCAACTGCGAAACGCTGATGTCGTCGCCCATCAAAATAGTGTTGTCCGGGTAATGGCGACTGGCGGTTTGCTCCTCCTGCAACCGATCCAGCAGGCGCTGGCCGAGATCCACAATGTCGGCGGCGCGTTCCCGCAGATACGGGTCGTCCATTTCCGCGAAAATGTTGGCGTATTCCATCACCGTGGCTCGCAACGCCCCCGGTGCCCAGTTACCCGCATGAATGCGCTCCAGTGTGCCATTCACCAGGCTGTCGCTGCTCAACAACATCGCGTAGGCGTCAAACAGCGCTCGGTCGCCCGCCGACAGCAACAGCCGCATCCGTTCACTGAGCCGCTGCAATTCCGCCAACTCCGCCGTCACCGCTTGCCGAAACCGCGCTGCTTCGGCCTCGGGATTGTCGATGTCCTTATCCGGTGCCTGCGCCAGCGCAGTCGCTGGAAAAACTACTACCGCTTCGCCAATCGCTACACCACGGGCGCTGGAGACACCTTCCAGGAACAGCGTTCCGGACAAGGCATCATCGCCGAGTCGATCCAGCACTTGCCGAATCTCCGCCTGAGTGATGCAGCCGGCCAGTTGCGCCGCCAGCGTGACCAGGAACGACTCTTCATCCGCCGTGTACTTGCGCTGCTCGCGCTGCTGCGCCGCCAGCACCCCCAGCACCTTGCGCCGCCGGATAATCGGGACGCCGATAAACCCATGAAAGGGCGCTTCACCGGTCGCGGCAATGTAGCGGAAGGCCGGATGAGCCGGGGCATTATCGATGTTGACGGGTTCGGAACGGTTGGCCACCATCCCGATCAAGCCCTGGCCGATCTTCAGGCGCACCTTGCCCACCGCGCCGGGACGCAAACCATCGGTGGCCATCAGCACATGTTGGCCACGCAGCGCGTCGGTCATGTACACCGAGCACACATCGGTATGAATCGCCGCCTTCACTTCGGTGACAATAAGGTTCAGCGCCTCATTGAGATCGCGGGTGGCGTTAATGTCTTGGACGATGCGCCGCAAAATATCCAGCATGGGAGCGCCCTCAAGGCAATAAAGACGGCGAAACCGACAGTTTAACGCGGGGACCAGCGTGATCGGCTGGCCGCCGCCGTATGTGCTGGGCGCACCTCCCGGCTTTCCTCCAGGGCGGCAATGGCTTTCGGCAAAGCGGGTAACGCATTCGAAGCCTCCAGCGTACTCAAGCGCCGTGTCGCGACTACCATCCGGGTAATCACCGGATTTTGGCTATTTTCGATCCGCTGCATTTGCAGGACCGTAACATGTTGAACCACTGCATTCGTACACGCCGCTTCCGCTGACCGTGACCGGGCCAGGCGATCTTCGCGGCCACTGGCCTGCCGCGATGTTCCTGACAGCAGGGGTGCCAGTTCATGCAACGCCCGCCAGTAGACATGCCGTTTGAAGGGTACAACAGCCCGCAAGGGATACCAGTAATCTACCCATTGCCAGTGGTCAAACTCGGGACGATCTGACAGATCCAGTTGCACTGCCTCCTCGCCGCACCGCATCCGCAGCAGGAACCAGATTTGCTTCTGGCCAATACAAGCCTGCGAACATCCTTCCCGAACCAGACGTTTGGGCAGGCGATAACGCAACCAACCCCGGGTGGAGCCAATCACCTGGACATGTTCCGGGCGCAAGCCAACCTCTTCGGCCAGTTCGCGAAACATGGCCTGCTCTGGCGATTCATCCCGCCGGATGCCGCCCTGGGGAAACTGCCAGGAATGCTGGCCGATCCGTCTTGCCCAGAACAGGCGTCCTTCTGCGTTACACAGGATGATGCCCACGTTAAGTCGATAACCCTCCGAGTCGATCACGGCGCTAATCAATATACTTATACTGTTATGTAGAGTTCGTGTATTTTTCGCCTTTAATGATAGTTCATCATGGCCTTTGATCATAGCATCCAAGTTGCGGGCCAACCCGCGCCCCGTCCGCCCAGCCCAAGGAGTTCGTTATGCGTTGTTCACGCAGTCCCGTGTTCCTGTTGATCCTGCTGATCATCCTGTTACCCCTCAGCGCTCACGCCGTCGACGATGGACCGCTGGCTATCGCCGCAGCTCAGTATCAGCAACTCATCCGCGATGGTCGCCAGCCCGCCGGCCAAACATCTACCGTATTGCTGCAGCAGGCCGAGAAGTTGGCCCGGCAAAAAAACTGGCCGGAGACGATAACCGCTTATGAGGCCACCATTGCCGCCGGCGCTGGGCAAACGGCGGTGTGGCTGGCGCTGAGCCAGACCTGGCAGGCACAGACCGAGCAGCAGACGCAGGCCAACGTCGATTATGCGATTCGGCAACGCTCCCGTGAACGCACCCGGCAAGCCGCCTGGAATGCGTTGCAAGCTGCCGTCGCCCCGGCAGATCGCGCCCGTGCGCTGTTCCGGCTGGGCGAGCTGTACGACCGGGAGCGGGTGGCGAGAAAAGCCATCGCTGCCTGGGGTGAGGCTTTGGAACTGGAAGATAATCCCCACGTCGCCAAGCGTTATCAGGAACTGGTCGACGCTAACGCCTTCCAGATCAAGGGCGTTGAGGTGGAATCCGACAGCGCCGCGCCAAAAATCTGCCTCAATTTTTCTCATGACCTAGCCAAGAGTCCGCAGATTCACTACGAAGATTATCTGGTCATTGAGCCGACTTTCCAGGCGGTAGTGACCGCCGAAGATCGGCAGCTCTGCGTGGAAGGCAGCCGTCATGGTCAGAGCTACGTCATTAAGGTACGGGCGGGCATTCCTTCGGCCAATGGCGAGAAGACCCAGGCAGCCCAGGAATTCACCGCCAAGGTGAACGACCGCGAACCGACACTGGGATTCCGGGGCGCGACTTATGTGTTGCCGAAAACCGGTAATCAACAGTTGCCATTGACCAGCGTAAATGTGCCAGAGGCGCGGTTGCGGGTGTTACGGATTAACGACCGCAATCTGCTGCGGGAAATCGAGAACCGGCGCATTACCAATCTGCTGGACGGTTACGATCTCAGCGCCATTGCCAAGCGTTCCGGTGAGCAGGTCTGGGAAGGCGTGCTGACCCTGGCCAGCGGTGAACGCAATCAGGACGTTACCACTGCCCTGCCGATCAATGAACTCCTGCGCGACCCGCAACCGGGCGTCTATATCGTCGCTGCCCAACCCACCACTGAGAGTTCCGACAACGAATGGGAGAATCAGGCCACCCAATGGCTGGTGGTTTCCGATCTCGGTCTGTTCACGATGCGCGGCAACGATGGCCTGCATGTCTTTGTCCGCTCGCTGGCCGGAGCCAAACCGCTGGCCGGTATTGATCTGCGGCTGTATGCCCGCAACAACGGCGAACTGGGCAAGGCCGTAACCGACGCGAAAGGTTATGTCCGCTTCGATCCGGGTCTGTTGCGCGGCGATGGCGGACGTGAACCCGCTGCGCTGATGGCTTTTGGTCAGGGCGATTACAACTTTCTGGACTTGACCAAGCCGACTTTTGATCTTAGCGACCGGGGCGTTGAAGGTCGGGCCGCACCCGGCGCGGTGGATGCGTTTCTCTACACCGAGCGCGGCGTTTACCGTCCGGGGGAAACGGTGGAATTGATGACTCTGCTCCGCGACAGCCGGGGTTACGCCTTGGCCGAAACCGCGCCGCTGACGCTGAAGGTGCTCCGCCCGGATGAAGTGGAAGCTCTGCAACTGCGCCCGACTAATCCAGCGCTGGGCGGCTATCACAGTCAGATTCCCATGCCGTTGAACGCCCGCACCGGCGCTTGGACGGTGAAAGCCTATACCGACCCCAAGGGCGAACCGGTCGGCGAGGTCAGTTTCCAGGTCGAGGATTTCGTGCCGCAACGCCTGAAACTGGAACTGAGTTCGACGACGCCGGTGTTGAAGCCCGGCGAATCGGCGGTGGTGGACATTAACGGCCGGTTTCTCTACGGCGCGCCAGCCGCGAACCTCAAAGCCGAGGGTGAAATCATCCTGCGCGAAGACCCCAACCCTTATCCGGCCTTCCCCGGCTACCGCTTTGGACTGGCGCAGGAAACCTGGAGCGCCCAGCGCTTTCCGGCGACGTTGACGAATACTGACGCCATGGGCAAGGCGCAAGCCCAGGTCAGTTTGACCGAGACCCCGGACACCACGCGCCCACTGCAAGCCCGGTTGCGCGTCTCGCTGTTTGATCCGGGCGGGCGTCCGGTCACCCGCAGTCTGGACCTGCCTTATCGCGTTCATCCCTTCGCCATTGGCGTGAAGCCGCGCTTTAGCGATAGTGGCATTCAGACCGGCCAGGAGGCGGTGTTTGACGTGATTGCCGTTGACCCGATGGGCCAGCCGCAAGCGCACAGTGGCTTGACCGCCAAACTGGTCCGCGAGGAATATCACTATTACTGGTATCACGATGAAGGTCGCTGGAATTACAAAATGGTGATTCGGGATACCGCCCCGGTCGCCAGCCACACCCTGACCCTCGCCGCCGATCAACCGGGCGTGGTCACACAACGCGGCCTGGACTGGGGTCGCTACCGGCTGGATGTATTGGACCCGAAGACGGGCGTGGCCTCCAGTGTGCGCTTCACCGCCGGCTGGTTTGAAACCCCTGGCGACGCCGATACCCCGGATCAGATGAAGGTCACGCTGGATCAACCGCGCTATCCGTCTGGCGCGACCGCCAAGGTTTTCCTGCGTGCGCCGTTCGCCGGGGAAGTGTTGCTGAACGTGGTGGGCGACCGCCTGTGGTTGAGCAAAACGGTCAGCGTTCCCGCCGAGGGCACGACGATAGAATTGCCGATTCCCGCCGAATGGGGGCCGGGTGTTTATCTGGCGGCCACTGCTTTCCGTCCAGGAGATAACGCGACATCACGCGGACCGGGCCGGGCCATTGGCATCGCCTGGGTGGGGCTTGATCCCGCGCCGCGCACCTTGAATATCGCCTTGAATGCGCCGACCGAGTGGACACCGCGCCAGACCGTGGAATTGCCGGTAACGGTGACCGGTTTCGATCCCGGCCAACTGACTTATTTAACTGTCGCAGCGGTCGATGAAGGCATCCTGCAACTCACCGATTTCACCACCCCGGACCCGGTGGACTACTTCCTTGGTAAGCGTGAACTGAGCATGCAACTGCTCGATTTGTACGGAAAATTGATTGAAACGGGCGGTCGCCCCGGTTCCCTCAAGGTCGGCGGCGACGCGGAAAGTCGGCAACTGGACCCGTCTGCCATTCGCACGGTGAAAACGCTGGCGCTCTTCTCCGGGCCGGTCGCGCTGGACGCCAACGGCCAGGTGAAGATTCCGCTGGTATTGCCCGATTTCAACGGGCAACTGCGCTTGATGGCGGTCGCCTGGGATGGTCACCGGGTCGGCAAGGCTGACGCGGCCCCGCTGGTGCGCGATCCATTGGTGGCACGGGTTTACCTGCCTCGCTTCCTGGCCCCCGAAGATGAAAGTCGGGTCACGGTGACCGTGCAGAATTTGAATGCTCCGCCCGGCGATTACGCGATTCGACTCAGCGCTACCGGGACTGTCGCCGTGACCGAACCGGCAGCGTTTACTTTCAAGGTCGCTGATTCCGCCCAGCAGAACCAGGAAAGTCACAATTTCACCCTGCGCGGGTTGCAACCCGGTGCGGGTCAGGTGCGGCTGCATATCGAAGGGCCGAACGGGTTTAACCTGATTCGGGAATCGGATATCGGCGTGCGTCCGGCGCAAACCGTCAGCACGGAACGCACCGCGCAACGCCTCGATGCTGGCGCGACGCTGCGGCTCAATGAGCAACTGCTGGTCGACCTGATTCCCGGCACGGGCAAGATTCGGCTCAGTGTCGCCAGTCGGCCCAATTTCAATGTCCCGGAGCTGCTCGCCCAACTCGACCGCTATCCCTACGGCTGTCTGGAACAGACCACCAGTCGCGCCCTGCCGCTGCTCTACTTCAACCAGGTCGCCACGGTCTGGGCTGGTCAGAATGCAACAGAAGCCGGTTTACGGGCGCGGGTGCAGGAGGCGCTGCAACGCATTTTGACGATGCAGGACGCGGGCGGCGGCTTTGGGCTGTGGGGTCCCGAAAGCCCGACCGAAGGCTGGCTGTCGGCTTACGCCATGGACTTTGTCGTGCGCGCCCGGCAGGAAAAGTATCTGGTTCCCGATAACGCATGGCGGCGCGGGCTGGAGTATCTGCGCGAGCGGCTGAGTGCCGACGACTTCGCTGAAGCTGAACTGGGCTGGCGGACGTATGCGCTCTATGTCCTGGCGCGAGAGCAAAAAGCCGCCATCGGCGATCTGCGCTATCTGCATGATAATCATTTGCAAAAATTGCCCTCGGCGCTGGCCCAGGCGCAACTGGGCGTCTCTCTGGCCCGGTACGGTGAAGTGGAACGAGCCAAAGAAGCGTTCACGGCCGCCCTGAACCGGCAGGAACGCGGCACGGTGCGCGACTACGGAACGCCGTTGCGGGATCGGGCGGCGCTGCTGACGTTACTGGCGGAATCGGGACTGTTGCCGGAGCGGTTGCCCCAACTGGCTGAAACCGTCGCTACCGAGTTTAATCAGCAGCGTTACTCCAGCACCCAGGAACAAGCCTGGCTGTTACTGGCTGCTCATGCGTTGCTGAAACAGACCGGCCAGTTGCGACTGGCAGTCGAAGGGCAAACGATCACCACCGATCCGTTTTACCTGACGCCGACCAGTGAACAGTTGACCAATAAACTGACCATCGTCAATCAAGGCCAGCAAGCGGCCTGGGCGGTGCTGGATGTCAGCGGCGTTCCGGTCGCGCCGCAACCCCCGGCGCAGGAGGGCTTCACGATTGCCCGCCGCTACTATACCCGCGCTGGTCAAGAGGTCGATCCTGGCCAGATTCGCCAAAACGATTTGCTGGTGGCAGTAATTACCGGTGAGGCGCAAAACAGTGGGGAACAGCAGGCGTTGGTGGTGGACCTGTTACCGGCCGGGCTGGAAATTGAGAACGCCCGGCTGGCGCATAACGCCTCCACGACCGACATTGCCTGGCTGCCGGAATTGACCAGCACCCTGCATACGGAAATCCGCGATGATCGGTTTGTCGCGGCGCTGGACATGGAGTCCGGCAATGCGCGGAAATTCACCCTGGCCTATCTGGTGCGGGCGGTGACACCGGGCGTCTATCGGCAACCCGCCGTATTTGTGGAAGATATGTACAAGCCGTGGCAATTCGGGCGCGGGGCGATGGGAGTGGTCAGGATCGAGTGAAGCCGGTCAGTGTAGCGCTGGCCGGGTCGCAGAGATCATTGGTCAGCGTTGCAGAAAAAGCGATGACATGTTTTACTTGAGTAAAACTCATTAGCGAGTCTTCATCATGCTGACTGCTGCACTACGCCGCTCGGGTGGTTCACTGATTCTGACCATTCCACAAGCCTATGTTGAACAGAACCACTTGGAAGCCGGTTCTCGTGTTTTCATCGAAATCCACGGTGACGAGTTAAAACTCAAGCCAGGACGGCGCCGACTGGTCGAACTACTGGCCGCTACGCCCACTGGACTCTGTCGGGTGGAAAACTGGGACGAAATGCCAGCAGCGGGAAATGAACAGTGATTCCAGAACGCGGCGATATTCTGCATCTCCAATTTGATCCGGCCAGTGGTAAGGAAATGCAGGGTCAGCATTTTTGCCTGGTGGTCTCATCCGCGACTTTCAATCAGCGCTTTCGGTTGGCGATGGTTTGCCCAATTTCCGGAGGCGCTGCCGAGCTTGCTCGTGACAGTGGTTTTTTGGTTCCACTGATGGGATTTGGATTACGCACGGATGGCGCAGTACATGCGCACCAGATTAAATCACTGGACTGGGTAGTCCGTCGCGCCAGTTTCGTGGAAAAAGCGCCCAATCTCATCGTCCAGCAGGTGCTGGATTGCCTGACGGCGGCGTTGACCGACGATTGAATCACTCATCTGCCGGTTTAACGGCAAAGGATGAATGAAAGTCTCCCCAACAATCTTGCTTTAAGGAGTAGATAAACCATGCCAGCGAAAGCCGATGAGCAGGACATGCTGAAGCGCCTGCGGGAACTGGAGGAAGAAAACGCCCGGTTGCGCAACGCCGCCAAGTCAGCGACGCCCAAAACGACGGTGACGGAAAGTGAATATAAAGGGCATCCGACCCTGAATTTTGAAGGCGGCTTCCGGCCGTTCAGTCTGGGATTAAAGAAACTGGTGGTCATCAGGGAAGTGTGGCCCGAGGTGGAGGCGTTTCTGGAGCGGCACGGGGAAATGAAACCCAAATCGTCAGAAAGCCGCGACAGCGGGAGCCTGATCTAGCGATGTCCGGCCATGACCCTGCCCGGTTTGCCGAAATCCCAGACGAGGCCGACAACGACGTTGATGCGCCACTCCCGCCCAGCAAAAGCCAGCGCAAGCGGGAAGCAACTGCGCTGCAAGACCTCGGCGAAAATCTGGTTAAGCTGACAACGGCGCAGTTAAAGCGGATACCGCTGCCGGACGATGTACTGGCGGCGGTGCGGTTGGCCCAGGGCATTGCCCAGCGGGGTGGCCACAAACGACAGTTGCAATACATCGGCAAACTGATGCGGGAACTGGACGAGACGGAAACTGATGCGATTCGCGCCGTGCTGGCGACCATGCAGATCTCCCGCCGATAATTTCCCGCCATTCTGGAGCACCCTCCCCTGACCCACCCACCCCTGTCCTGGCTGCTGATGCTCGGCGCACTCATCGCTTTCGCGCCGATGTCCATCGACATGTACCTGCCGGGATTACCCACTATTGCCGCCGAATTCGGCGCTGAAACCTCAGCAGCGCAGTTCACCTTGGCAAGTTTTTTCATTGGTTTGGCGCTCGGACAAACGATCCATGGGCCACTCGCTGACCGCTATGGCCGCAAGCCGCCGCTCTATGCGGGCCTGGCGCTCTATATCATGGCCTCCATTGGCTGCGCCCTGGCCCCGAATCTGGCCACGTTGATCGTTTTGCGGTTTTTCCAGGCGCTCGGCGGTTGCGCCGGCATCGTGATCGCCCGCGCCATTGTCCGCGACTGTTGCGACGCCCATACCTCAGCGCGGGTGTTTTCGCTGCTCATGCTGATTATGGGGCTGGCGCCGATCCTCGCGCCATTTATTGGCGGCTGGATTCTCTGGTTCGCCGGTTGGCGAGCAATTTTTGCTGGACTGGCGCTGTTTGGCCTGGCTTGCCTGTTCGCTGTCTGGCGTCATTTGCAGGAAACCCGTCCCAAAGACACCATCGCCAGCGCCAGTATTGGCGCAGCGCTACGGGGGTATGGCGACCTGTTGCGCGACCGGTATTTTATGGGCTATGTGCTGACCGGCGGTCTGGCTCATGCCGGCATGTTCGCCTATATCACCGGTTCGCCGCATGTGTTTATCGAGGTCTATGGCGTTTCTGCCCAGAATTTCGGCTGGCTGTTCGGCCTGAACGCTTTTGGCCTGATCGCCAGTTCGCAAGTGAATCGTCACTTGTTGGTGCGGTATTCCACCGATACGATTTTGCGGCGGGCGAATCGAGCGACGGTACTATTGGGATTAGCGATGTTAGCCATAGCCATCAGTGGCTGGGGCGGGTTGCCGGGTTTGTTGGTTCCCTTGTTGGGCTATAGCATCACCCTCGGCTTCACCGGACCGAACGCTAATGCTAACGCCCTGGCGTATCAGGGACAGCGCGCCGGCAGTGCGTCAGCCCTGCTGGGCGCTTTACAATTTGGCATCGCTACGCTGTCCAGTACGCTGGTGGGATTGATCGGCGGGGATTCCGCATTGCCCATGGCGCTAGTCATTGCGGGTTGTGGAGTGCTGGCCTACATTGCCCATCGAACCCTGGTGAGTCCTCTGATTGCCGCCTCCTGAATCCTGAATCACTGACCGCTGCCTCCTGATGAAAACCGCTATTCCCGGCTACTCCATCACAGCGACCGGTCGCGGCCAGGCTTTCAAAATCGACTGCACCACGGTTGCCAGCGGGATGGCGAAGAACACGCCCCAGAACCCCCACAGCCCACCAAACACCAGCACTGCCGTAATAATCGCGATGGGATGCAAATCCACGACTTCGGAAAACAGCAGCGGCACCAGCACATTGCCGTCCAACCCTTGAATCACCAGATACACGCCGAGCAACCATAGAAACTCCGGCCCCCAGCCCCACTGGAAAAATGCGACCAGGGCGACGGGCGCTGTCACCACCACCGCGCCAATATAGGGCACGATGACCGACAAGCCGACCATCAGGGCCAGTAACATGGCGAATTGCAGACCCAGGTAGGCAAACGCGGCGAACGTCGCCACCCACACCACCACGATCTCCATAAACTTGCCCCGCACATAATTACCCATCTGCCGATCCACTTCGCGCCAGACCTGTTGCGCCAGGGTGTGATCGCGCGGCAGGAACTCGTGCAGCCAGTTCAGAATCAACCCCTTGTCTTTCAGAAAGAAAAATACCAACAACGGCAGCAGCACCAGATAGATGACAACGGTCATCATGCCCAGTCCCGCCGCCAGCGACCACGACAGGATTTTCTGCCCCCAGGTGGCGATCTCCGCCCGGACCGCGCTGATGACCTCCAGCACCTGGGCTTCGGTAATAAATTCCGGATACTGAGCCGGTAAACTCAGCAACAAATTCTGCCCATGAATAATCATGCTGGGTAACTGCTGAATAAGTTGGGTCAGTTGCCGCGAGGCCAGTGGCAGCAGGCCCAGCAGGAGAAACAGCACAAAAGCGATGAACAGGACGAACACCACAGTCACCGCCAGCAGGCGCGGCATCCGCAACTGACGCTGAAATTGCAGCACTACCCCTTCGAGTAAATAGGCGATCACCATGCTCGCCAGCACCGGTGCCAAATCCTGGCCCATCACCAGGACGACGCTGGTTCCTACCACCATGACGACCGTCAGAATGACCGCTTGTGGGTCGTGGAAAAATCGTTCAAACCAGTCACTGATCATTTTCATCGCAGGTCGCCCGTTATCACTCTTTATTTTTGAACCATGTTAAGGCAAAGCCGCGCTCATCCCAAACTCCCCACTGAGCATCCGCCGAACCGCCGCCCCTGGTTGCGGTCTATCCATGCCTGGAACTGCTTTAGTGCATCGCACCAAGGCAGTGCAATAGTGAGCGCTACTTTGAATATCGGCGGGTTTTCTGAAGAATCATTCAGAAACCGTTAAGGCGCTGTCAATATAATAAATAGTTGATTTATATTTTTTTAGTGAAAAATATCCGCCTTTGGCATCCCCGGATCCCGCTGGAACTCCAAGTCTGGATATTGTCCAAAAAACAAAGAATGGTTCGTTATTTGCATTATTTTCTTCAGAACGTCCACAGGGGAATTCGAACCGGAAGCCGCCGCGCTGCCGCGATTCCATAGAGAGGTGAGATCATGAAAATTTTCAACCGCTACCTGTCGCGCTACGAAGAGAGCCGCGAAGAGGTGCTGACCCTCCAGGACTACCTGGAACTGTGCAAAACCGACCCGACCGTTTACGCCAGCGCCGCTGAACGATTGCTGACAGCCATCGGCGATCCGCAAATGGTCGACACCCGCAATGACCAGCGTCTGTCGCGCATTTTCCAGAACAAGGTTCTCAAGATCTATCCCGCTTTTGAAGAATTCTATGGGATGGAGGACGCCATCGAGCAGATTGTGTCCTACCTTCGCCACGCCGCGCAGGGGCTGGAGGAAAAGAAACAGATTCTCTATCTGCTGGGTCCGGTAGGCGGCGGCAAATCGTCGCTGGCGGAACGGCTCAAGCAATTGATGGAGCGGGTGCCGTTCTACGCTATCAAGGATTCGCCGGTGTTTGAATCCCCACTAGGGTTGTTCAATCCCGACGAAGATGGCCCGATCCTGGAAGAAGATTACGGCATCCCGGGCCGCTACCTGCGTTATATCATGTCGCCGTGGGCCGCCAAGCGCTTGCAGGAATATAACGGCGACATCACCAAATTCAAGGTGGTCAAGCTGCGGTCCTCGGTGCTGCATCAGATCGCCGTCGCCAAGACCGAACCGGGCGATGAGAACAATCAGGATATTTCCTCGCTGGTCGGCAAGGTGGACATCCGCAAGCTGGAACATTTCGCCCAGAACGACCCGGACGCCTACAGCTTCTCCGGTGCACTGTGCCGGGCCAATCGCGGCCTGATGGAATTTGTCGAAATGTTCAAAGCTCCGATCAAGGTGCTGCACCCCTTGCTCACCGCAACTCAGGAAGGCAACTACAACAGCACCGAAGGATTGTCGGCCATTCCGTTTGAAGGCATCATTTTGGCCCACTCTAACGAGTCTGAATGGCAGTCATTCAAGGGCAACAAGAACAACGAGGCGTTCCTCG
>JAUPTV010000297.1 GCA_030917925.1 Pseudomonadota bacterium
ATACGGCGGGCATTTGGAAAAAGCCGCTGTTATGGAGTCTGTTCATCGCCCTGATTTTCATTGATCTTGGCTTTTTATTAGTAGCTTTGAGCGGTTTCCTGAATCTGTCGGCCATGCCGGTTATTCATGCATTTAGTTATGGCGGGATTGGTCTGATGACGCTGAGCATGATGGCGCGCGTTTCGCTGGGCCATACCGGCAGAAATGTGCAAGAGCCGCCACGCGCGATGACCCTGGCCTTTGGGGCGATGATGGTGGGAACCGTAGTCAGGGTGTTCCTGCCGTTGATTGCCCCGGCGCATTATCTGACCTGGATTGCCCTCTCGCAGGTTCTCTGGATCATGGCCTTTGCCATTTTCACGATCCTCTACGCGCCCATCCTGATCAAGCCAAGAATCGATGGGCAATTTGGCTAATTTCAAGATCGGCCTGAACTTTGACGCCAAAACCGCTGCACAGGGCGTCGAGTATGCGCATCGTCACGGACGGCGCGGGTTCGTTGCCCTGAACACTTTCCCGGAACCTTCCGACTGGGAACGCTGGCGAGCGGCAGTGGACCGGGCAGCGGAACTGGGCGTGGACGCCATCATCGCCGCCGATATCAGTGTGCTGGATTACGCCTGCCGTCAGCATCCTCATCTGCGTTTGCGCAGTCAATCACGGCATCCAGATCGAGTTGCTGCAAGGTTGAAATCGCATACTCCCAGCGGCCCTCGGCGCACAGACCAAGAACGCCGCCTTCTTCATAGGCTTCCAGGGCGGCTTTAATACAGGCCGTGCGCACGGCTTCAGCGAGTTGTTGCTCATTTGTCAAGGGCATGGAATTTCCCAGTCGAAATCGTAAAGGATTGGCTTGATTACGCCGCGCAAACCCGGTTACGCCCCTGATGTTTGGCGTGATAAACCGCTTCATCGGCGCGCGCAAAGAGCGTTTCCAAGGTATCATTGGTTCGGTATTCACTGACGCCAAAACTGGCGGTGACTTTGGGCAGGTTATTGAAACAATAGCTCTCCATCGCGCTGCGCAGTCTTTCGGCGAGATCCACTGCAGCTTGATGTCCACCTTCCGGTACTAAAATAATGAATTCTTCCCCTCCCCAACGGGCAAAAATATCGGTGGTTCGGACGCAACTCTGGACCAGTTGCGCAACGCCTTTGAGAACTTTATCTCCGGAAATATGCCCAAATTGATCGTTGACCTGCTTGAAATAATCAATATCAAAGAGAATCAGCGCCAGTTTTCCACCATAACGCTGTTGACGCTGTAAAATAATTTCAAACCATTCGGTAAACTTGTAGCGGTTACAAATGCCGGTCAGTAAATCGGTGCAAGCCAGATAGTCTTTTTCCTTAATGACAGATTCAACAATTATGAGTAATTTATTGAAATTCTCAGAGATAACACCAATTTCATCGGGAGTGAATAATTTAATCCGGTTGGAAAAGTCTTTAGTTTTTATCGTATATTCAATACTTTTCAATAGCATGTTCAATGCGTGCAGAATGCGGCTGATCGCTGATCCAACCAGTAAGGTTAGCAACAATGAAATGCTAATTACTATGGATGCATTAAATATAAATTTTTTCTGTGATACAGCAATCTCCCTGGTCATCCCCTGATGTAAATAAGCGGTGTATGCTCGCTCTACGCTCTGCAATTGATTGATCCAATCAGTGGCTAAAGTAAACCACTCTTCGGCGGTGATCACCGTATAGCCATCGTTCAGAATGAGTTGAATCACTCCCAGAATTTTTTGCACCTTAGGTTGTGCCTGAATAGTGTGAAATATACTGACTATCGTGGGATTTGCATCCCGAAAAAAGAGTTGTGTGTAATGTTGATGGAAACCAAATTGACGGCTCACTGCAGCAATATGATTTGTATTCACTTTTCCGAGATTGAAAACTTCATTGAGGCTGGCGCGAATTTGCCCAAGGTATTCTTTTGCATATAACAGATTGATGTAAGCACGAACGTCATTTTTCAAGTCTGTATTCAAATAATCGGTCAGCGTATTAATATAATTGAGTATTTCTAAAATTATTAATGTGTAGTGATTGAAAGCATTCGCTGAAGTCAGTTGACTCTGTAAAACTTGCTTCCTGATTTTTGGCAGATTCTCCAATCCTTGAGCGTGGTGGAGAACATCATCCGCTAATTGTGTTCTGGCATCGTTGGTCGCCGTATGTTGCGCATTCAGCAAGGCGGCGCTGGATGTTGAACAACCCGCTAAACAGCCGACTGAAATTCCTCGTTCTTTTTGTAATTCATGAACCAGATCGGAAAGCTTTTCGATGACTTTGATATCGGTCATTGAAGCGATTTTGCGGTTTTTTTCCTGGTTCAATGCGATAAAGTAAGCCGCCAGAATGCAAAACAGGCAGACTGTAATGAGCAGCCCGATCAATAGCATTTTTGCCTTGATTGTCATCGGTCATATCCTCTCGGTGGAGGACATCAACGCGGGCAAGTTCTTGACAATCCGTACCGTTTCCACGCTGACCTGAATCATTTGATCGATCAATTTGAGGCTCTTCGAGGGTTCTTGTGAAGCGAATTGGAACGGAAAGAAGCCAGCTCGCCAAGCAAAGCACCGCATCAAAGCGATGATCCCATTCGTCAGGCGATGATTTCACCAGCGCCTCGGCGGTCCGGAACATGGTGGCATCGCCGAAACGCAGCGCTTCGGGATGGACTTGGGGCATGCGCGCAGATGGCGTCGCTACGGCTCAGGCCGTCAGGCGCGTATAGAGCAACAACAACTGACGCGGCAAATTCTCCGGGTGGCGAATCAGGACAAAGCCATCTTTCCCGAACAGATACGGTAAATAATCATCGGCCTCCTGATCAATCGTCACGCAGAACGGATGCAAGCCCGCACGGCGCGCTTCAATCAACGCCATGCGGGTATCCTCGATCCCGTAGCGCCCCTCATAATGATCCAGATCATTGGGCTTGCCGTCGGTCAACAGCAACAGCAGGCGACGGGCAGCGGTCTGCCGGCTGAGCGTCAATGTCGCGTAACGCACCGCTGCACCCATGCGCGTGTAGTAACCCGGCTTGATGGCTTGAATCCGCCCCCGGATGGTCGCGGTATACCGCTCAGTGAAACTTTTAATGCGCTGCACCCGGACGTGCTGGCGCTTGCGCGAGGAAAAACCGTACAGCGCAAAGCGATCGCCGGTCGCCGCCAGCGCTTCGGCGAACAGAAATAAACTGTCGCGGATCATTTCGATCACCCGCCCGTGATTATTCACCCAGGCGTCGGTGGACAGCGACAAATCCGCCAATAGGAGACAGGCCAGATCGCGCTCCTGCCGGGCCAGTTGCCGGTACAACCCGCGTTCATAACCCGATTCGCCGCTGGCGCGGTCAGCGGCATACCGCACCCAGGCGTCCAGATCGAGTTCCTCGCCCTCGGGCTGGGCGCTGCGCCAACCCCGCGCCGGACGCAACACTTCAAACTGGCGGCGCAAGCGCTGTGCCGTGCGACGCAAGACCAGCGGCAGTGCGCAGGGCGTCGCCCGCCGCGCCAGCATTTCCTGCACCGCGCAATAATCGGGCAACAACGCTTGTTTGCGGTAATCCCATTCCGGCAAGGGCATCCCTGGACCTAGCGGCAGGTCATCCTCGCTAGCGGAAGGTAAATCGAGATCGAACCGCACCCGCGCGGCGGTGCTGGTGCCGTCCTGGGTGATGCTCAACACCTGCATATCATCCGCCGCCCGCCCGGCGTCCGGCGCCGGATCATCGTCATCCGCGCGATTCACCCGCACAAACTCGGCCCAGGACAACAAACTCTCGGCGCGAAACGGCAACAGGAAGGGACTTTGCCGTTCGGGCAGATCGGTATATTCCGCACGCCGGCGCTGCCGATCACGTTCCACCGGTTGGCCGCCGCCTGAGCGACGCTGGTCGGCAGGGTTATCCTTGCGCCCCGGTCGGGTCGCTGCCGGGGCCGGCGGGGGATAGAGCCAGAGCGGAACCGGCGGCAACGGTCGCCGCGCCGCCGGCCATAGCGCAACGCTGCCCGGCTCCTGCAACGCCTGACCGAGCGCCGTTTCCTGCGCTGCTTCATCCGGCGGCAACTGCGCCGGGGGTGTCCGCGTCTTCAACACCGCATCGATCAGACGCCGGTAACGGGACTGCAGACCAGGATAACGTTCCAGCGTTATTTGCGTTGCCTGCTGATTCTGCGCCCACCAGGGCACGTTAGCCTCCACAACATCGTGCGCGGCGGCCAGGGCAATCAGCCACAGATACAGATCGCGGTTCAAAGCCCGGCTCGGCAATACCGTCAGTTGTCTGGGCAATTGCAGCGTTTCCCGATCCCGGCAAGCCTGCTCCACGGTATCCCCGACCCCGGCGATGCGCGCTAGCCAGCCGCGTCGCGCGCCCTGTTGCTGCGCTGACGCGGGAACCACGCGCAGACCGGGATCGCCGCCCAAGGCGCGGAACAGCAACCCGGCGGTTTTCTCCATTTCCGCCAGCGTGACCGTCGCTTCTGGTGCCGACCGCTGCGCCATGCGAGTGATCCAGCGATGCCACAGCGCGCCGACCTGTTCTTCCATCTCAAGGTCACTCCATCTTACGCATGAATCTGTTGAAACTTTCGCAACAACTTCTGCATCATCAGACGATCGACTTGAGGGGGCTGGACACGGCTTTAGGCTTGTCCACCACCACCTGGCCCGTCAGCAACCCTTGCGAGCCATCGGCCTGCAACGCCTGCTGACCCTCGATCCAGTTCAACAGACCCCCTTGCGGATGATCATGCTGCACGGTTGCACAGGCGTCGATGCA
>JAUPTV010000298.1 GCA_030917925.1 Pseudomonadota bacterium
ATGGGCCGACGCGGTTCATCCCCACGCATGTAGGGAACGGTTGCGCTTTACGCTTTTCAATCAGTGCCAATTCGGTTCATCCCCACGCATGTAGGGAACGGGTAATCGCCCAGGGTCATGGTCCCGCCGTTGGCGGTTCATCCCCACGCATGTAGGGAACAACCCTCAACCCCCCGCAACTGTTCGACACTGCGCGGTTCATCCCCACGCACGTAGGGAACGCATCCTAGCAGCGGGTTATACGCCAGCAGTGAGCGGTTCATCCCCACACCCGTGGGGAACAACTCTAAATCCGCCGCACCAGCAGCAGCCCACACCCAAACGCCTTGGCGGGGCCAATACCATTTTCCAGCAAGCCCACCAGCTCATCAGGCGCTTTCACCTGGAGCACCCCCTCGAACGTCACCGTTACCAGTTTGCCACCGCGTTGCCCTTTACGAAAATACAGCGGTTCATGCGGTACCACCGTCATCGCTTCCACATCCGCGATAGCCGTCAGATGACGGATTAACCACCGCCGCTGTTGTTCCTCATCAAGCAACGGTACCCGACATTTGTACTGCCCTTGTTGATTAGGGCGCTTATTGGGTTTAGCCGCGACTTCAGCATCCACAATGGTTTTAATCGGGTTAGCGGTCAACACAAAGGCCAAGCGTTGCCCGACCTGTGGCTGCGGCTGAAATTCACGACATCCCAGGATTTTTACGCCATCAGCAGGCTGAGGGGGCTGTCGCGATTGCACCAACAACGGCGCCGATTGACCCACCAGACCCGCCTCCCGACGAAACAGAAAACCGACGCGCTGTTCAGTCCCTGACTGGCGGGATTCGCCCGGCGCTTCCGGGAATAATCGCCAGATGCCGCGATGAATGTCATAAGGGTTGCGTACCATCGACCAGGGTATTTCAATCCGACTGAGAAACATTTAACCCTCCTGTTGCCCCGCATGAACCGATACCCACCGGGTTCCAAACTGGCGATGTACCCCATGCAACGGGACATCACGGATGGCCAAGGGTCGACCATTGGCGTGTTCAGTGCCTTCGGCATAGAGCAACCCCGTCCCCGGTGGAATCTGTTGCAAAGCCGCCAGCGCGTCAGTAGCCTCAATCACTCCAGTGCCTTCCAGTAAGGGCCGCGCCAATGGACACGACCGCCGGCCGAGAACGGGCGTATACACCGGGCGGCGTACCGCCTCAACCAGTTGTTCCAGGGCATACGCCGCCGCCGTCTGCTCACCCACCGCGACCGTAAAAGCAGCGTCATACAGATACTCGCGGCGCGAGACGACCGGATTGGGATTAACCGATCCATCAACCTTGCGCGCCGCCAGTACCGTATGAAAATCTACCGCCTTGAGCGCGTTTCTGGGCTGTAGCGCCTCTTCGCCCGGACGGACCACTTGTCGATCAACGCGCACCGTCAAGGTCACGCTTTGCGCGAGTTGTTCCAACGCCTCACGATCCTGCCGGTCTATGCCCAAACAAGCCCCGAGTAACCCTAATAGGCCGCTACGAGTCGGAAAGCGATTGACGGGCCGATAATCTTCGTAAGTGTGCGTACCCCATGCCTGCATGGGACCCTCCAGCCGGAGAATGAGAAAGCGTGCCATCGCCGCCCCCTCAACCCCGCCCATCCTGCACCAGCCACTGTTCAACCGCCGGCAGATTCGGCAACCACGTCATGGAGGCAGGGGTCACAACCGGCTGAACGGCCGCGGCAACCGCCTGCTCTTCAAGGCCATAAAAGGCGTTGACCCGCCCCCAATACTCAGTCAGACGCTGCATCGACGGTTCCAGATAGCCACCCTGGCGATCCCGGGGCACCGGCTTTTCAAAGGCATTCGCCAGCGAGATCGGCTGATCGCCCAGGCTCACCAGCACACCGTCCGCCGGGTTATGCGCGGCGAACGATTGCTGTTTGGCGGTCGGTACGACCGTGGCCAGCAGATGCAGCACATGGCCGGCCATCACCAGCGCCTTTTGCCGTGATTCTGCCGTTTCCGGGCTGTGCATCGTGGCCAGCAATCCCAGGTTCACCTGTAGCAGTTTCAGGTTCAGACTGGCGTAGCGATAGAACACGCCCGCTGAAAACTGCTGGGTATTGAGATGGCCGGCCCCGACTTCTCCAGCGTCCTGCACCAGATCATCGACCGCCGTGAACCAGTCCACATCCTGCGGCTCCACGGCATGCGTCGTCAGCACATGGGCCACCGCTAACGCGCCATCCATCGGTAGATGGGTCATCAAGCCACTGGTCGCCATCCGCCCCGATAAGGCAATATCCAACGCTTGGCTCATCGCCGTCCGAAACGGTTGGGCATCTTTCTCGATCACCTTCTGCAATTTCTTGACGTCCATGCCATCGCGTTTGCCCGCCTGAATCTGTTCACAGAAGTACGCCACTTCAGCGACCGACCACGGTGCGACGGCGTCGGCCTCTGTGGCCTCGGTGATCCCTTCTTTCCCGGATATCCAGGTCAATGCCTGACTAATCAGTTCCGGTGAAAAGCGGTCGCCAAGCGCCTGGATCAGCGCCTGCTGTAATCGTCCCAGTTGTCGGGTTCGCACCGACGTCGCTCCCCATTGTGCTTCGTAATAAGCGCTCTTGCGCATCGCCCGCTTCAGGGACTGACTGGAAATCCGCACCCGCGTCACCCCGCCAAATTGCGCGGTTTTTTGCAGATTCATATCGTCACGATTCAGGCATGAGGGGCTGTGCGACATCAATACATGGAAATTCACGAAATTTTTTGCGGTCATGTTCACTTTCCTTTGGGTGCGTAAAGCGTCAAATAGTAAGTTTCAATCAGGTTGCGCTTGGCGTGTGGCCCCCAAAACCACAAGGTCTGGCCAAAATCGGCCCAGTCCACTTGCAGCTTGAGCGACATCAACAGGTGCCGCAGTTGCACTAAATCATCCGGGCTGTCCATGCGGGCGATTTGCAGCACCCGGGCTTCGTTAACGCCCTGCTTCGCCCATTGCGCAGCCAGCGCCCCCGCTCCGTTCTGGTGAGGGACCCAGGGCAGAAAAAAGGCCAGCCGTTGTTGGCGACTGCCGGGCCGTAGGCCGGGAAATAGCCGATAAAGCGTCGGTTGCAGCGTCAGCGCCTCCAGGTCAGCCACCCGCCGCAATTCCGCCTGATGGCCGCGGTTCAGTCCTTTATAGTGCGCATAAAGCGCCACATAATCGGGCTGGTCGGATGCCGTAGCCGATGTCGTCATGGCAAATTCTCCGTAAGTTTTCTCTGTAGACTATGACGCGCCGCGGCAATGATCGGGATTAACTCCGGCTTATGCGCATAGGGATCAGTGAGTTCCTTGAACAGCGCCTGACATTGCGCGACTACCGTCGCTGCAAACTGTTTTTTCGCGGTGTTCCACGCCTTGAAGGTCAGTTCATTATCAAACACTTCATAAAACAGGCTTTCTGTGCGGGCATAGAACTGTTGCTCACCCACTTCATGGATCGCTGCGCCGATACCGGGCAGGCCACGATCAGACGCACCTTGCGCCGCGTAGTACAACGCGCCGCGTAAGGCGGTTTTTGCAGCTTTACCCAAGTCCACTAGTTGCCTTAACCGCTCCTTGTCATCCTGCCAGCCGGTCGCCAGGCTCATCAGTTCATGGCGTCGTTGCAATACCGAAGCCTTGTTGGTGCGATAACCGCCAATCAGCAACCGCAACGGTTCCGAGCGCCCACGGCCCAGTTCACCGGCTTGCACCACCGGTCCGGCAGGACTGCAACCGACTTGACTGTCGGCGGCATCCACCGTGCGCGGCACGACCCACTCTGATAAATGGGTCCATGCCGGGGCGGTCGTTGTGAACGACACAAATTTCTGTTCGATCACTCCTTTCTTCACATCGGTTTTCAAAGCGCCATGCGGATGCGGCCAGACGCCCTCGACGGTGAACACGAATTTTTCCTTGTTAAACCCGGCATAAACTCGTCCTGGTGCACCATCGATCAGGTCACAGGGCGCTTCGGCATCGGCGGCGATCAAGTCCACATGGGCCGGCTGCCAGAACAGGCCCCGCGCCAGCCCTATCGTGGCGCTTTGAATGACCTCTTGTTCACGAATAGGCTTAATCCAGGTCGGTACATCCCGCGTCCAGTCTGGTTCATACTGTGGCAAGCGCTGGCGAACCCGCGGTAAGGTCAATACATTCCGCCACACCGTCTCCCGCAGGTCGTGACCGGCCACCAAGGTCGTGACGGGACTCCCACCGCGTAAGCCGCCCTTGAAGCCCCCACCGAAACTCGGGCTGTTAGCCGCTTGATTGAACAGCGCGATGGCCGCTGCTGGTGCGCCCAACCGTTGGACTTCGCCCACTTCATTGAAGAAAGCGTGGTTATTGCCATCCGGCAACCCGATTAACAGCTTTTGAATCGGCGTCCGGTCTTTGGCCTTGATCCCGCGTGTCTGCATGAAGGGCTGAGTGGGATGATCCAGTTGGAACCAGTTCACTACCGGTCGCACCCCGTCAGCGAATGCTTCGGGCGACAGAGGCTGATTGAAACGCTGGCGGAGCGCGGCATCCTCTGTTGGCAGGAACAGCACTTGGGTCATGCAAACCAGCAATTGCAGACCCGCCAGTTCCAAATCATCACGAGGCAGGCTGATCACCCACGTCCCGCCATGACACAGCAATTCTTCGTAAGTCAGTAAGCAGAATGCCCCCGCGCCACGGTCGGCGCGCACGGGAATCCAGGCTGACGTCAATAAATCCATACGGCACTCCTTTCAAAGGCGGTTTACAACGGCCAGAATAATCCTAAAAAATACTTTTACAAGTATGTAAGCTTAGAAATATAGGGTAATGCACGGTACAATAAAAACCCGTTCCCCACTCGGGTGGGGATGAACCTTATGTCAGCTTGTCAGGGGATTTTTCGCCAGATCGTTCCCCACGATCGTGGGGTTTTCAGGGTGAAGCGCCCTCATCCCGGCGCAATTCCAACCCAAAGTCGGCGGTATATTGCAAGTGGTAGCGGCCCAAGTGACTCACCCAGGCATCCGTGTCGTCTGCCATAAAGATCAACCGATAGCGCCCGTCCTCATCGGTTGCGCAGTCTGCCAGTACCGACTTCCGCCAACTGGCTGGAACCATGACCGTATGCAGATTAAAGGCTTCGGCTTGAGCACCCTCGTCAAGATCATCAAGACGGATGCCCGCCAGCAGTCGGCCATCGGCCTGCATCGGCAATACCGTCAAGCTCATTTCCCCATCGCGGGTATGTGCGGTCAGCGTGGCGTCATCATCGCCAAACGTCTTGCGCGGCAGGGTAATCATCTGCTGTGCTTCCCAGGCAGCGGCTAACTGCTGCCCTTCGTAAAGGGCATACTGCCGCCGCACGGCCTCCGGTTCATCCGCCCAGTCATCCGCTTGATAAACCGACTCAATCCAGTCCCGATAGGCGGCCGGGAAATCAATCTGTATCGAGCGTTCCAACCAGCGCTGGGTGCGCCACAACACCCGCGCATTGCCGTAAATCTTTTGGTGGAGGCCGTAATCCTCACCCGCCACCGTCAACACCGTACAGTGAGGCGTCGCGAACCCGGAAGGCCGTGGCCGATCATGGCGATGCAAGCGCCCCAATCGTTGGAATAACAAGTCTACCGGGCAGATTTGCGTGATGAGTTGATCAAAATCCAGATCGAGACTTTGTTCCACCACTTGTGTAGCGACCAAAATCCGGCCCTGGTCGCGGTGTGCGGTACGGCCGTAGTGGTTCAACACAGCGGCTTCCTTCTCCTGCCGATCCACAAAGCGATAGCGGGCATGAAACAGATCAACCGGGACCGATGTCTGTTGGCCGAGATCCCGAGCTAGACGCTGTGCATCGGCGACCAGATTCATCATTACAGCCACCCGAGCGCCGGCCTCAGCAGCATGGATTACATCGGTCAATAGTGCGGTATCGGGAAAGGCTTCAAGCATCTGACGCA
>JAUPTV010000299.1 GCA_030917925.1 Pseudomonadota bacterium
GCCGCGTTCCGGCCTCGGCCACAAACACGGCATCGTGCTGGGCAATCTGGTGGGGCTGATCGACAGCGACTATCAGGGCGAACTGCTGGTGTCGTGCTGGAATCGCGGCCATGCGCCGTTCACTATCACGGTCGGCGAACGCATCGCCCAATTGATTATCGTGCCGGTGGTGCGGGCGGAATTCGCCATCGTCCAGGACTTCACCCCCAGCGACCGGGGCACCGGCGGCTTCGGTCATTCCGGGCGGCATTGAATCCCCAGCGCTCCATGAAAAAATCCATTTTCCGGGAATACGACATTCGCGGCGTTGTGGACCGCGACCTGACGCCTGATGTCGTGCGGGACATCGGTCAAGCGGTAGCCAGCCTGGCCGCCGAGCGGGGCGAAACCTGCGTTGCCGTTGGGCGTGACGGACGGTTATCCAGTCCGGTTTTATGTGAGGCGTTGAAAATCGGCATTCGCGCCGCCGGGCTGGATGTCATTGACCTGGGCGCAGTGTCCACGCCGTTGCTGTATTACGCCACGCATACGCTCAACGATACCTGCGCAGGCGTAATGGTCACCGGCAGTCACAACCCGCCGAACTATAACGGTCTGAAAGTCGTCATCGATAAAATCGCCCTGCACGGTCCGGTCATCGACGATCTGCGCCGCCGCATTGAAACCGGCGATGTGCGCCATGGTCAGGGCGGCGAGCGTTTCGCCCACATTCGCCTTGAATACATCCAGCGGATTTGTGCTGCGCTGCCCCTACCCCGCCCGCTGAAAGTGGTGGTGGATTGTGGCAATGCCATCGCCGCCAAAACCGCACCTACCTTGTTACGAAATCTGGGCTGTGAGGTTATCGAACTTTACTGTGAAGTGGATGGGCGCTTTCCCAACCACCATCCCGATCCCAGCATCCCGGAGAATCTTGCGGATTTACAGGCGGCGGTGGCGAAACATCACGCCGATATTGGTCTGGCGTTTGATGGCGATGCGGACCGGTTAGGCGTCGTGACGGACACGGGCGAAATCATTTGGCCGGACCGGATTCTGATGCCCCTGGCCGAAGAAGTACTGACCCGGCATCCCGGCGCAGCGGTGGTCTATGACGTGAAATGTTCCCGGCATTTGACCCAGTTGATCGAACGCCTCGGCGGGCAACCGATCCTGTGGAAGACCGGCCATTCGCTGATCAAGGCCAAAATGCGCGAAACCGGCGCCTTGCTGGGGGGGGAAATGACCGGCCATCTGGTTCATGCGGATGACTGGTTCGGCTTTGACGACGCCTTCTACGCCACCGCCCGGCTCCTGCGCTTACTGGCGCAACAAACCTGTTCCAGCAGTGAATTCTTCGCCACCTATCCGACCGGATTAACGACGCCAGAATTGCGCGTGGACATGGCCGAGGGTGAGCCGTTCACGTTCATGAAACAGCTCTCAGCGCAGGCCGACTTTGGCCCGGACGCCCGGCTTATCACCCTGGACGGCTTACGGGTAGAATTCCCGCACGGCTGGGGACTGGTGCGCGCCTCGAACACCACGCCCAGTCTGGTGCTGCGCTTTGAAGCTGACGATCCCGCTGCCATGCACGATCTTCAACACCAATTTCGCCGGCAACTATTGGGGTTACAGGCCGATCTGGCTTTACCCTTCTAACCGCTTCATCCCCTTTCCCTTCAGAGGTTGACTGACGCTATGGCTCTTGACGCCCAGGCCGCCACCCAGGTGGCGCATGTTCTTACCGAATCGCTGCCCTACATCCGCCGCTTCGCCGGTAAAACCATGGTCATCAAGTACGGCGGCCATGCCATGGAAAATGACGAACTGAAAGCCAGTTTCGCCCGCGACATCGTGCTAATGAAACTGGTCGGCTTCAACCCGGTGATCGTGCATGGCGGCGGGCCGCAAATCAGCGAACTGCTCAAGCGCATCGGCAAGGAAAGCCGGTTCGTGGACGGGATGCGGGTCACCGATGGCGAGACCATGGATGTGGTGGAGATGGTGCTGGGCGGGCTGGTCAACAAGGAAATTGTGAATAACGTCAATCGCCATGGCGGTCGAGCGGTCGGGCTGACCGGCAAGGACGGCGATCTGATTCACGCCCGCAAGCTGACCATCACCCGCAAAAGTCCCGAACTGGAGGAACCGGAGATTATCGACATTGGCCATGTCGGCGAGGTGGCCAGTATTGAGCCAACCATCATCAGGACGTTGATCAAGGATGATTTTATTCCGATTATCGCCCCGATTGGGGTCGGCAAGGATGGGCAATCATACAACATCAACGCGGATCTGGTCGCGGGCAAAATCGCCGAGGTGCTGCACGCCGAGAAATTGATGCTGCTGACCGATACAACGGGGGTGCTGGACAAAACCGGCAGCCTGTTGACGGGCCTGGATGCGCGGCGAGTGCAGGAACTGATTGATGACGGCACGATTCACGGCGGGATGTTGCCGAAAATCGCTTGTGCGCTGGATGCGGTGCGGGCTGGCGTCAAGGCGGCGCATATTATCGATGGGCGGATTGAACACGCGGTGCTGATTGAGTTGTTCACTGACGCCGGTATCGGAACGCTGATTCGGGGATAGCGGCAGATGCTCCCCTCGCTCAGTGGGCGAGGGGTGGATCGTGAGGCTTATGATAAACCGGCAACGCATTCCGACTAGCCACTTTTACTGGCCCACTGCCATCGCCGGACTCATGCTGATGGCGGGACTATTGGCGCTTTCAACCCTCCCCCACGACACCGCCCCCCTCCCTCATAGCGCCTATCTCTGGCAACGGAACTGGAGCGGCAGCCTACGGGAGGCCGTGCAGCGCAATCAGCCGTTTATTGCGGAATGGGCGGCGCTGGCGGCAGAAGTGGAATTCCAGCCCGACGCTCCGCCACGGCTGGCTAAAGTCGCGCTGGACCATGCCAGCCTGCGCACATCCGGACGTCCCGTCAGTCTGGTGATTCGCATTGCGCCCTGGGCCGGCGCGTTCGACCGTTCCCAACCGCAAACGCAATTCCTCATCCACCTCGCCCAATCACTGCTCAACGACGCCCGGCGGCAGGGCCTCGAACCAGCCCATCTGCAACTGGACTTTGACGCCGCCACCCGGCAACTCGACGACTACCGGCATTGGCTGGATGCAATGCGCGAAGCCATCGCCCCAACCCCGCTGACTATCACCACCCTGCCCACCTGGCTGAACAGTCCAGCCTTTCCTCGGCTGATCCAGTCGGTGGACAGCTACATTCTGCAAGTCCATTCCTGGGAAGCGCCGCGCCGCCCCGATCAACCCTTTACCCTCTGCGATCCCGACCAAGCGAAACGCGCCATTCAACAAGCAGCCCAACTCGGACGCCCGTTCCAGGTCGCCCTGCCGACCTACGGCTATCGCGCCTGGTTCGACAGCCAACACCGGCTGCTCGGTCTATCCGCCGAGGGACCGGCGCTAAATGCCTCGCCCGACGCCCAGGTTCGCGAAGTGCGCGCTGATCCGGTGGCAATGGCGCAACTGGTGCGCTGGCTGCACATTCACCGTCCGGAAAATCTGCACGGGATTATCTGGTACCGCTTGCCGTTGCCGGAAGACCGACTAAGCTGGAATGAACGCACCTGGCGGACGGTGATGCAGGGTCAAACGCCAGCGCCGCGCACGGCTTGGGTGTTGAAAAAATCGGCTGACGGTCTGATTGAGGTCGCGTTCGACGCCACTGGCGAGGCGGACAGTTTGCTGACAACGCCACTGACTCTGCACTGGCGGCAGGCCCAGTTGATCGCCGCTGACGGACTAGCCGGTTTCACGGTACAACGCCTTGCCCCGGATGCCCTGCGCCTCCAGCCGCCGCGTCGGGAACTGTTGCGGCTCGCGCCTGGCCAGCAACAGCTCATCGGCTGGCTGCGCTTCTCTCAACCCCCGGAGATTTCGGTTCATGTGGACACCCCGCTACCTCGCTAACGCCCTGCTGGGCGCACTGCCTCTCGCCGCCCTGCCGCTGATCGCCGACGCCTGTGGCCCGTTTCTGCCCAACCGCATCCTCGTTGAAGCCGATAACGCCTTTCTCGAACTGCCCTACTCCACGTTCAGCTACGAAGCCAAGCGCGTTCCTACGCCCTACCCGTCGCCCTTCCTTGCCGTTCCCCCCGAAATCACCGAAAACGATACGCTGGGTATAGCCCAGGCCCGGCAGACCGAGCGCATTGACCTGGACGAACTGGGCAAGGCGCTGGAAGCGATTCAGCCTGATCCGGCGCAACGGCAGAAAATTCTGGCCGAATATACGATAGTGCGGCAGGCGCTGACCGCTCACGCGCAAAGTATAGTGGCCTGGAAAGAGCAGTTATGGAGCGGGTTCGCCGATGACCCGCCGCCGCCAGAACCTGCTCCGGCGCCGCCATTGACCGTCCCGAATGGCCTCCCCGGCGAATTTACCGACTATCTGCGTGGTGCCATCGCTTACCGGCAAAAGCAGGTTGAAGTCGCCCGGCAAGCCTGGCAGACCTTGCTGGAACGGCCCCCTGAACAGCGCCGCCTGCGCTCCACGTGGGCGGCTTACATGTTGGGACGCAGCTACGCCAGCGAGAATCCAGCGGAAGCCATCCGCTGGTATCAACAAACAAGGGAACTCGCTAAAGCGGATTTTGCCGACCGGCTCGGTCTGGCCTCTGCCAGTCTCGGATGGGAAGCACAACTGGCGCTCAAACAGGGCCATTACGCCCCGGCGCTGGAACTGTTCCGGGTGCAGATGGAAACTGGCGAACCGGCAGCGCCCCTGTCCCTGCTACTGGCCACCCGTCATGCCGCCGCTGACGCCAACCCGGACGCCCGGCTGGAATGTGCGAAAAATCCCACCGCCCGCCGCCTGGTCACCGGCTATCTGGTGTCCGCCAGCCTATTGAAAAATGATCCACGGGTTCCCGCCTGGCTGGACACGCTCAAGACCGTGGATGCATCGGCTGAGGATGCGGATCGGCTGGCCTGGGCGGCTTATCAGGTCGGCAATTTTGAACTGGCCAAAGGTTGGCTGACCAAAGCGCCTGCACAAGCCCCTATAGCCCAATGGCTGCGCGCCAAGTTGCTGCTACGCGAAGGCAAGATTGCTGAAGCCCTGCCGCTGATTGCTGAAGTGGCCGCTCAATTTCCCACCGACAAGGATTTTGTCATCAGCCGGGACCAAATCGAAGACAGCGCAGTGTTTGACGCCCAGCGCGCTCATGCCGAAATCGGCGGTTTGCGGCTGGCGCGGGGCGAGTACCTGGCCGCGCTTGATGCGTTGTTGCAAAGTCTGGGCGGCCGCGCCAGTCCGATGCGCGACGCCGAAGGTCTGGAGGCCGATCCGAACCGCCACTGGCCCGACGCCGCTTATTTGGCTGAACAGGTCTTGACCCTGGCGGAATTGCAGGACTTCGTGAATCAGCGCTGGCCGAACGCCAGTCCTCCATTGGCCGCCGACGCCAGTCCTGATGTAGACCTGCGGATGCGTTACCTGCTCGGTCGCCGATTGGCGCGGTTGGGCAAGCTGGATGAGGCCGCACACTACTATCCTGCCGATCAGCACGAGAATTTTCGCAATTACGCCGAGGCGCTGCGGCGCGGCAACGACGCTCATATCCCCCGTCCACAACGCGCCGAAGCGCTCTGGACTGCGGCGCAACTAGCGCGTAATCAAGGGATGGCCTTACTCGGTACCGAAAGCGATCCGGACTGGGCCGTTGTGGATGGCAATTTCGATCTGGGCAAAACCACCGCTGACCGGCCCAAAGAGGGCGTCAACCGCGCCACTGAAGCGGAACTGAAACGCGCTTCGGGCCATTTACCTCAACCGGACAAGCGGTTTCACTACCGCTACCGGGCCGCTGATCTGGCCTGGAGCGCCGCAGTGTTGATGCCGGATCAATCGAATCAAACCGCGCTGGTGCTGGCGACTGCGGGTAACTGGATCAAGAATCTCGACGCCAAAAGCGCCGAACGGTTCTATAAAGCGCTGGTGAGTCGCTGCGGGAAAACCGAATTGGGGAAGAAAGCCAGCGCCAAAAAGTGGTTGCCAGATATGCATTAACAAGCAGATCAGACTACGTTCGATAAGCGTTTCTTGTCGTTGTCGGGTTATCATTCCCCTGCTTTTCAACATCCACGTCACCTTCGGAGTGTTTATGAATCTTCGCCTCTTACTGCTGCTTCCCTTGCTGTTCTTCAGTATCGCCGGTTGCGGCCCCATCTATGACACCCGCTATGATCTCATTCCGCCGACCGATAACGCTGGGCGATTCTGCACGGTGGAATGTGAACGACTGCAACTGGACTGCCGACGCGCTGAGGATCGCAAGTATCAAAATTGTAATCGGGATCGTCAGGATGCTCAGGTCGACTATCAGCGTTGCCTGGACAGGCATAAAAACGATTCCAGCAAATGCCGGAATCTGTCCCCCAATACCTACTGCCCATCCGCCAATCATTCCGCTTGTGATAACGACTATCGTCGCTGCTTTCAAAACTGCGGCGGCCAGGTGCATAGTCGTCAGGTTTGCGTGTTCAACTGTCCCTGATCAACAGAACTCGATAGGCAAGGTATGTTGCGGATCATCAATATCATTCAGATTATCTGGTGGATCATTTTCATCTGGAGCCTGATTCCCGGATCGCAAACGCAAGTCATTCAAAGCGATTGCATACCGGCGTTTGCGGCATATTGTCATTGACAAGTTTCACCATCAACACATCCGTGAAAAACTACAGCCAGCTAACCGCAATCGCCCCACAGCGCCTGAATCGCCGCCAGCGCTGCCACACCAGCCGTTTCAGTGCGTAGAATGCGCGGTCCCAGGCGCACGCCGACAAAGCCGACCGTCCGCGCCCTGGCCAATTCCCCCGGACTCAACCCGCCTTCCGAACCAATCAACAACATCATGGGACCGGAGGGCGGCGTTAGATCACGCAATCCCTGCTCCGCCAGTGGATCAAGCAACAAACCCAACCCCGGGGCCGCCGTCAGTGGCGCCAACCCGTCCATGAACGCCACCGGCTCTCGCAATTCCGGCAGCCGGTCACGACCGCACTGCTCACAAGCGCCGATAACAATGCCCTGCCAGTGCTGAATCTTGCGGGCCAATCGTTCGCCACTTAGTTGAACGCCGCTGCGTTCCGTAAACAGCGGCTGGATCGCGGTAACGCCCAGTTCAACGGCCTTTTGCAGGGTGTAATCCATTTTCTCGCCTCGGGAAATGCCCTGCGCCAAGGTGATACGCAGCGGCGATTCCGTTGCACTGGGCACGGCTTCCAGCACTTGCGCCGCCGCCGACCGTTTACCCACTTCAATCAGCGTCGCGGCGAACGCTGAACCCTGGCCATCGAACAGGATGCAGGGCGCATTAACCCCGAGTCGCAGAACCCGCACGGCATGGTTGAAAACGTGGTCATCCAGGGGCGCAGTCATACCGGCCGCCAGTGGAATGGGGAGATAAAATCGAGGGATACGCATCGCCAGCCTTCAAACGGGAAGATTGGACGGCGGGAACCCGGCGATCACCTGCAAGCCGGTGAAAATC
This sequence comes from Pseudomonadota bacterium, assembly GCA_030917925.1. GTDB lineage: Bacteria > Pseudomonadota > Gammaproteobacteria > Competibacterales > Competibacteraceae > UBA2383. The sequence goes on from JAUPTV010000299.1 coordinate 7,522, forward strand.
AACTCCGGCTCCCACTGATACGGACCCCGCAGAAGTGGCAATACGACCTCCGCATCGCCGCCGGTCAGCAAACGCAAGCCGGGGCCGCATTGCGCGATCATCCGCTCGGTAATCCCGTCAATGGCTGAAGCCACTGCATACACCGCGCCGCCCCACACGCCATCGCGGGTACTGTGACCCAACAATTGCGGCTCGCCGGTCTCCGGGGGAATTTGCCGGGTCTCCCGATACAGCGCCTCACGCATCAAGCGCATCCCCGGCACAATCACCCCGCCCAGATGCTGACCATCCGCCGCCAGCGCATCTATCGTGACCGCTGTTCCACAATCCACCACATAACAGCACTCACCGGTCAGCGCGTGCGCGGCGATCATCGCTACCCAGCGATCCGCGCCCAGCCGTTCCGGTTCCGCGTAAGCGTTGCGAATGCCACACGCTGCCGCCGCCGAAGTCACGAATTGCGCTTCAAGGCTCCAAGCCTGTTTGATCCAGTCCGCCAGCGCCGCACGGGTTGCCGAACCGGCCACGCTGACCATTAACACCCGTTGCGGCTGTGGCAAATCGCGCCATTGCCGGTCAGCCCATTCCGCCCCGCTTTCCTCACCATGAGCCGCCTGGCCGCGCTGGCGATATTCAGCGCCGTCCCAGACCCGCCATTTAATCCGGCTATTCCCCACATCCGCGAGCAGGATCATGTTTGAACCCTCAAGCGAATTTCTCCGCCAATGTAGGGCTTAACGCCGCCATCGACGGTTTCCAGCAACAACGCGCCGGTCGCGTCAATGCCTCTGGCGATGCCGGTCACGGTCGCATTGGGCAGATGCAGACTCACCCGACGTCCGGCGACTTGATCAAATTGCGCCCACTCCGTCGCCAGTTCGGCAAAACCACCCTGTTGAAAATCGTTGAACGTTTCGACCAGTTCACTGATCAGCGCTGTCGCCAGTCTATTACGCGAAATTCGTTCTACACCGAGGATTTCCTGCAAATCCACCCAAGGCTGATCGATCACTGCCGCTTCCTCACCCGGCAAGGCCAGATTGAGACCGACGCCGGCCACCACATAGAAGTTGCCAGTACTGCCGCCCGACTCCAGCAGGATGCCGCCCAGTTTACGTCCCCGCCACCACACATCATTCGGCCACTTCAAGCCTACCTCGCCCACGCCGATCCTTTGCAGAACCCGCGCCACGGCCAAACCCGTCGCCAGACTCAGACCGCTCAAGGCTTCCGGCGGTCCCGCGAAGCGCCAGAGCAGGGAATAGGCCAGACTGGCACCGAAGGGCGTCAACCAACTGCGGCCCTGCCGACCCCGGCCAGCGGTCTGTCGTTCCGCCAGACACACCGCGCCGCTAACCCAGCCTTCCCGCGCCCCGGCCAGCAGATAGTGGTTCGTGGAATCCAGGACGGAATAGACTTCTAACCGGCTCACCAGATCGCGAGCTTTATTCGTCAATCCAGCCAGAATATGTTCCCGATCCAGCAGTTCCAGCGCACTGTTCATTAACAAACCTCGCTCAGCGGGCAATAAAAACCGCCTCTCCCCTGGCGAGGAAAGGCGGTCGTTATTCTTGTCCTGAAACTGATTTTTAGAACAAACTGCCCCAGGGGACGACGGATAAAAAGCTCAGCCATGAAATGGCAATGAGGATCAGCACCAGGACTAACGGGAAATTATCAAAGGTAAACATTAGGTTATCCTTATAGTTTAATGAGTTGAAATACCGTCAATATTCTCAATCTTTCAAGGATGGATCATCCTTTTGCATCTTGCGCCGGGGAATGCGCGGGTCGTCATCGTCCATCAGAATACGATGGGCTGGCC
>JAUPTV010000006.1 GCA_030917925.1 Pseudomonadota bacterium
CTTTCCTGGTACAGTCCCAGCATCCTGATCTTCGGGCATGGCTTAATCCGGTACAGTTTGCAACATTTCACCTTGAATATGGTGAATTGGTTTGGGGTGATTATGAACTTTGTTTCCCAATTATGGATTTGTACCATAATCAATTACAAACTATGCCTTCATTGAAGGCAGCAGCATAAAACCCTTAAACTCACTCTTCACCATCCGCAATGCGCCGCAACATCTCGCGGTTACATTCGTGGATGTTAGCGCCGCGATCACGCAGCAACCCCTGGCGCCGCAACTCGGCAATAGTGCGACTCACGGTTTCCGTGGTCAGTCCGACCATCGCGCCAATATCCTCACGGCCAAACAGCGGCAGATGATTGCCCCCTTCAGGACAGGCCAGCCGCAACAGCAACCGTGCCACCCGCTGCCGGGCCGTACCCGTCGTAAACTCGGTCAACCACACATCAGCCTCGCTCAACGCCTGCTGCCAGCGGGTCATCAGTTCCCGGTACAGACGCGGCTGCTCACGACCCAACAGGTCCACAACCTCGACCGGAATGACACAAATCATGCAGTCAGTCAGCGCAATGGCGTCGTGCTGATAGGGCTGGCCGACCAGCGTCTCCAGGCCCAGCGCATCACTGTCCCGTAGCAGGCGCACAATGCGCTGGCTGCCATCGGGCAAGTATTGCATCAATTTCATCACCCCACTGCGCAGAGTAAATAGCGCACTACCCCGTTCATTCATACGGTACAGCGCGTCCTGCTGCGCTAGCGCCACTTCCTTGATGGGCTGATGAACCCGGCGTAAATCACCTTCGTCCAATCCCGCAAACAGCGCCAGATTGCGCGTTGTGCAATAACGGCATTTGGTTTCACCCAATGCCAAACCTGGAATGGACATGTCAGTAACCGATAGTCTTCGACTGGCGCACGGTCATCAGTTCATGTTGTGCCGCCCACTGGGCGATGTCTTCCCGCTTGATCGCCGCGGCCATCATCTCGGGAAACAGATCGGGCGTACAGGCGAAACTGGGGACATTCAACTGCGCGAGCTTGGCGGCCAGATCACGGTCGTATGCCGGCGCACCGCTGTCAGACAGCGCCAGCAGAGCAATGAACTGGGCACCGCTTTGAACGAGATCGTTGGCGCGGCGCAGCAGATTTTCCTCCACCCCGCCTTCAAACAGATCGGAAATCAGCACCAGGATGGTATTGGCGGGGTCCTGAATCAGACTCTGGCAGTAGCCCACCGCCCGGTTGATGTCAGTGCCGCCGCCCAGTTGCGTCCCAAACAGCAGTTCTACCGGATCATCCAGATGGTCGGTCAGATCGACCACGGCGGTATCAAACACCACCAGATGGGTTTTGACCGCCGGCAATGACGCCATCACCGCGCCGCAAATGCTGGAAAAGACAATGGACGCCGCCATTGAACCGCTCTGGTCAATGCAGAGAATGACCTGCCGCTGTGTGCGCTGCCGTTTGCGGCCAAAGCCAATGCGTGTTTCCGGCACAATCGTTTGATAATCCGGCTGATAGTGACGCAGGTTGGCGCGGATGGTGCGCGGCCAGTCCATCTCGACAAAGCGCGGGCGGCGGTTGCGTTCAGCGCGGTTCAGCGCCCCCGACACTGCGGAACGCAGCGGTTCCTGCAAGCGGCGCATCAGCTCATCAACGACTTTACGCACCACCAGCCGCGCTGTTTCCTTGGTCTTCGCCGGGATCACGCCGCGCAGGGCCAGCAGATTCGCCACCAGATGCACATCCGGCTCAACCGCTTCCAGCAATTCCGGCTCCAGCAGCAACCGGTTCAAGTGCAGCCGCTCCAGAGCGTCCTTCTGCATCACCCGAACAACAGTACTGGGGAAATACTGACGAATGTCGCCCAGCCAGCGCGCTACACCCGGCTGAGACGGACCGGAACCGCCTTTTCGCGGGCGGTCTTTGGTCAAATCATCACTGCCTTCAGCGCCGGGGTCGTACAGCGCCGCCAGCGCTCGGTCGATTTCGACATCCGAGCCCAACAGGGAGCAACCAGTGCCATCAGCAGCATGGCCACCGAGCAGCAGTCGCCAGCGGCGAAGCCGTTCCTGGGCATCCACGGAATGCGTCGCATTGATGGTCAATTCGCTACCTCCCCAAAATCAGCTTTAACGCGGGAATCAGGGCTTCGGCGCGAGCCAGATCCCAGTCTTGAGCCCCTCCAATCGATGATTCCGCCAGCCCGACGTTGCTGCTCTCCCGCTTCACCCGTTCGCCAATTTGGCGGCGGGCAGGCGCGGGGAAGGTGGCAAAGGTGCGGCGCACCAGCGGCAACACCTGGGTGAAATGATCCATGTTCAGGCCCGTCACCCACTGATCAACCAGGCCAAACAGCACGTTGTCATGGACCAGGATCGCCCCCCCGTCGCTGAGGAAACCTTCCAGCCAGGCGGCAGCGGCTTCCGGCGCAACGCCCCGGCTCAGGGCGCGGCTCATGCGGTCAGCGGTATCGTCCGCTGCGCTGTAGTCATCCAGCAGGAGACGAGCGGCGACGCCCCGCACCTGGTCATGGACGCCGGAGGCATCCGCAACCTGCCGGAGCGTATTCCGCCAGGCTTCGTGATGATCGGGACGATCTGCCAGTTTGATCGCGTTATGCAGGGCGCGAATCTGCCCGGTCATGGTCGCCGCCGCATCGTCGTCCAGCGCCTGACAGGCCATCGCCAGACCGATGCAAACCCGGATTACGAGACTGTCAAGAACGTGTAATACCTGAGCTGCATCCGTTTTGCGCACATCGCTATAGCGGGAAACTTGCGCCAAGGGCGGAATCGCGGCCATCAACTGCGGAACATCGCCGGTGAGCGCCGCCCGGCTTTCCAGTTCGCGCATGGCGACCGTTAGCGCCTCCGGCAAGTCAGCGAGTAGCAGTTGATTGACCAGATCGGTGAGCGTGGGCAAATCGGCAGCTTCGGTCGCCGTGCGCTGCGCCAGCGCGGTAGCGGCTTCTGCAACCGTGTTGCCATAAGGCGCAGCTTCAATCACCGCCAAGGCGAATTCCGGCTGCCATTGCAGCGCCCAGATTTCGCGGAAGGTGCCCTTGCCGCCGCGTGCTTCCGTGACTTTGCCCCAGGGGATGCGCAACAACCGCAACCGGTACAAAAATTGACTGCGAGTCAGGTCGTTATCTTTGCGCAGGTCAAGTTCGAGCGTTTCCTGCGTCGCGCTGACTTTGAGACGCAGCGTCTTCTGGCGTTGTTCCAGATCGCGCTGAAGCGGCACGGTCGGCGCACCTTCGGCAATCGCGCCAAAGCGGCGACCAACCAGCAAATCACGACGGATCAGCCGCAACGGCCCATCTTCCCCGGTCGTGAGAACGGTTTGCGCTGCTTCCAGCATTTCGGCCAAGCCTGGTGCAGGCCGGTCGCGCATCGCCGCCAGCGCCTCGGTCAGCCGGACGCATTCGATGATATGCGCCGATGAGCAATCCATCTGGGCTTCGCGCAACAGGCGAGCGACCCGCGCAAACCAGACCGCCGGATCGGCTCGTCCGCCACGCCGCCAGAGATGCTCATACCAAGCAGGCGCATCGATACCGGCGCGATAACCACTGGCGGCGGCCAACCGCTCGTAGGTCCAGGGAATCCAGGTCGCCTCGACTTTCAGCTTTGGCAACCCTTTTAGCAACTCGTTATCGGCGCTGACACTCGGCATTTGGGCCAGCGCTGGCACATGCCAGGCTCCGCACACTACGGCGATGCGTTCCCGGCCCTGCTTCTGCGCGGCCCGAATGGTTTTGCGCATGAACGCTTCGCGCAGAATTTCGCGCCGCGCTTCAAAGGGATCGGTCAAAGGCGGTGTTTCCGCCCGCACGGCGGTCAACGCTTCGGCAATCGCGGCGAACAAGTGCTCACCATCCTGACGCTGCTCGACCGTGTGTTCCCACCACTCCTCGCCGCCGCCGTAACCCGCTGCCTGCCCCAACCAGCCCAGCGGGTCATGACGGAGGTCGGGTTCATCCCCCTCACCGCCACTTTCCCCAAGAGTTGTTGTGGAGAGGGTCGCTTCGATAGCTTCCCGTTCTTTAGCCAACGCCAGCGCATGGGTCTGCGGCAGGTCCATGAACTGCACCGGAACGCCTTGCCGCAAGGCGTAGCGAATCGCCTGCCATTCGGGCGAGAATTCGGCGAAGGGGTAAAACGCCGCATATTTCGGCGCTTCAGGGGCATAGAGTAGCAAGGCGACCGGTGGCTCCATGCCTTCCGCGCCGGCCAGCGCCAGCAAACTATCGGCTTCGGGCGGCCCTTCAATCAGCAGGCCATCGGGTTGCAACGCCTCCAGCGCCTTGACCAGACTCCGGGCGCAACCGGGACCGTGGTGGCGAATGCCGAACAGATGCACCGGGTTCGTAGACGCGGCCATTCAATCCAGCTCGCGGCAGGCCCGATACAGGTCGCGCCAGTCGGTGCGCTCCTTCACCACGGTCTCCAGATATTCCCGCCAAACGATGGCGTCCTGCACCGGATCTTTGACTACCGCGCCCAGCAGGCCACTGGCCAAATCAGCGGCTTTGAGTGCGCCATCGCCAAAATGCCCGGCCAGCGCCAGGCCACTGTTCATCACCGAAATGGCTTCGGCGGTGCTCAGGGTGCTGGTGGGCGATTTGAGCTTGGTTTTGCCATCGTCAGTCAGACCGCTGCGCAGTTCACGGAAAATCTGCACCACGCGCCGAATTTCCTTGAGCGCTGGCGGTTCAGCGGGCAATTCCAGCGCCCGGCCCAGTTCCCCGACCCGCTTTTGTACAATGGCGACTTCTTCATCTTCCGTAGCGGGTAGCGGCAAAATGACCGTGTTGAAGCGCCGTTTCAGGGCACTGGACAGTTCATTAACACCCTTGTCGCGGTTATTGGCAGTGGCGATCACGTTGAACCCGCGCACCGCCTGCACTTCGCTGTTGAGTTCCGGGATCGGCAGGGTCTTTTCCGACAGGATGGTAATCAGCGTGTCCTGCACGTCACTGGGAATCCGGGTCAGCTCTTCCACCCGGGCGATCTTGCCCAGTTCCATCGCTCGCATCAGCGGGCTGGGCGTCAAGGCGTCGTGCGACGGACCTTTGGCCAGCAGCATGGCGTAATTCCAACCATAGCGGAGCTGCTCCTCACTCATGCCGGCGGTGCCCTGAATCAACATCGTGGAATCGCCGGAAATGGCAGCGGCCAGATGTTCGCTAACCCAGGATTTGGCCGTACCGGGCACACCATAGAGCAACAGCGCCCGGTCGGTGGCCAGGGTGGCGACAGCAATTTCCATCAACCGGCGATGGCCGATGTATTTGGGCGTTATCTCGAAGCCGTTGTCGAGTTGCCCTCCGAGCAGATAGGTCGTGACGGCCCACGGACTGAGCGCCCAGTTGGCCGGACGTTGCCGGGCATCGGATTTTTGTAGTTCCTCCAGTTCTTGGGCGAACTGGGTTTCGGCGTGTTGGCGAAGAACCAGACTCATAGTTTTTCTCGGCCTCGGCGGTCAGCGGTCTCGCAGGAAAAAGAAATTGGAAAACAAACAATAGGAGACCCGCATCATTTTCTCAAGCTGAACGACCATCTATTCACATTTGCCCCGCAAAATCTTCACCAGATTTGCGCGAGAGGCCCCGGCGTAAACGCCGGGGAGGGATAGCGCACCGCGCAAAGCGCGGTCAGACACCGGTTGGGTTGACATCGATATTCCTTTGTGAATATAATCGTCAATATGAAAACC
>JAUPTV010000040.1 GCA_030917925.1 Pseudomonadota bacterium
AACGGACCACGGTTCGGAAACCCGACAGAGCCAAACACAGCGGTTGGTCGTTCTTTCAGCTTCAATCGTTTATCGAGTACAAGGCGAAGCTGGATGGCGTTCCTGTCCAATATGTTGATCCTCGCCATACCTCGCGCCAATGCGCGGCTTGCGGACATATCGACAAAGCCAATCGCAAAACCCAATCCCGTTTTCAATGTTTCTCCTGTGGACATGTTGCGAATGCGGATAAAAACGCGGCGATCAATATCGCTGCAAGGGCTAATGTCAATTAGCCTATCGTGGCGCACGATGACGACGAAGGATCGTCCGAGTGTAGCCACAAGCCCCGTCCTTTAGGGCGGGGTAATTGACCCTTGCCATCGTTTGAAAGGCCACTCAGGCATTGGCCTCCTCCACTTCGACCGCCAACCCTTCGCTGGCGGCGATAAAACTCACTACCCGCTCGCTCCAGCCAGAAATCTCCGCCGTCCACAGACCCTCATACGCCACTCCACGCTGATGGGCGCTAACATCGATCAGATAGTTGCACTGCCCAAACGGACTGGGCGTCCGGTTTTTCGCATCGCAATCCTGACTGTCCGAAAACACGATGATCCGCTCCGGGGCCGCTTCCCGCTTGTGGATAAATTCCAGACACTGCCGGGTGAAAATTCCGCCCCCGCCCAGGCGTTTAGCGGCGGCAGTGACCGCATTGGCCAGGCCAAAGCCGCGCAAATTGGGCAGCAGTTCGGTCTGGTGAATCCGCGTACCGTCGTTGCCCGCCGTCGCGTAAATGACTACCCGCTCGCACAGTTCTCGCGCCAGAAAGGCCAGCGCTCCGGCCACATCCAGGCGAGTCATCTCGCTTTTGCCACTGATGCGCGAACCCATCGACCCGGATACGTCAACGATCAGTATGGTCCTGCCGGGCAGTTTGGGCGTTTTCGCCAGACCGCGCAGCAGCAAGGCTTCAATTTCCCCGGTGAAGCGCGGCGCATGACGAGCCGCCGCCAGACCGTTGACCGGCAGAATCCACTGCGGATTGATGGTCTGGAAGCCGTGCAGAATTACGTCATCCGCCACCTTGGCCTCGATCATCCCGCGCAGATTGCGTAGAAACGCCAAAGCGCCCAGCTTGCGCTCCTGGATCAGCCGTTCAAAGGTGGCCCGCTTATCCTGGCCGGCGGAGAGCGCAACTTCCCAGGTATCCGGGGTCGGCAGGACATTCTCGGCCAGTTGTTTCCACAGCGCCGCCTGCGCATCATCCTGCGGTTTGGGCCGCACCAGGAACATCACGTCGCGCAACTTGATTTGTTCGGGGCGGTTCCACTTAGCCAACTGGTAAGCGTCAAACCGGCGAAACGCCTGCGCCAGACCTTTCTTGACCTGCTTGGCCAGCGGACAGCGCCCATCCCGCCAGTACAGCGCGAGAAACTCAGTCAATTCGTCGGGGCGCTGAATGATCTGCGGCAACAGGTCACCGACCAGCTCGCGATAGCCACCTTCGGGTTGCCGGGCCATTTCCCGCACCAGTAACAAGGGAGCATGGCGCAGTTTCTGTTCCAGCCGCGCCTCTATCGCCAGACCGGCGACAGTCTCCGGTGGAATTTGCGGCACCAGGGTTTTGATCTGATCGACGATGGCCGGGCCAGTGCTATAAGCCACGTCTTCCCAGAGCAGGTTGGCCAGAATCACCCGCCGCAGCAGTTGTTCCGGGGTTTGTTTCGCTGCTTTCATGCCGAAACCGCCTGCCAGACGGGCGGTGGCGTCCAGACGAGAATCAATGGGCTTGGTGTTGGTTTTCATTCTTCCCCCCATAAAAAAACCTGGAACGGGCGTCCCAGGCTGTCGGGTTTAATCGTCAATAACCTTCGGGGAATCAGCGAAAACAGTTCATTTAGCGCTCTACCGACTGAGCTACGCCAACCATGCGGCTGACGGCGGGACTCGAACCCGCGACATCTCGATTAACAGTCGAAGTAACTGTCTTCTTCACCACCAAAGGTTATTGAGGAAGAGTGCTCGGGGAATTGGCGAATACCACGTTGCATCAGCAAAAGATCAGTTCAATACAACCGTTTATTTCACCGCCAAAAACTCTTCCTGAGAAGTCCGGGGAACCGGCGAAAGCGGGTTTAAGGCCGATTTTCAAGATCGAAGTATCCGCTTTCTTCACCACCGGACAGCCTATTCTACACCTTGATCCGGTGCAGAATAAACCCTGAGAGCGCAACGATCCGGCTTGGTTCACGGGGGATGTTGAAAAAGCGGGCGTTGGCGTAAAGTTATCCGTCGCTACTCCAATCAACTACCGGCTGAAGACGGAGGCTCTCGTGGAGAATCTGATGAACAACCTCCAGTCCGAAACGACCGCGCCCAATCGGGTCAGGCTGGACAAATGGTTATGGGCGGCGCGCTTCTTCAAGACCCGCAGTCTGGCCGTGGCCGCCATCGACAGCGGTAAGGTTCACGTCAACGGCGAGCGGGCTAAACCGGCCAAAGAGGTCCGATTGGGAATGCAAGTGACCGTCCGCAGCCACTTGGAGCGCACGGTCGTGGTGCGGGGACTATCCGATGTGCGGCGCGGCGCTCCCGAAGCGGCCCTGCTTTATGAGGAGACGCCCGAGAGCGTGGCGCAGCGGGAGCAAGCTGCCGAACAGCGCCGTCTGGCTCCTCAGCGTGAATCCGGCGAGGGTCGCCCGACCAAGCGGGATCGTCGCCAGATCCGGCGTTTTGTCGAAAGTGGCGACTGACTTCTGGCGCGGCGAATTCGTGCCTAATTACGGGTTCCCGGCAAACATCGCAACGACCGCATTCCGGTTCAATTTTCCCGCGCCGGTAATCGGCAATTCCGTCACCGGACGAATTTGCTTCGGAACCTTATAATCAGCCAAATGGTCCCGGCAAAAGGTCTTGAGTTCATCTTCCGCGACGGACCGTCCGGCATGAAAAACCACCAATGCAACCGGTACCTGTCCCCATTTCGGATCGGGAATACCGGCGCAAATCGCTCCCGCAACGTCGGGATGTTTCATTAAAGCTTGTTCGATTTCTTCCGGGGAGATGTTTTCTCCCCCGGAAATGAACATATTATCGGCCCGGCCTTTAATGAAAATCAGACCGTCCTGATCCTGCCGGGCCAAATCACCGGTATAAATCCAGCCCTCCTGATGGATGACCTTCTCCGTGCGGGCCGGGTCATGGAGATAACCATCAAAGTTATGCGGGCTGCGCAGACACAACACGCCCAAGTCGCCGGACGTGACTTCGCGCCCGGATTCCTGATCCACAATTTTGGCGTCGCAATGAAACATGGAGGTTCCGATGCTTGCCGAATTCGTGAGCAACTCCTCCATGGAATCAGAGCGGGCGATATAGGCAAAATTGGAGGGGCCAGCCTCGGTCATGCCGTAGGTCTGACTGATGGGAATGCCTTTATCCAGGAAGGTTTGCATCACCGCTTTTGAACAGGGCGCGGCGGCGGTAGTAATCGCTTTCAATTTGGAAAAATCGGTTTCCCCAAATTTTGGATGGGCGATCAAAAATTGCAGCATGGCCTCCACCGCGCCAAAATTCTCGACGCGCCCTTCATCGATCAGTTCCAGCATCAGGCCGGGATTGAATTCGCGCATCAGGACGCTGGTAATGCCCGCATGAAACAGCGG
>JAUPTV010000041.1 GCA_030917925.1 Pseudomonadota bacterium
AGTCAGGGAGTCAAACCACCCCGGCGCTACGCGCCACCCCTCCTTATCCAAGGACGGGAATCCAAGCCCGCCCACATTGGCGGCAACGACCCGCGATTATCTCCGTGCCTGCTTCGCTGAAGTTCTGCATATTGAAGCGGCCAGTATCGGCGATCAGCGTTCTTACGAAACGCTGGGCGTGGATTCGCTGGTGATGATGCAACTGATTCGGCGATTGGAGCAGGATTTGGGCAAGTTGCCCAAAACGCTGTTGTTCGAGGCGCGGACGCTAGCGACCCTGGCAGACCGGCTGGTAGCCGATCACGGTCTACGGCTGGAAGCGTTGCTGGTTCGTCCCCCGGAAGACCCCACTCCACCCGATCCAGCGCCGCAACCGCCACATCTGCCGCGCCGCGACTTTTCAAATGACCGCAATGAACCCATCGCCATCATTGGGCTGGCCGGTCGCTATCCCGGCGCGGATGATTTAACCGGGTTCTGGGAACAGTTGCGCGAGGGGCGGAACGGCATTCGTGAAGTACCCGCGCAACGCTGGAATTGGCGGGACTGGTTTGACCCCAGCGGTGAACGCCGCGACGGAACCTACAGTAAGTGGGGTGGTTTCCTGGACGGCATCGATCAGTTCGATCCGCTGTTCTTCGGCATTTCCCCCCGTGAAGCGCGGGGCATGGACCCACAGGAACGGCTGTTTCTGGAAATCGCCTGGGCAGCGCTGGAAGACGCGGGTTATACCCGCCAAAGCCTGGTCGCTGCCGCTCGGGTTGGTCATGGTCGAGATGTCGGCGTCTTCGTGGGGGTGATGCACGGTAATTATCCCTTGCTGGAAGCCGGGCAATGGCAGCCGGGCCAGCCGATGATCGCCAATTCACCCTACTGGTCCATCGCTAATCGCGTTTCGCATTTCGGCGATTTCCATGGCCCCAGCCTGGCGGTGGATACCGCCTGCTCGTCATCGCTCACGGCAATTCACTTAGCCTGTGAGAGTCTGCGGCGTGGTGAATGCGGCGCAGCGCTGGTCGGCGGCGTCAATTTGCTGCTGCATCCCCGGCAGGCGGTCATCCTCAGTCAGATGAAGATGCTGGCGCATGGCCCGCACTGCCGACCATTCGGCGCGGGCGCAGACGGTCTGGTCATGGGTGAAGGCGTAGGCGCAGTCCTGTTGCGACCCTTGCGCGATGCGGTGCGCGATGGCGATCCCATTCAGGGCGTAATTGTTGCATCCAGCATCAATGCCGGAGGTCATGCCGGCGGTTACACCGTGCCCAACCCGGATGCTCAAGCCGAATTGATCGCCGAAACGCTCGAACAGGCGGGATGGGACCCGGCGACTATCGGTTATGTCGAAGCGCACGGCACCGGTACGGCGCTGGGCGATCCGATTGAAATGACGGCGCTTACTCGCGTCTGGCGGCGTTTCACCACGACCAGCAGCGCCTGTGGTCTGGGTTCGGTCAAATCCAACATCGGCCACCTGGAAGCGGCGGCGGGTATCGCTGGCCTGACCAAGACGCTGTTGCAATTGCGTCATAGGACGCTGGTTCCGACCCTGAACTGTACGCCGCCCAACCCGGATATTGAGTGGACTGATTCGCCTTTTTTTCTGGTTCGCGAACGCCAACCCTGGCCAACGGTCGGAACCACGCCTCGGCGGGCCGCGCTCAGTTCCTTTGGGGCGGGCGGCGCGAACGCGCATCTGCTGATTGAGGAGTGGTCAACGGGGGCGGCCGTCTCCGGCGTGAATGAACCCGCGTTAATCGTGCTGTCAGCCCGCACTGAGGAACAATTGCGTACTCAGGCGCGGCGCTTGCTGGATCATCTGGAACGGTCCTCGCCACTTGCACTGCGCGATATTGCCCACACCCTGCAAGTCGGTCGGGAAGCGTTCAGCGAACGGCTGGCCTTGCCGGTGGCCGATTTGGTGGAACTGCGTCAGCGACTTGGTGAATTTGCTGACGGCAAACCGGGAACGTGGCTGCGCGGCAGCGTCATCCCCGACGCCGTTACCACAGAAACTACATCGACGGATCGTATGGAATGGCGACGGTTAGCGATGCAAGGCGACTGGACGGCGCTGGCGCGATTGTGGGTCGCCGGACGGCAGATTCCTTGGACAGAACTGGGCGTTGCGTCGGGTCAGCGAATTGCTTTGCCCACTTATCCATTTGCCCATCAATCCTGCTGGTTGCCGACGATGCAGGGCGTCGAACCACCCCGGCGCGGAGCGCCACCCCTCCTTATCCAAGGAGGGGAACAAAGCCCCGGCGCTTTACATCCCCTGCTCGACCGCTGTCTGCCGGCGCTGCATGAAGCCCGTTTTGCCAAACGATTCACCGGTAATGAAGGGCTGTTGCGCGATCATCAGGTGAAAGGCGCACGGGTGTTGCCCGGCGTTGCGCATCTGGAAATGGCACGAGCCGCTGCTGCTTTGACGCTGGAGCGGCCCGTGTCGGGTTTAAGTCAGGTGACCTGGTTACGGCCATTCATCGTCGGCGACGATGGCCGGGAGGTGCGGCTGACTCTGTGTGAAAAGGATGGTGTATTAGGCTTCACCGTCGCCGACACCGCTAAACCCGCGCAGGTCTACAGCCAGGGCGTGGTGATCGCTGACCCGCCGCCAGCCGCGCTGCATCAGGACTTGGCGGTGATTCGCCAGCGCTGTCCGAACCGCCTGGACCATGCGCAGATTTACGCTCTCCTTACCGCTCAGGGCGTCGATTACGGGCTGCGTTTGCAGCGACTGGAGACGCTCTCGTATGGCACGGGCGAGGTTCTAGCCCAATGGCGTCCCGAACCGGCGTCGGACTGGCCCGTGACCGGCTGGAATCCTGAATTGCTGGATGCCGCTCTGCAAAGTCTGATGGGTATTTTCCTGGCGGCGGGACAAACCGGCGCACGTTTGCCGCATACCTTGGGCGCGTTGACCGTACATGGCGATCTGGCGACGGCGCGGTTCATCCACGTTCAGGCGCGGGGCAGTGAGACGCTCTGCGATGTGTGGTTGCTGGATGAACGCGGGCGGGTCGTGCTCACGATGGAAGAGTTAGCGTTACGGGCACCGGCGATGTCTTCCGCCCCGCTGTCGCCCATTCAGAAAGTCGATGAATTACCGGGATTCCTGGATCTGGAGGAAATCGGTCGTCTGGAATTGCTGGCGTTTTTCCAGCAGGCCGGATGCTGGCGGCGCAGCGGCGAAGTTTGCGAGGAAGCCCAATTGCGCCAGCAACTGGCAGTCAGTACGGCGCATTTACCTTTGCTGGCGGCGCTGATCGCCATGCTGGAGCAAGCCGGTCTGCTCTCTCGCCAAGGCCATGCTCTCATCGCTACCGATGCCGTGGATCATTCCCAATGGCGGCAGCGGCTCCATGACCGGGCGCGACTGGCGCAGGAACTGGCGATACGCTATCCGGCGCTACAGCCTCATTTGCAACTGCTGCAACGTTGTCTCGCCCAATATCCGGCACTGTTGCGCGGCGAACTGGCGGCCACCGAAGTGTTTTTCCCGGATGGTTCGCTGGACACGGTGGAAGGCATTTATCGCGGCTACGGCCTGGCTGATCACTTCCACACGGTCCTCGCCGGGGAACTGCGGCAGGCGGTGGATCACTGGCTGGCGGCAGGCGAACCGGAACCGATCCGCATTCTGGAAATCGGCGCGGGCACCGGCGGAACCACGGGTCATGTGCTGCAAGCACTGGCCGGGCGGGAAACGCAGATCGAATATCTCTACACGGATCTGTCCCCGCGCTTTACCCAACATGGTCGGCAGCGCTTTGGTCAGGCCGGACCCACTCTGCACTTCCAGATGCTGGATATTGAACGCGACCCACTGGCGCAGGGATTTACCGCCAACAGTTGCCACGTCATCCTGGCTTCCAACGTGCTGCACGCCACCCGTGATATTGCTGTCACCCTGAACCATGTACGCACCTTGCTAAAGCCCGGCGGACGATTGCTCATCAACGAGATGACTGCCAACCGCGATTTCGCCACGTTGACGTTCGGCCTGCTTGAAGGTTGGTGGCGGGCGACCGATCAGGCGCGGCGATTACCGTACAGCCCCCTGCTGGATGTTGCGGGCTGGCAAGAGGCATTCCGTGACTGTGGTTTGACGCCACTGGCGGCGCATGGCGAACCGGGCGTCACCACGCCGGCCCGGTATCAGCAAAGCGTACTGGTCAGCGAGTTGCGAGCAGCCGTGGCGGTTGAATCAGCGCCAGCGCTGGAAGACCTGATCGCTCATACCTTGACGTCCTTCTCCTCAGCCCCCGTCGTGATGGAAGCATCGACAAAAACCACGGAAGCAGCGCAGAAGGAAACAATGCCCGTGGTGGAATTTCCCCTCCTTGGCAAGGAGGGGTGGCGCGTTAGCGCCGGGGTGGTGCCTTCAGAAGCCCTGGCGGCGGCGGTTGAGGCCGTAATTAGTGAGCAAGTTGCTGAAGTGTTTGAGATGAGTCTTGAGCAAGTGCGCTCCGGGCGGGTGATGAGCTTCACCGATTTTGGCGCGGATTCGATTCTCAGTGCTGAACTGGTGGCCAAGCTGAACACTGCACTGGAGCTGAACCTGAAAACGACCGCAATCTTCAACTATCCAGGCATTCGGGAACTAACCGGCTACCTCTGTGAAGATTTCGGCGAAACCTTGCGAACACGCTTACTGCCCGGTGTGGGAACGTCAGCGGAACCGGTAACCCCGTTGGCTCCCATCGCGGAAACCGGGGCATCCTTGGCGGATATTCTGCAACAACTGGAAGCTGGCGCGATGGATTATGAAACGGCTCTCGCGCAGTTTTCCGGTGAACTGCTGGAGGAGGTCCGCTAAACGATGACTGTACAATTATTTAACCGTACACTTCCTGGCAAAATAAACCGCGACGAGAACCCATCATGCTGTTCGCTGATCAAGTCAAGGAGGCGGTCATTGGCCGACCGCAAAATTCCCTCCACTCGCCCGACACTTCACCCGACAACCGCCATAACCTCTTTCTGGTCGCCTTCCTGGCATGGATCACCCTCGGTGCCGACGGGCTGTCCTCCACCTGTTATGGCCCCCAAGAGGCGTTCCTCGCGCTAGGCCGCTACACGCACTTTGGCCTGTACCTGGCCGTCGCTACCTTTTTCACCGTTTTCATCATCGCCCTGGCCTACAACCAGGTCATTGAACTGTTTCCCAGTGGCGGCGGCGGCTACAAAGTCGCCACCCGACTGCTCGGTTCACGGGCCGGACTGATTTCCGGTTCCGCGCTACTGGTCGATTATGTGCTGACCATCGCCATTTCCATCGCGGCTGGCGTCGACGCCCTGTTCAGTCTGCTGCCGCCCAGCGCCCAAGCCTATAAATTGATGACTGAAATGGCGCTGGGCATCGGCCTGATCATCCTCAACCTGCGCGGTATCAAGGAATCCCTCCGGATACTGCTGCCCATTTTCATCGGCTTCATCCTGACCCACGCCGGACTGATCACCTACGGCATCTTCTCGCACTCCGAAGGTCTTCCCCGTCTGATCCCCGACACTATTGTGGAAACCGAGCAACTCACCCTGGAAATGGGCTGGGTGTTTGCGGCATCGCTGTTTCTGAAAGCCTATTCACTGGGCGGCGGCACCTACACCGGTCTGGAAGCAGTCTCCAACAACGTCCATCTGCTGCGGGAACCCCGGGTCACAACCGGCCGCTACACCATGCTCTATATGGCCGTGGCGCTCAGCTTCACCGCCGGCGGTGTCATCCTGCTCTACCTGCTCTGGGATGCGCAGTATGTCCCTCACCAGACCTTGAACGCAGTCGTTTTCGGCGCAGTCATCGACGACTGGCGACTTGACCCGATCCTGAGCTATCTGCTGCTGGGCGTGGTGCTGCTCTGCGAAGCGGCCTTGCTGTTTATCGCCGCCAACACCGGTTTCCTCGGTGGCCCCCGGGTGCTGGCCTATATGGCGGTCGATTCCTGGGTGCCGCGCCAGTTCCGCAATCTCTCTGGGCGCCTGGTCACCAAGAACGGCATCTTCCTCATGGGCATCGGTGCGCTGTTCATTTTGATGTGGACCAATGGCGACGTGTCGGTGCTCGTGGTGCTTTACAGCATCAACGTGTTCCTGACCTTCGCCCTGTCGCTGCTTGGCCTGTGCAAATACTGGTGGACCAACCGCTTCGATGAAAAGCATTGGAAATCACGCATCACGCTCTCCAGCCTCGGCTTTGTGGTCGCTGGCGGCATTCTCATCGTCACGATTGTGGAAAAATTCACCGAGGGCGGCTGGCTGACCATTCTCATCACCGGCCTAACCATCACCCTCGGTGCGTTGATCCGGCGTCACTACGACCGGGTGCGCCAACAATTGCGCACCGTCGATGCGCTCTACGCACCGCGCCCGGACTGGGAAGAGGATTTGCCGGAACCGCACCTGGACGCAGGGCTACCTACCGCCATTTTCCTGGTGGGCAAGAATCGCGGTCTGGGGATGTACACACTCAAATGGCTGAATGAAGTGTTTGCCGGCCACTTCAAAAACTTCGTTTTCCTGAGCGTCGGCGAGGTGGATGCAGAAAGCTATGGTGGCAAAGGTGCTCTGGTGTCGCTCAAATACCAGATCGAGAACTCGCTGCGTTACTACGTCCACTATTGCCACAATCAGGGCTGGGCAGCAGCTTCTTATGCCGCTTATGGCACCGATGTCGAAACCGAGTTGGAAAAGCTGGTGGTCGAGGTGACGGCTGAATATCCCAATAGCGTCTGCCTGGGCAGCAAACTGATTTTTGATGATGAAAGCTGGCTGATTTCCTGGTTGCACAATCACACCGCCATCGCCATGCAGCGCCGCCTGCACCTGCGCGAAATCCAGATGATTGTCACACCGATCAAGATTTAGATGGTTCCTGGAACCCACGGGATCGACGTAGAACCCAACAGCACAACTCCGGTTGACCAAGGAAATTTTTGATGAGTCTATCGCTGGTCATTCTTCTCCCTTTCCTCGGCGCGGCGCTGGCCGCCGGGGCATCCCGTTTGGGTCGGCTACCTGTCGCCTGGGTGGCTGGGGCTGTCACCCTGACGGCACTGGCCCTACTCTGGCCGCTGGCACCCATCCCGTTCGCTGGTGAGACGGTTATCGAGCGGTTCGCCTGGATGCCCGCCGTGGGTCTCGATCTCGCTTTCCGCCTGGATGGCCTTGGCCTTCTGTTCGCCCTGCTGATCCTGCTGATTGGCCTGCTGGTCATCCTCTATGCCCGCTATTACCTGTCCCCCAGCGACAGCATGAGCCGCTTTTACGCCAGTTTGCTGCTGTTCATGGGCGCGATGTTGGGCGTTGCGCTGTCGGAAAACCTCATCCAGTTGCTCATTTTCTGGGAACTGACCAGCCTGTCGTCGTTCCTGCTAATCAGCTACTGGCAGCACCGCACCGAAGCCCGCAACGGTGCGCGTATGGCGCTGACCGTCACCGGCGCGGGTGGTCTGGCGCTGCTGGGCGGCTTTCTGTTGCTAGGCGAAATCGTCGGCAGCTACGATCTGTCGGTGGTCCTGGCCTCCGGCGACCTGATCCGCGCCCATCCGCTCTATCTGCCGATGCTGATTCTGGTGCTGCTCGGCGCGTTCACCAAATCCGCCCAGTTTCCCTTCCACTTCTGGCTGCCCAGCGCGATGGCCGCGCCAACGCCGGTATCGGCCTATCTGCATTCGGCAACGATGGTGAAAGCGGGCGTCTTCCTGCTGGCGCGGCTGTTTCCCGCTCTGTCGGGAACCCCGGAATGGGCCATGCTGGTCGGCGGCGTCGGCCTGATCACGCTGCTGGTCGGCGCGTTCGTTGCGCTGTTTCAGCATGATCTGAAGGGCCTGCTGGCTTATTCCACGATCAGCCATCTGGGGCTGATTACCCTGTTGTTCGGCATTGGCACCCCACTCGCGGCGGTCGCCGGGGTGTTCCACATCATCAACCACGCCATTTTCAAAGCTTCACTGTTCATGGCGGCAGGCATTATCGATCACGAAACCGGCAGCCGCGATATGCGCCGCATCAATGGCCTGTGGAACTTCATGCCGCACACCGCGATATTGGCGATGATCGCGTCCGCTGCGATGGCTGGCGTTCCCCTGTTCAACGGCTTCCTCTCCAAGGAAATGTTCTTTGCCGAGGCGGTGAGCGCCACGACCCAACTGCGTTTTGGCTGGCTGCTACCGGCGGCTGTGACCCTCGCCGGCATCTTCGCGGTGGCCTATTCGCTGCGCTTCATCCACGACGTATTCTTCAACGGCGAACCGATCAACCTGCCGAAAACTCCGCATGAGCCGCCGCGCTGGATGAAGGTTCCGGTCGAAATCCTGGCCGCCCTCTGTCTGCTGGTCGGCATCCTGCCTGCCCTGACCGTGGAGCCGATTCTCGCCATGGCGTCCATCGGCGTTCTGCAAGGTCCGCTGCCGGAACACGATCTGGCGATCTGGCATGGTTTCAGCCCGGCGCTGTGGATGAGCATCATTGCGCTCATCGGCGGCAGCCTGACCTATCTGGGACGCCAACCCTTGTTCACCTTTTACGAGCGCTACGCGCATCACCTGGAAGCGCGGGCGTTGTATCAACGCCTGCTGAATGGCCTGTTCGCGCTGTGCGGCACCCTCACTCGATGGCTGGATACCGGCTCCCTGCAACGCATCCTGTGGGTGTTCATCCTGTCCGCCCTGACACTCGGGCTGGCCGGTTTCCTTAGCGACCCGATGCCGCTAACCGGATCCCGACCCCTGACGCCGGTAGATGGCGTCAGCCTGCTGGCCACGCTCGGCCTGATCGCCGCTGCTATCGGCGCGGTCGTGCAGCACCGCCAACGTTTGATCGCCCTGATTCTCATGGGCGCGGTGGGGCTGATCGTCGCCCTGATTTTCACCAAATTCTCGGCCCCGGATCTGGCGCTGACGCAACTCTCGGTCGAAGTGGTGACCATTGTGCTGTTGCTGCTGGCCCTGTATTTCCTGCCGCCGCACAGTCCGGTGGAAACCGCCCCGGCGGAACGCAACGGGCACCTGGCGCTGGCGATGGCGGCGGGCAGTGGCGCAGCGGCGCTGACCTGGGCCATCGTCACCCGACCCTACGAGACTATCGCGGGCTATTTCCTCGCCAACAGCGTTTCTGGCGGCGGCGGCAGCAATGTGGTCAACGTCATCCTGGTCGACTTCCGGGGCTACGATACGTTAGGCGAAATCAGTGTGCTGGCACTGGCCAGTATCGGTATTTACGCGATGCTGGAGCGGTTGCATCTGGACAGTCCGAGGCAGGATGCCGAAGGCCGCCCCTGGGACCCGGACCTGCATCCGGCGATCCTCTCGTCGCTGACCCGGATGTTATTGCCACTGGCGCTGCTGGCTTCAATTTTCATCTTCCTGCGCGGCCACAACCTGCCGGGCGGCGGTTTCATTGCCGGCCTGATGACGGCGGTGGCCCTGATCATGCAGTATCTGGCCCATGGCGTGGCCTGGACCCAGGAGCGAATGCCCTGGAATATGCCACGACTCCTCGGGTTGGGTCTGCTTATCGCCACCCTGACCGGTCTGGGCAGTCTGTTC
Organism: Pseudomonadota bacterium; assembly: GCA_030917925.1. Lineage (GTDB taxonomy): Bacteria > Pseudomonadota > Gammaproteobacteria > Competibacterales > Competibacteraceae > UBA2383. The sequence continues at coordinate 9,546 of JAUPTV010000041.1, forward strand.
TTCGGTGCGCCGTTCCTGACCTCGACCTTTGGCCATCTGCACTGGCCCCTCGTCGGTGAGTTTGAACTGGCTTCAGCCATGGCTTTTGATCTGGGCGTTTATCTGGTAGTCGTCGGCGCAACGCTGCTGGCTCTGATTCACCTCGGCCAGGTGCATCGAGTGCACGGTACGCCGCTCACTCACGCATCGCGGAAGGAGAACGACGGATGGAAGCGCTGATCGCTCTGATCATCGGCGTACTCACGGCCTGCGGGGTGTATCTGACCCTGTGCGCCCGGACCTTTCCGGTCGTACTGGGATTAACCTTCCTGTCCTACGCCGTCAATCTGTTCCTGTTCGCCATGAGTCATCTCACCATCGGTC
>JAUPTV010000042.1 GCA_030917925.1 Pseudomonadota bacterium
CTTTTTCAAAGAAAATAGAAAATCACATTGGGGCTATTTGGTATTTTGTTCACCATTATAACAAGTCCCTATCGGTCGCTACTGCATGAGGGTTCACTACAATCTGCAGGACTACCACTTTAAGTAGTAGCACTACAGTTAGCTACACTTGCAATGACAGTCTACTCACCCGCCAAGAAAATCTCGCTTCCTCTTTGTTGTCCAGAAATGTTAGTTGCTCCTTCAGCATCCGCCCTAATGACCTTGAATGGGCTAACCTAAAATTAACCTTCACTCGCTACGAAAATACCCTTCAACAAGAGACGCTTGAGATATTTCGGCAGGCGCGATGCTGTAATTGAGGAGTTACCGCCATGATCCCCTACCGTCAATCCCTACGTCATCGCCAACAGGGCTGGTTGCTTATCGGAGCCGTGCTGCTCATTACGACGATTGCCGCTGCTGCTGCGATGTCAGCGCTAACCATGACTACCCGCAGTCTGAGTACTGCCCGCCACTTGGAGTCGGCACAGGCTTATTATGCGGCGCGTTCGGGCCTGGAATTTGGAAAGCGTGTACTGGGTAATTCTCAATGCTCCACGAGCGCTCTTGCCTCCAGTTCAGTAATCTCTATCTCTCACTTCACCGTAAAACTTGCCTGTTTGGGAAACAGCACACTTACTACACATGCCTATAGCGGCAGAGTTGATGATGGTTCATTGGTCAGTCGGCGGTTAGAGACTGCTATTAGTGGTGGTTCTGGCGTCCCTGTGGAGTATATCTGCCCTACAAATACTACATGTACTTCAAATACCGGTACATGCGCTCCTATTACTTTCACCTTCCCATCGGCGGTAACGGTTAATTACTTGGTCGTTGGCGGTGGTGGAGGTGGTGCCAAAGGGGGCGGAGGCGCTGGTAGTTTTATTGAAGGTACGCTTACCGCAACTCCGGGCACCTCTTACACAGTGACAGTCGGCAAGGGGGGCTGTGGTGGTAGTAGCGAACAAGGAGCCAACGGTGGAGCATCTAAAATTGTATACACCATCAATGCTGTAACTACTCAGATTGTTGCATCTGGTGGTGGTGGTGGTGGTGAAGTAGCGGCTCATGGCGGGGACAAAAAAGGTCGGAATGGCGGTTCTGGTGGTGGCGGCGGAACGCCAAATGGAACAGGTGGTACGGGCATCTCAGGACAAGGTAATAGTGGCGGCGGCGGCGGTGGAAACAACGGAAATGGTGGTGGTGGAGGTGGAGCTGGCAATACTGCCCCCCTCTATAGTGATGGTATCGGTAAGGATGCCAGTGCAGGTGGCAGCGGCGGCACCGGGCGCTCGTCATCAATCACCGGCACTGCCCATGAATACGCACAAGGCGGCGCTGGAGGCACAGGATCCTATGGCAACGGTGGGGGTTCAACAAATAACATCAATGGAGCCGAAAATACAGGCAGTGGCGGTGGCGGATGTGGCGGTAATTCCTGCATTGGCGGTCGTGGCGGCTCGGGCATCGTCATCATCCGCTATGGCGGTGGCAATGGTATCAGCGAACTGTACTAACGCCTCCGCAGCAACGCTGCGCTCTTGTATGGTTGAAGTGTGGACTGTCAACTTTTTGGTTGACCGGAGAAGGAACCTCTGGCGTTAATTCAATACCTGCCCTGGTAACGTGGTCAGCCACCGTCCAGCATTGGCGAACTGCCGACGCAACAGCGTCCAGTTCTCTTCCCGTTGCCGCTGTTCCAGACAGCGCAGGAACCGCACCTTTCCAGCTTCATCCTGTCGATCCAGCAGCGCCGCCCACAGCACGTCATCGACGTTGTAAATCCGCCCCTCGGCCAGACAGACCGGAATTACCTCGACCACCGGCACCGCCAAATCCCCGGCGACTGCGGCCACCGCCGCCCGGATATTGACCGCCTTCGGCCCCTGGGGATGGTGCAGATCGTAGGGCGGCTGCCATTCCCGGTGCGGGCGTAATTGGTCGATATGGCTGACCACAACCAGAATCGGCGGCGGGCGGCGGTCCAGGCGGGCGGCAAATTCATTTCGCAAGCCATCCAGACCGGTCCGCTCCAGTTGCCGGTCGGGGCGATGCGCCGCACAGACCCAGAGGATCAGGTCGGCGTCCATCACGGCTTTTTGCAACGCTTTCCCAGTGAACAACGCCGTATCACAACCCGGCGCATCGAAGATCAGCGCGGTCGTCAACCCCTCGCGCTCCAACCGATAAGGCGTCAAACCGATGGTGGTGTCCGGCAATACGTCGGCGGCGGCGGTCAACTGGCCGAACAATGCATTGATGAGGCTGGATTTACCGGCATTGGCCCGACCCAGGACGATAATCCGCAACGGCTCACTCGCAAGCGGCGGGGTTTCAGCAGCGGCGGTCCAGTCCAGTTGAGAACCGGGCGTCGGTTGCGCAGTCGGTTCAGCCTCGGTCAGGGTCAGCTTCCCGCTGTACAACTCAATAGCGTAATAGCCGACCTTGCGGACATATTCCCGCAACAACCAGCGCTGCATTTCCGTCCAGGCTTCGCCATACGCCTGCCCTCGCAGATGCCCCCAGGCTTCACTGAGCAGGGCATCGACCGGATTGATCACCAGCCGACCGGCGCGATAAACATTCATCACCCGTTCGGCAGCATCTTTCCAGCGCCAGGCGCGGAGCAGATCGCCAATCGTCAGTCGGTTGCTGAAGGGGATATGGTCGGTGATGGTCGCCCGCAAATCGCGACTGGCCCGTTCAATAATTAACAGGGTGTGCGGCACGGTCAGTTCCAGCAAGGGCAGCTCTTTCTCGGGATGGTAATGGCGGGCGACGATCTCCAGCGTATGCTGACCCAGCGTCCATAATCGGCCGCCGTCATTCAGAGGCCAGTTGGCCGGGTTCACCGTCGTCGCCGATTGTTCCACTGCCGTCCAGGCATCATCCGCTTGCAGTGGCCAGTGCGTATCCGCTTGCGTCGCCGCCTCCGCCAGCAACCGGCGATCCCGGCGTAACAGCCAACGCTGTAAACCATATCCAGCGGCGCTGCACATCAGCATCGCGATCAGCCAACCGGACAACGCTTTGGCCTGCCACAGCCAGAACAGGCCCAGCGGCAACAGCGCCGCGACTGGCAACGCCCACAGCAACAGCGCAACCAGTCGCAACCGATCCAGATGTTGCCAGCCCTTCATGGAAAATCCCCTCCTTGGATAAGAAGGGGTGGCGACAAAGTCGACGGGGTGGTTCGAGGCGGCGATTCCACAATTTATTCAGGATCGTGGTAGCAGAGCCGAGGTATTGGCACGGGTTTCATCAACGGATCAGCCCTGCCGCCGCAAATCCAGCGTGTAGGGAAAGTTGGCGTTGATTTCCTCGTCCGGCGGATTCATCGAGCCGGGCGTATGGCCGTAGGACCAGAACCGGGCAAAGCGGCGTGCCTCGGCTTCGTTGGCGTTGATCGGGAACACCGCCGGATTGCGCCCACCGGGATGCTGGACATGGTAGGTGCAACCACCGATGGACCGCTGATTCCAGGTATCCACGATGTCGAACACCAGCGGCGCGTGAACCGGGATGGTGGGATGCAGGGCGGAGGGTGGCTGCCAGGCGCGGTAGCGAACTCCGGCGACAAATTCCCCGGCCACGCCCGTCGGACGTAACGGCACCCGCCGCCCATTGCAGGCCACCACATGCCGTTCGCCGGTCATGCCGCGCACCTTGACCTGCATCCGTTCTACGGACGAATCGACATAGCGGGCCGTGCCGCCCAGCGCCTGTTCCTCGCCCAGGACGTGCCACGGCTCCAGCGCCTGACGCAATTCCAGATCAATATCCCGCTGGACAATGTTGCCGTAATGCGGAAAGCGGAACTCGAAAAAGGGCAGGAACCAGTTCACGTCAAACGCATAACCCGTATCGTTCAATTCGCTAATCACATCCCGGAAATCTTCCCAGACATAATGCGGCAGCAGGAAGCGGTCATGAATCTGCGTCCCCCAGCGTGCCAGTCCGCGATTCGGATAGGGCTGTTCCCAGAACCGCGCCACCAGACTCCGCAGCAACAGCATCTGCATCAGACTCATCCGGGCATGAGGCGGCATTTCAAACGCCCGCATTTCGACCAGACCCAGCCGACCCGTCGCGGAATCGGGGGAATAGAGCTTGTCGATGCAGAATTCCGACCGGTGGGTGTTGCCGCTCAGGTCCACCAGCAAATTGCGCAACAACCGATCCACTAGCCAGGGTTGCGGCGCTTCGCCCGGCTGCATCTGCTGAAAGGCGATTTCCAGTTCATACAGGCTGTCATTGCGCGCTTCATCGACACGCGGGGCCTGACTGGTCGGGCCGATGAACAGCCCGGAGAACAGATAGGACAGGCTCGGATGATGCTGCCAGTAAGTGATCAGACTGCGCAGCAATTCGGGCCGACGCAGGAATGGACTGTCGGAAGGGGTCGCGCCGCCCAGGGTGACATGGTTGCCGCCGCCGGTGCCGGTATGCCGCCCGTCCAGCATGAACTTTTCGGTCCCGAGCCGTGACTGCCGCGCATCTTCATACAGCCCCTCAATCGTTTGCTTCAACTCATCCCAGTTATGGGCCGGATGGATATTGACCTCGATGACGCCGGGATCGGGCGTCACCGCGAACTTGCGCACCCGCCAGTCTGACGGGGGGGCATAACCCTCCACCAGTACCGGCATTTCCAACTAGGAAGCGGTCTGTTCGATACAGGCCAGCAGGTCGAGGTTATGCTCCAAATGCCCCAGCGGCGGCATGAACAGGTAAATATGCCCGTCACGCGGTTCAATGCACAGCGCGGTGTGCAGGGTCTTGCTCACATCCAGAGCCGCCGCCGGCTGTTCCTGAATATCGCTAGGCCGCAGAGTCGGCTCGAACCCGCCGCGCAGGAAATCACTGTAGCGGCGCATCACTTCACCGTGGCTATCGCCCAGCGCCGTGCGGAATTCAAACAGGGATTGCGGGTGCGGAATATTGCGGTCGGTTTCCTCCACCCAGGGTAGCGCCGCCAACGGCAACCGATAGCCCATTGGCGAGTCGCCGGGAATCAGGTAGAGATGCTCGCGGCGCAACACCCACGGCCCGCTGCGCCAACCGCCTTCCACGCCATGATCCCAGCGCAGCGGCAGAACGTAACCGGTAACTTCGTTGAGTCCCCGCTCCAAGAGGATCGCCAGTCGCCGCCGCTCTTCGTCGTCACTCAGGTCGTATTTGAGCGGATCAACATTGACCGGCAGGGTGCGCTCCTTCCACAGGTAGTAATACACATCCTCGTAGCCAGGAACGATGAAACCGGCATCCACGCCCAACCGGCGGGTCAATGCTTCAGCGAAAGCCTGCGCTTGCACCGGGCCGAAGCCCTGCGGCGTCTCATCATCGGCAATCCAGCGCGGATCATGCCAAAGCGGCAACCCGTCGGTGCGCCAGTAGCAAGACAACGCCCAGCGCGGCAACGATTCGCCCGGATACCACTTCCCTTGGCTGTAATGCAGGAAGCCGTTTGAGGCAAAGCGATTGCGTAACTTCTTCAATAACCGGCCGGCCAGTTTGCGCTTGGTGGGACCGGTCGCCTCAACCGTCCATTCCGCCCCGTCCATATCGTCGATAGAGACAAAGGTTGGCTCGCCGCCCATGGTCAACCGCACGTCGCCGGCCTGTAACTTCGCATCGACCTCATGGCCCAGCGCTTCAATCGTTTGCCATTGCTCTTCTGTGTAGGGTTTGGTAACGCGAGGGTCTTCGTGGATGCGGGTGATGCGCATATCGAAACCGAACTCGACTTCGCATTCATCGGTATAGCCGGTCACCGGCGCAGCGCTGGGCGGGGTCGGGGTGCAAGCCAGCGGAATGTGACCTTCGCCCGCGAACAGGCCGGAGGTGGGGTCCAAGCCAATCCAGCCGGCGCCGGGCACGAACACCTCGGCCCAGGCGTGCAGATCGGTGAAATCGACTTCGGTCCCGGAAGGCCCATCCAGCGATTTCAGATCCGCCGTAAGCTGAATCAGATAGCCGGAGACAAAGCGCGCTGCCAGGCCCAAATGCCGCATGATCTGCACCAGCAGCCAGGCCGAATCACGGCAGGAACCGGTGCCTTTTTCCAGGGTTTCCTCACAGGTTTGCACCCCCGGCTCCATGCGGATGATGTAGCCCACGTCCTGACCCAAGCGCTGGTTCAGCCCGACCAGGAAATCGACGATGGTCTGCGGCTGACGGTCGAAATCCGCCAGCCACGCCTTGAGCAAAGGGCCATCTTCCTGAAGTTCCAGATACGGGGCCAACTCCTGGCGCAAGGTGTCGGAATAGTCGAAGGGAAATTTCTCGGCCTCCTCCTCCACGAAGAAATCGAAGGGATTGATGACCGTCATTTCCGCGATCAAGTCCACGGTAATACTCAGTTCCCGGATTTTCTCCGCGAAGACCAGTCGCGCCTGAAAGTTGCCGAACGGATCCTGGAACCAGTTAATAAAATATTGGCCCGCCGGTTCCACTTTGAGCGAATAGGCATGAATCGGGGTACGGGTATGAGGGGCGGGCCGCAGGCGAATCACATGCGGCGAAACATTCACCGGGCGGTCAAAGTGATAGGCGGTTTGATGATGGAGTGCGACACGAATGGCCATGGCCGATCCTTAGTGGGATTGTTTAATAGTGTTAGCGTGGAACTCGATAGACAGCGACCATGCAAATTTAATGCACGGTCTTAGCCGGAGCGGGTACAGCATTCGGATTGACCCGTAGCCTTCCCTGGTCTTAGCGTCCATTCACCCGCGACTGTGCCCCAAAGCAGGGCGCTACCGGCCTTCAACGCACCACGATCAGACAATCGGAGGTTCACTGGCTGATAGCAACGGGGTTTAATGCGGGCAAACCATCCAGCGACCAGCGCGGCAGTACGTCAATCGCCGCATCCTCCGCCTGTCCCGCTGCCAGTCGCCGCCAACCGGCATAGGCAATCATGGCGCCGTTGTCGGTGCAAAATTCCAGGCGGGGATAATACACGCGCCCACCCCGTTCCTCTGCCAGTTCCCGCAGACGTTCCCGCAACCGCCGGTTCGCGCCCACCCCCCCGGCGACAACCAGTCGCTTCAATCCGGTGTGCTGCAACGCCCGCCGGCATTTAATCACCATCGTTTCGACCACCGCCTCCTCAAAGGCCTGCGCCACATCGGCCCGATTCTCCGGGGTGGGTTCCAGCTTCCGCCAGGTATTGATCGCTGCCGTCTTCAGCCCGCTGAAACTGAAATCGCAACCGGGCCGGTCGGTCATCGGGCGCGGAAACTTGAAACGCCCCGGCGTTCCCTGTTCCGCCAGTTTCGCCAGCGCCGGTCCGCCGGGATAAGGCAAGCCCAGCAGCTTGGCCGTTTTATCGAACGCCTCACCCGCTGCGTCATCAATCGACTCGCCTAAAATCTGGTAGCGCCCGATCCCCGCCACCTGCACCAGCAGGCTGTGTCCGCCGGAAACCAGCAGCGCCACGAAGGGAAACTCCGGCGGCTCGGCTTCCAGCATCGGGGCCAGCAGATGACCTTCCATGTGATGCACGCCCAGCGAGGGAACCTGCCAGGCCCAGGCCAGACTGCGGCCAATCGCGGCACCCACCAGCAATGCGCCAATCAGCCCGGGTCCCCGGGTATAAGCGACGCCCTGCACATCGCCCGGCGTCACCCCGGCCTGCTGGAAAATCTCCCGCAACAAGGGCAACGTCTTGCGTACATGGTCGCGCGAGGCCAGTTCCGGCACCACGCCACCATATTGCGCGTGTAGCCGCACCTGGCTGTGCAGCGCGTGGGCCAGCAGCCCGTGTGCGCCGTCGTAAAGCGCCACGCCGGTTTCATCACAGGAGGTTTCGATACCCAGAACCAACATGTCTACCCGTTTCCTGATTTTGCATTTAGCGATAGTGGGGATTACAATCCAAAGTTTCCCAACAATCCAGCTTTACCTGGGTCCATACCATGAAAGATGAGGTGCTGTCTTAATGCCTGCCGTGAAAGTCAAGGAAAATGAACCGTTTGATATCGCGCTGCGGCGCTTCAAGCGTTCCTGTGAGAAAGCCGGGGTCCTGTCCGAGGTCCGCCGCCGGGAGTTTTACGAGAAGCCCACCCAGGAACGCAAGCGCAAGCGAGCCGCCGCGGTCAAACGGCATATCAAGAAACTTTCCCGGGATGTCGCCCGCCGCACCCGTCTCTACTGAGTCTGGCCTGTCTCCCTCTTTCTCCCACCGTGAATCCCGCCATGCCCCTTAAAGAGCAGATCCAGGACGACATGAAAGCCGCCATGCGCGCCAGGGATAAACAGCGCCTCGGTACGATCCGCCTGATCCTGGCCGCGATCAAGCAGCGTGAAGTCGATGAGCGTATTGAACTGAATGACGCCCAGACATTCGCGGTGCTGGAGAAAATGCTCAAGCAGCGCCGGGAGTCCCTGACGCAGTACCAAAGCGCTGGCCGTGAAGATTTGGCGGCGCAGGAATCCTTCGAGATCGAGATCATCCAGACCTATTTGCCGACGCCTCTAAGCGAGGCGGATCTGGACGCCCTGATCGCCAGCGCCATGTCGGCAACCGGCGCTCAGTCCGTGCGCGACATGGGCAAAGTCATGGCCCTGATTAAAGATCAGGCGCAGGGTCGGGCGGATATAGCTCTGGTCAGCGCCCGGGTCAAGGCTCGTTTCGGCGGTTGAGCCAACCCGTTACCCAACCGGTTAGCGCCGAATGGCTTTGCGCACTGGCAAAGCGCCGGTTATCGGCTACGCTTTAGGGCTATGGCCGGACGCATCCCCCAGGAGTTCCTTGATCAATTACTGAGCCGGGTTGACCTCGTTGAGGTCATCAAGACTCGGGTGCCGCTGCGCCGGGCCGGCCATGACTTTATGGCCTGCTGTCCATTTCACGCGGAAAAAACCCCGTCGTTCTCGGTCAGTCCCCGCAAGCAGTTTTACCACTGTTTCGGCTGTGGGGTCCACGGCAACGCCATCGGCTTCCTCATGGCTTATGAGCGGCTGGAATTTCTCGACGCGGTTGAGGAATTGGCGGTGTCGGCGGGTCTGGACGTCCCGAAAACCGGTAACAGCGATGACGGTTCATCCCGCCAGCTTTTGCCGTGGCTGGCCGAGGCTGACCGCTTCTTTCGTCGGCAACTGCGCGAGCATCCAGCCCGGCAACGGGCGGTGGACTATTTGCGCCAGCGGGGTTTAACCGGCCAGATCGCCGGCCGCTTCGGCATCGGCTACGCCCCGCCCGGCTGGGAAAATCTGGTCCAGGCGTTGCGTGGACTCGGGGCGACTCCCGAACAGTTGGTGGAAGCCGGTCTGGCCAGCCGTGATGAGCAAAGTCGGCTGCGTGACCGCTTCCGCGACCGGATTCTGTTTCCCATCCGTGATCGGCGGGGACGAACCATTGCCTTCGGCGGCCGGGCGCTGGATAACGACGCGACACCGAAGTATCTGAACTCCCCGGAAACCCGGCTGTTCCACAAGCGGTCAGAATTGTATGGATTATATGAGGCGCGGATCGATAGCCCGCGTCTGCAACGGCTGGTGGTGGTCGAGGGTTATCTGGATGTGATCGCCCTGGCTCAGTACGGGATTACCGATTCGGTGGCGACCCTGGGCACCGCGACCACTGCCGAACACATTGACCGACTGTTTCGGTGTGTCGATAACCTGGTGTTTTGCTTTGATGGCGACCGGGCGGGGCGGGGAGCGGCCTGGCGGGCGTTGGAAGCGGCGCTGCCTTTCCTGCGTGATGGTCGGCAAATCGGGTTTCTGTTCCTGCCGGACGGCGAAGATCCGGACAGCTTGGTGCGGCGGGAAGGACAGGTCGTGTTTGAGCAACGCCTGGCGCAGGCCAGCCCGCTGGCGGATTATCTGTTTGCGGAACTGCGCACCCGTGCGGACCCGGCAACGCTGGAGGGTCGCGCCCGGTTCGCTGAACTGGCGCGACCGTTGCTGGAAAAGCTGCCGGAGGGTCATTTTCGCGACCTGATGGCGGCGCGGTTGCAACAGGACGCCAAACTGGTCCAGACCCGCCTGCGCCCGCCTGCGCCGGCACCGATCCGCCCGACCGACCGGAATGCGCCATTGACCCGGACGCCGGTGCGCAAGGCGATTGCCCTGTTGCTGTATCGACCGGAACTGGCGCAAACCGTACCGGTGGAGGATGCCACTTTGCGGGAAAGTCGCCAGCCCGGCGTCAAACTGCTGACCGATCTGGTGGAGTTGCTGCAGCATCACCCACAGCTTCGGGCCGCCGCGGTGCTGGAACGCTACCGGGATACCCGGGAAGGCGCAATTCTAGAGCGGCTGGCGCAATGGACTCCAGAACCGGAACTGGCGGAGGATCAGTTTGGCTTCGAGGCTGAATTTGCCGATATCCTCGACTATCTGCGGCGGCAGGGTGAAGAAGAGAAACCCTGGGTGGAAAATTTGTTGTATCGCGGTGCGCCCAGTGCGCTGAATGCTGAAGAATTGGAAGCTTTACGGAACTTTGGCAAGTCAAAAAAAGTCTAATAAAGCTTTTCTGGAAAATTGTTTGGTTTGCGTTTTTTTACCTATCCTATTAGCAAACAGGTTGATGTGAACAGGTCATGAGCGAGCAGCAACAATCGCAATTGAAGAAGTTGATCGCCCGCGGCAAGGAAAAGGGCTTCCTGACCTATGCTGAGGTGAATGACCATTTGCCTGATGATATCGTCGATCCTGAACAGATCGAAGACATCATTGCGATGATCAACGACATGGGCATTGAAGTCCATGAATTCGCGCCCGATGCCGAGACCTTGTTGCTCAATGAGAACCCGGTCAACGCCGATGATGATGTGGTCGCCGAAGAAGCCGCCGCCGCGCTGGCTGCGGTGGACAGCGAATTCGGTCGCACGACTGATCCAGTGCGCATGTATATGCGGGAAATGGGAACAGTCGAACTGCTAACCCGCGAAGGCGAAATTCAGATCGCCAAGCGCATCGAAGATGGGATGAGTCAAGTTCTGTTGGCGCTGGCCAGTTACCCGCTGACCATCGGTGAATTGATGCGCATCTATGATTCGATCAGTGAAAACGGCACCCGGTTAGCCGATATCATCAGCGGCTTCAAGGATGTTGAAGAAGTGGCGCCTCCACTGCCCGATGAAGAGATTCTACTCACCGCCGACGACCCGGATGCGGTGGTAAACGATGATGAAGTGGTCGCCGTGGTCGACGATGAACACTTGGAGGAGGAAGAAGGGCATACCAGCGTCGTGGAGAGCGGTCCAGATCCGGAAGAAACAGCGCGCCGGTTTGCGGACTTGCGCGCCCTGTATGAGCAAACTCTGGCCAGTGTGGATGGACTGGGCTTGCAGCACCCCCTGGTTCAGACCTTGCGTCATCAGTTAGGCGAACGCTTTATGCAGTTCCGTCTGGTGCCAAAAACGCTGGATCTGTTGATTTTGAAACTGCGCGAGATGGCCGAACGGATCCGCGCCCATGAGCGGGAGGTGATGCAGATTTGTGTGGTCAAGGCGCAGATGCCGCGTAAAACCTTTATCACGTCCTTTCCGCGAAATGAAACCCGACTGGACTGGGTGGATGAGCAGATTCAGGCCGGTAAAAAGTATTCCGAACTGTTGACGGAGCATCGAAACCCCGTGCGGGAGGCGCAACGACGCTTGCGGGCGGTCGAGCGGGAGGCGCGGTTATCGGTTCATGAAATCAAAGATATTAACCGCCGCATGTCCATCGGCGAGGCCAAGGCCCGGCGAGCGAAGAAAGAGATGGTTGAGGCGAACCTGCGACTGGTCATTTCCATCGCCAAGAAGTACACCAATCGCGGTTTGCAGTTCCTGGACCTGATTCAGGAAGGCAACATTGGCCTGATGAAGGCGGTGGACAAGTTCGAATACCGGCGCGGCTACAAGTTTTCGACCTACGCGACCTGGTGGATTCGTCAGGCGATTACCCGGTCGATTGCCGATCAGGCCCGCACCATTCGGATTCCGGTACACATGATTGAGACCATCAACAAGCTGAACCGGATTTCGCGGCAGATGTTGCAGGAGATGGGGCGCGAACCGAGTCCGGATGAGCTGGCCCGGCGGATGGAGATGCCGGAGGACAAAGTGCGCAAGGTGTTGAAAATCGCCAAGGAGCCGATTTCGATGGAGACGCCCATCGGTGATGACGAAGATTCGCATCTGGGCGATTTTATTGAAGACGCTAATGTACTTTCGCCGGTGGATGCGGCCACTGTAGAGGGTTTGCGCGAGGCGACCCGCGAGGTGTTATCGACGCTGACCCCGCGCGAGGCCAAGGTGTTGCGGATGCGCTTTGGCATTGATATGCCGACGGATCATACCCTGGAGGAAGTTGGCAAGCAGTTCGATGTCACTCGTGAGCGGATCCGGCAGATCGAAGCCAAAGCCTTGCGCAAGTTACGGCATCCGAATCGTTCGGAGCAACTGCGCAGCTTTCTGGATCTGGAATGATCCTCAAGCGACTGGCAGTAGGACGGGATAGGCGTTAAAATAGCTGTGTTGCGGGCCCTTAGCTCAGCGGTTAGAGCAGGGGACTCATAATCCCTTGGTCGAAAGTTCAAATCTTTCAGGGCCCACCATAAAATCAACGCCTTGCCGGGTTATCCCGCAAGGCGTTTTTCGTCTCTGCGTAATTCCTGCGTAACCCATTCGGAAAGTCGATCCATGGCGGATGCAATATGCTCCCCGGACTAATGACTGTACTGCGCCACCATGGCCAGGGTTTTGTGTCCCTGATGCGCTGCACCGTTGGTAAATCCACGCCAGCCTGTACCAGATGCGTAATTCCCACGCTCCAGCGTGGGAGCGAGACGGGGTGTGACTGGATAGTTACCTTTACTTTTTAATGCAAGGGGAGAAATGCCGATGGCGCAGATCAAGGATGTCGCTAAACAGGCGGGGGTGTCAGTGGCCTCGGTGTCACGGGTATTAGCGGGGCATACCGGAGTGACTGACGTGACCCGCCAGAAGGTGCTGGATGCGGTTCAGGCACTGGGTTACCGGCCCGATCTGGCGGCGCGGCGGCTGCGTTCACGCCGGACCGATACGATTGGCCTGATCGTTTCCGATATTCGCAATCCTTTTTTTACCGAGGTCAGTCGTGCGGTTGAAGATAGAGCCTATCAGCACGGGATGCGGGTGATTCTCGGCAATGCTGACGAAGATCCGCAGAAAGAGGCGCTCTATCTCGATTTGATGCGCGATGAAAATGTCAGTGGGGTCATTCTGTCGCCGACGCTGCCGACGTTGGCCCGTTTCCGAATGCATGATTATCCGTTTCCGGTGGTGCTGGTTGACCGTTGCGAACGCGAGACAGTTGCCGACGCGGTTGTATTGGATAACGCGGATGCTGCCTGCCGCTTGACGGCGCATCTGGTTGAACAAGGCTATCGGCGCATTGCCTTCATTTACGGCGCTGCCAGTGCCACCGGTCGGCAGCGGCAAGAAGGTTACATGACGGCGATGGCGGCGCAGGGACTGGAAACCCTGGCGAAAGGGGTTCCGGCAACGGCTGACGCCGCCCGCACGGCTGCGCGGGAACTGTTGCAGGGGCCGTTATTGCCCGATGCCCTGGTTGGGAGCAATGGCCTGATTTTGCTGGGGTTAGTCGAAGCGTTGCGGGAGGCGCAACTCGTGTTTCCGGAGCAGATGGGGCTGGCGGGTTTTGATGATCTGCCCTGGACCGGGCTGGTGGGACCGGGTATTACAGTCATAGCGCAGCCGACTTACGACATCGGGCAGGCGGCGATTGAATTGCTGCTTCAGCACATCGCTCACCCGTCGCAATCGGTGCGGCGGGTGGTGCTGCGCGGGGAATTAAGGGAACGAGGATCGAGCGGGCGGCGAATGGTCTAAAGCGTCCAATCTTCGAGCATTACTCCAGGCAACATGCCGAAGTGGGCGGTATTATGAGTAACGACAACCCGATCATGAGCGAGGGCGATACCCGCAATCAAAATGTCGATATCGTCCACGGGAGTGCCTGCCTTGCGGGTTTCAGCGTAAAGCCTTGCCGCATGATCAGCAGACTCTCGATTGAGTGGCAATATCCGGTTTTCGCGGCTGAACTCCATAAAGACCTCCAATTGGCGGTAAGCATCCCGGTGCCGCAAGCCACTCAGGATTTCGTAGTAGCTGACGATGCTGAACTCGATGACCTGGTGGTGTTGAACATATTCACCGAAACGCGCCACTACCTTTGGGTCGCGGCGAAAAAATCGTGACAGAATATCCGTATCAATCAGTACCAGCGTCATTGTTCCTCCTCGACTTAAATGCTGCTCGACGGCGCTGCCGCAAATCGGCCTCAAAAGCTTCAAAGTCTGGCATGTCCTCCCACGCGCCCGCGAAGCGAATGACATCAGGCACTGCTGGTGGCGTTTCCTTCTCTACGCCAAGTCGGAAAAAGTGGATAAAGTCGAAAACCTCTTGCAGGTATGAATCGGGAAGGCTGTGAATCTCTTCCCGCAGCTTTTCACGCAACTGGGTTGATGTCATGAGTTCCTCCACGAGAAGTTGACGCAGAAGCGGCTTTATTTAAATGAAACATCCATCTTGATCTATGCGCCGGTGATAATGCTGACCGCAGCTTGGGCGAAGGCTTCAACGATTTTGGCTTTTCTTGCTTGCTGTTCTTCCAGCTTGTCGATCAAAGCCATGAGTTGATCGACTTTGGCGACGATTCTCTGCTGTTCGGCAAGTGGTGGGAGTGGCATCCGTATTCTTCTTAGTCCTTTAAGGGATACTGTCTTGGTAGTCCTGTAGAAAGTAGTGATTAATTTATGGTATGATTTTAGTAGTAACCAATAGAGTGAGTAAAGAACGATGATTTGTCCTAATTGTCATTCCGTCAATGTTGTAAAAAATGGCA
>JAUPTV010000043.1 GCA_030917925.1 Pseudomonadota bacterium
GTCTGAATGGCAGTCATTCAAGGGCAACAAGAACAACGAGGCGTTCCTCGACCGGGTTTACATCGTCAAGGTGCCTTACTGCCTGCGGGTGTCGGATGAGGTCAAAATTTACCAGAAATTACTGACCCACAGTTCACTGTCCGAAGCGCCCTGTGCGCCGGGTACACTGGAAATGCTCGGGCGGTTCTCGGTGCTGACCCGGATCAAGGAGCCGGAAAACTCCAGTATCTTCTCCAAGATGCGGGTTTATGACGGCGAGAACCTCAAGGACACTGATCCCAAGGCCAAGTCGATGCAGGAATACCGCGACTACGCCGGGGTAGACGAGGGGATGAACGGCATTTCCACCCGGTTCGCCTTCAAGATCCTGTCCCAGGTGTTCAACTTCGACAACGCCGAAATCGCCGCCAACCCGGTGCATCTGCTGTATGTGCTGGAACGGCAAATCGAACGTGAACAATTTCCGGCGGAGACTGAGGAGAAATACCTGTCTTATCTGAAGGGCTATCTGGCACCGCGCTATGCCGAATTCATTGGTAAGGAACTGCAACAGGCTTATCTGGAATCCTATTCGGAGTACGGGCAAAACATTTTCGACCGGTATGTGACCTACGCCGACTTCTGGATTCAGGATCAGGAATTCCGCGACCCGGATACCGGAGAATCGTTTGACCGGGCGGCACTGAATGCGGAGTTGGAGAAGATCGAGAAGCCGGCAGGCATTAGCAATCCCAAGGATTTCCGCAACGAGATCGTCAACTTCGTCCTGCGGGCCAAGGCCAAGAACGCCGGCAAAAACCCGCTCTGGACCAGTTATGAGAAGCTACGGGCGGTGATCGAGAAGAAGATGTTCTCCACGACCGAAGACCTGCTGCCGGTCATCAGCTTCAACACCAAGTCCAGCGCTGACGAGCAGAAGAAACACGCCGAGTTTGTGGACCGGATGGTCGCCAAGGGCTACACCGCCAAGCAGGTGCGGCTGTTGTCCGACTGGTACCTGCGGGTCCGCAAGGCATCCTGATTAAGGAGACCGCTGATGGCCACGTTTATCGACCGCCGGCTGGATGGCAAGAACAAAAGTTCGGTCAACCGCCAGCGTTTTATCCGGCGCTTCAAGGGCCAGATCAAAAAAGCCGTGGCCGAGGCCATGAATGGCCGCAGCATCACTGACATGGACACCGGGGAGAAGGTCAACATCCCGGCCCGCGACTTGTCCGAGCCGGT
Organism: Pseudomonadota bacterium; assembly: GCA_030917925.1. GTDB lineage: Bacteria > Pseudomonadota > Gammaproteobacteria > Competibacterales > Competibacteraceae > UBA2383. The sequence continues at coordinate 1,225 of JAUPTV010000043.1, forward strand.
GTTTGGCCACGGTCCCGGTGGTCGTCGCGAAGCGATTCACCCCGGCAATCGGGAATTCACGCCCGGCGACCGTGTTCCCCGACCCCAGGGTGGTGCAGGCGGTGGGGCAGGCAGTGGTCAAGCCAGCAATACCGGCGAAGGCGAGGATGATTTCGTCTTCGAACTGTCCCGCGAAGAGTTCCTGGAACTGTTCTTTGAAGACCTGGAACTGCCCAACCTGGTGCGAACACAGTTGGCCAAAGCCACCGAGTTCAAATCGGTGCGGGCGGGCTTCACCAGCGCCGGCAACCCGGCCAATATCGATGTAGTCCGTTCGCTGCGTGGCGCTTTAGCGCGGCGGATGGCCATGGCCGCGCCCTATAGTCGGCGACTGCATGAAGCGGAAGAAGCACTGGATCGCCTGTATGACGAGTCGCCGGTTGATGAAGAACGTGTCGAGGCGTTGAAGGCGGACATTGAGCATCTGCGGGCACGGGTGCGGGCGGTGCCGTTCATTGATACCTTTGACCTGCGCTATGCCAATCGCGTCCAGCAGCCGCAGCCCACTACCCAGGCAGTGATGTTCTGCATCATGGATGTGTCCGGATCGATGGACCGGACGCGCAAGGATCTGGCCAAACGTTTCTTCACCCTCCTCTATCTGTTCCTGCAACGGAATTATGAAAAGATCGAGGTCGTATTTATTCGTCACCACACCGTCGCCAAGGAAGTGGATGAACAGGAGTTCTTCTACTCGCGGGAAACCGGCGGCACCGTCGTGTCCAGCGCTCTGGAACTGACGGCGGACATCATGCGCGAGCGTTACCCGGTGTCCAGTTGGAATCTTTATGTCGCCCAAGCCTCGGATGGCGACAACTGGCATCACGACTCGCCGGCCTGCCGGGATCTTTTGCTACAGCGGATCATGCCCTGGGTCCGCTATTACGCCTATATCGAGATTACCCCGGACCGTCATCAAAGCCTGTGGGAGGCTTATGAAGACGTGAAGGCTCAGCACGAGCATTTCGCCATGCGGCAGATTGACGGAGCCGCTGACATCTACCCAGTGTTCCGGGACCTGTTCAAGAGGCGCGTATCATGAGCGAATCAAAACTGATTGCCGAATCGTCTGAATGGACGTTCCCGATGCTGGAGCGTTACAACGAAGTGATCGGTCAGATTGCGGTCAATGACTTCGGACTGGATGTCTATCCCAACCAGATCGAAATCATCACCGCCGAACAGATGATGGACGCCTATTCCTCGGTGGGTATGCCGCTGGGCTATAAGCACTGGTCCTATGGCAAGCAGTTTGTGCTGACCGAGAAGAACTACCGGCGCGGGCAAATGGGACTGGCCTACGAGATCGTGATTAACTCCGATCCCTGTATCGCCTATCTGATGGAAGAGAATACCGCGATGATGCAGGCGCTGGTCATCGCCCACGCCGCCTATGGCCATAACTCCTTCTTCAAGGGCAACTACCTGTTCCGCACTTGGACCAGCGCCGACGCGATCATCGACTACCTGCTGTTCGCCCGGAACTATGTGACCGAGTGCGAAGAGCGGTATGGCGAAGAAGAGGTCGAGTTGTTCCTGGATTCCTGCCATGCGCTGATGAACTACGGCGTGGACCGCTACAAACATCCATCGCCACTGTCACTCAGCGAGGAGAAACAGCGCCAGCGGGAACGGGAAGCCTATTTGCAGTTGCAGATCAACGACCTGTGGCGGACGGTGCCGACCCGGCCGATTGAAGCCGCCGCCGAAGAAAGCCAGCGGTTTCCGGCGGAACCTCAGGAAAATCTGCTGTATTTCATCGAGAAAAGTGCACCGTTGATGGAACCCTGGCAGCGGGAACTGGTGCGGATCGTCCGCAAGATGGCCCAGTACTTCTATCCCCAGCGCCAGACACAAGTAATGAATGAAGGACATGCAACATTTTGGCACTACACGTTAATGAACCGGATCTATGATGAGGGCTACGCCAATGACGGGTTCATGATCGAGTTCCTGCAATCGCATACCAGCGTGGTGCAGCAACTGCCGTTCGATCATCCCTACTATTCCGGCATCAATCCCTACGCGCTCGGATTCGCCATGATGTGCGACATCAAGCGGATTTGCGAAAATCCAACCGATGAAGATCGCCACTGGTTCCCGGACATCGCCGGGCAGGACTGGATCAAGACGCTGGACTTTGCCATGCGCAATTTCAAGGATGAGAGTTTCATCGCGCAATTCCTGTCGCCCAAGCTGATCCGGGAATTCAAACTGTTCACGGTGCTCGATGACGATCAACAGGATGAGTTGGAAATCACCGCGATTCATAATGAACCGGGTTATCGAAAACTGCGGCTGGCGCTGGCCGATCAGTACAATCTCGGCAGCCGGGAACCAAATATCCAGGTCTGGAATGTCGCCCACCGCAAGGACCGCTCGCTGACGCTGCGCCATACCCGCTACCATCGCCGCCCTTTGCATCCAGACACCACGCAGGAAGTCCTCAAGCATCTGCATCGGCTGTGGGGCTTCACGGTGCGGATGGAAGCAGTGGATGAACAAGGGAAGGTGGAACTGGTGGGGGAATGCCCGGCGCGGGGGTAGACCGTGATGCCGTTGCTCCATTTGGAGATCAATAGATGGATGTTCAACAACCACTGCGCATCCCCTACGGCGTGGCCGATTTTGTCAAATTGCGCCGGGGTAACGAGTATTACGTCGATAAAACCGCCTATCTGCCCTTGCTGGAGCAAGCTGGGCGCTTTCTGTTCCTGATCCGCCCGCGCCGTTTCGGCAAATCGCTGCTGCAATCGGTCATGGAATGCTACTACGACCGGCGATGGGAACCGTACTTCGACGAGTTGTTCGGGGATACCTGGATTCACACCCACCCCACGCCGGAGAAACACGGCTATCTGGTTCTGCGGTTTGACTTTTCCGCCGTCGATGCTGATTCGCGAAAATTGGCGGCGTCATTTGAGACCTATATCCGGATTGAACTGGAAAGCTTTGTCCAGCGCTATTCCGCGCATATCCCGGCAGCGCAGGGGCAAAAAATCCTTGATGAGCAAACCGCCTCAGCGCGTATCGAGCAACTCATTCGCACCACCGATGCCTTGGGCTTATCGCTCTATCTGTTCATCGATGAATACGACAACTTTGCGAATAACCTGCTGGTGCGCGAGGGGCGGCAGAAATATCAGGAACTGACCCATGGTGGCGGCTTCTTCCGCCATTTCTTCAGCGTCCTCAAGGAAGGTGTCGGACGCACCGGTGGCGGGCTGGCGCGATTGTTCATCACCGGGGTCTCGCCTATTACCATGGATGATGTGACCAGTGGTTTTAATATTGGGGCCAATATCAGTCTGGATCGGCAGTTCAACGGCCTGCTCGGATTTAATGCCGAGGAAATGGCCGAATTGTTCGCCGCCTTTGGCCAAGACTATCATCAACATCGCCCGGTGCTGGACGACTGGTATAACCACTACCATTTTCATAAGCAATGCACGGAATCCGTGACCAATAGCGACATGGCGCTGTATTACTTGCAACACCTTTATCGATTAGGCGACCCACCCGACGAGTTGATTGATCACAATGTGCGCATGGACTACGGCAAATTGCGCTATCTGGTACAGATCGATCAGACCCTGAACGGCAATTTCAGCCGCCTGCGCGAGATCATTGAAACCGGAGAACAGGTCAGCGACATCCAGACGAGCTTTCCGGTCGAGGCACTGCTCCAGCCCGAGAACTTTGTCTCCCTGCTCTACTATCTGGGATTGCTAACCTTCGCCGGAGAGCGGGAAGGCGCGCCCTTGCTGAAAATTCCCAACCGAACCATCTGGCAACTGCTGTACGGCTATCTGCGCGAGGCTTACCGGGATGTGGAGATTTTCAAACCGAGTGTCTGGACCCTCGGCGAGAAACTGCGGGCCATGGCCTATCGGGGCGAATGGGCGGCGTTCTTTGATTATCTGAGCGAGCAGATTCAGCAGCAAGCCAGTGTGCGAGACTATCTGCAAGGGGAGAAAATGATTCAGGGCTTTCTGTTGGCCTGGCTGAATCTGACGCCGTATTTCCGGGTGTGGAGCGAGCAGGAGTGGGGCGGCGGGTTTGTCGATCTCTATCTGGCGCCGTTCTATGCCCGCTACCGCGATATGCGCCATGCCTATTTGATCGAACTCAAGTACCTCAAGCGGGGTGAGGACAGTCCGAAGCAGCGCGAGAAGGTGATTAACGAGGCAGAAACGCAATTACAACAGTATGTGCAGGATGCGCGGGTGCGGGAGGTCTTGGGGCCGGCGACCTTGCATCCGCTGATCTTGGTCTACAGCGGCTGGGAACTGGT
>JAUPTV010000007.1 GCA_030917925.1 Pseudomonadota bacterium
CCACTTCAGCGGCGACGAATGGCAGGAAATGGGCTATGAACGTTTTATCAGCAATCTGGACATCGGCTATCGTCTGGACGCCAACCGGATGCAGATACGGGTGAATAGCAATGCCCGGGACTGGGCGTCAATCAGCCTGGATATGGGCTTTGCGCTGAACACGCCCGCGACCTCGATCATGGAACTGGCTCAATCCCTGACCCCGAAGCTGACCAGTCTGAACGTCGTCCTGCAAGACGATGGCTACAACACCCGCCGGAGTAATTACTGCGCGGCCAAGGCCGGCAAACCCATCAATGAATACATCGCTGACCATGTACGGCTGGTGGTGGAACGGCTGCGCGCCAACGGCATCCAGCCAGGCCCGGGACTGATCGCCGCCTACCAGGGCTATCTCGCCGAAAATGGCTCGCTCACCCTCACGGCTAATCCCCCTGCGCCCATTGACCCGTCCGAGTTAGCGCTTTACAAGGCTGAAGATGTGGTCAAGCTGACCGGTCTGACCGTTAAAGTCAACGATCAGGCCATCAGCGATTTGCGCGTCGAATGGAATAATGTCCAAGTGGTGAAGGCGCTAGGCATCGGCGCACCGTCGCCACCGCATGAGGAAGAAGCGCCAGCGACTGTTACGCCGACTCCCAAACCGGTCGTCATTCAACATTCTTTCCATCCCATCGCCGTCAGCCAACTCAAGCAGCATGTCGGCAAGATCGCCAAGCTGCAAACCAGCACGGGTGCCCACTATCGAGGAAAACTGGAAATGATGGCCGATGGCATGGTCAAAATCACCATTCGCAAACCTGGCGGCACGGCCACCTTATCTTTACGCAGTGAAGAGATTACCGGGGCGGAAGTGCTTTATTAGCTATCGTTCAACCCTCCCCATTGCGGGGAGGGCGTCAATACTTATGCGGCAAACGGATCGCGCAACACGATGGTATCCACCCGATCCGGCCCAGTGGAAATCAGATCAATGGGTGTATCCGCCAACTCCTCCATGCGCTGCAGATACGCCTGGGCATTTGCGGGTAAATCTTCATACCGCCGCACACCGACCGTTGAATCCTGCCAGCCGGGCAATTCCTCGTAAATCGGTTCGCAAGACGCCAACGCTTCCGCGCCTAGCGGCGCACTGTCCAGCCGTTCCGCCCCACACTGATAGCCCACGCAAATCCGAATCTGCTCCAGACCGTCCAGCACATCCAGCTTGGTCACGCACAATCCCGACACGCTGTTATTCAAGATGGAGCGCCGCAACGCCACCGCATCAAACCAGCCACAACGCCGCCGCCGACCCGTGGTCGAGCCGAACTCATGTCCGCGCTCGGCCAGATACTCGCCGGTTTCGTCAAACAACTCGGTAGGGAACGGCCCGCCGCCCACCCGGGTGGTGTATGCCTTGGTAATCCCCAGCACATAATCGAGATAACGGGGACCCAATCCCGTCCCGGTCGCCGCGCCGCCTGCCGTGGTGTTGGAAGAGGTCACATAAGGATAGGTGCCATGATCGATATCCAGCATCGCCCCCTGCGCCCCTTCAAACAGCATGTTGTCACCACGCCGCCGGTAGGCATCCAACAACGCAGTCACATCCGCCGCCATGGGTCGCAGCCGCTCAGCCATGACCAAGGTTTCATCCAGCACCTTCTGGAAATCCACCGGGTCAGTCTGAAAATAGCGCTGCAATACAAAATTGTGGAAATCCAGCGCCTCGCCCAGCTTGGCGGCGAACCGCTCCCGATGGAACAGATCGCCGAGCCGTACCGCCCGCCGCGCTACCTTGTCCTCGTAAGCGGGACCGATGCCACGCCCAGTTGTGCCAATCGCCCGGTCGCCACGGGCTTTCTCACGCGCCTGATCCAGCGCGACGTGATAAGGCAGAATCAGCGCACAAGCCTCGCTGATCCGCAACCGCGCCTGCACCGCCACACCCTGCTGCTCCAGTCGATCCATTTCGGTCAGCAACGCTGCCGGGGACAGCACGACGCCATTACCGATCAGACAGGCCACACCTTCACGCAAAATACCGGAGGGAATCAGATGCAACACTGTCTTCTGGCCCTTGATGACCAGCGTATGCCCGGCATTATGGCCGCCCTGAAATCGCACAACTGCCGCCGCACGATCCGTCAGCAGATCCACCACCTTGCCCTTGCCCTCGTCGCCCCATTGCGCGCCGATGACGATTACATTCTTGCCCATGTCAGGTTCCTGTATTATTAGCCGAATTCAGCAAGGGAATCATGACCCACTCGCCTGCCGTTTGCGCTAACTGCCGGTCGCATCCCAAAGTACATGGCTCTACATCCGCCCCCGGCAGCGCCCGAATGACCCGTTCACCCTGGCGGCGCAAGCTCGCCACCCCGGTTTCCAGCGCCGCATCGCCCATCGGCGGGGCGTAAATACCCGTTGCCGCAACCTCTGGCAATACGCCTAACCACAACAAGGTCGCCAAATCGGTGCTAAACCCGGTTGCCGGCCTGGCCCGGCCAAACACCTGGCCAATCTCGTCATACCGACCGCCCTGGGCGATGGCGACGCCCTGGCCCGGCGTGTAGGCGGAAAACAGAACGCCAGTGTGATAGTGATAGCCACGCAATTCCGCCAGATCGACGTGAATCGGCAAGTCCGGCCACGATTGGCGCAACGCCTCGACCAACCGCCGCAGCATCGTTAACGCTTCCCCCACTCGGTCGCCACTGGCTGCCAACCGTACCTCGGCCTCATCCAGCACTTCCGGCCCGCCGTTCAAGATCGCCAGCGCCTGGAGCAATTCGCGCTGCCGTTCGGGTAACGCCCACTCCGCGAGTTGCTGATGAATGTCCGGCAACGCCTTGCGCTGCAACGCTTCAAACAGCACCCGCTCCCGTTCCGGCCCCAAACCCGCCTGGCCAACGAGTTCGCGGAAAATGGCGACATGGCCCAGGTCCAGATGGATTTCGCTGATTCCCGAAATGCGCAGGGTCTCCAGCATCAGGGTTAGCACTTCCAGATCGCTTTCCCAGCCACGATGGCCGTACAACTCCACGCCCGCCTGATAAGGACTGCGCGAGCCGCCAAACCCGTCGGCGCGGGTGCGCAGCACCGTACCCATATAGCACAGCCGCACCGGGCCATGACGCTTGAGCAAATGCGCATCAATCCGCGCTGCCTGCGGGGTCATATCCGCCCGCACACCCATCATCCGGCCGCTCAACTGATCGGTCAGTTTGAAGGTTTGTAACTCCAGATCATCGCCCGCTCCCGTCAGCAGCGAGTCCAGAAATTCAATCAGCGGCGGAATAATCAGTTCGTAACCCCAGCTTTCATACATGTCGAGCAGGTCACGACGCAGCCGTTCCAGCCGACCTGCGGCGGGCGGCAGGATTTCTTCAATGCCTTCCGGCAATAACCAGCAGTCTTGGATCATGAAAGGGAACAATACAGGGCAGTGTGGATCAGGAATTGCGCGTGATGGACGAAATCAGCGGAAGAAATACAGCACCACCAGGCCCAGGCCCATGCTGGCCAGTCCGGCCAGCCGTAAGATCCGGTTCTCCAGTTGCGCCATTCGCTGCAAGGTTTTTCGGAAGGACTCCGGACTGAGAAACGGCAGAATGCCTTCCAGCACCAGCATTAGACCGAACGCCGCCAGCAGTTCATTCCACATGGCAGCGTCCGGTGATGACGTCGCCGTCGTTGCAACAACGGAGCGCCATCATCATTGCGCTTTGCTGGACGGGGACGCTGAACCGGGTTGCGCCTGGTTCAAATAGCGGAAGAACTGCGAATCCGGCTCCAGAACCAGCACGTCATTATGGCTGTTAAAGCTCTGCCGATAGGCGTTCAGACTGCGGTGGAAGCTGTAGAAATCCTGATCCTTGCTATACGCCTGAGCGTAAATATCCGCGGACTGGGCATCGCCTTCGCCACGTTGCCGCTCAGCGTCACGATAAGCCTCCGCCAGAATCACCGTACTTTGCCGATCCGCATCGGCGCGAATCCGCTCTGCCGCTTCACCGCCACGCGAACGGAAATCCTTGGCCACCCGCAACCGCTCGGCCTTCATGCGACTGAATACCGAACTGCTGACATCCGGAGGCAAGTCGATACGTTTGATCCGGACATCCACTGACGCAATGCCCAACTGCGTCGCCTGCTCCTTGAGCAACCGACTGAGCGTGTCCATGATCTGCACCCGGTCGCCGGACACCACTTCCTGAATGCTGCGTTTACTGAACTCGCTACGCAGACTGTCCTTGACGATCTGATCCAGCCGGACATTGGCCTGGATCGGATCGCCGCCGACCGTGGTGTAGAACTTCCGCACATCCTCAATCCGCCACATGGCGAACGAATCAACGATGACGTTCTTTTTCTCAGCAGTCAGGAACCGTTCCGGATCGGTGTCCAGGGTCTGTAACCGCCGGTCAAATTTGCGGACGTTGTTAATCAACGGCCATTTCCAGTGCAGACCGGGCTTATAGTTGTCCTGAACGATTTCGCCCAATTGAAAGCGGATCGCGGTCTGGGTTTCATTTACCGTGAACAGCGACATCGCCAGCACCGCAACGAGTGCGCCCAGTGCGCCCAGCACGGTATTTCGAGACATCGGCAATGTTGACCCGGCCATCAGCGTACCTCCCGACTACGATTCAAATCCCGCAGGCGCGTCGCTGCCGCGCTGCCATCCTGCGACGTCGATGAAGACGCCGGTAACGTTTCCAGCATTCCGCCTGTCGCCCGCCCATCGCCGCCGGGCATCGCTTCTCCCGATTTCAGCAATCGATCCAAAGGCAAATACATCAGGTTATTTGTACCCTGCACATCCACCAGCACCTTGCTCACCCGGGACAGCACCGTTTCCAGCGTTTCCAGATAAAGGCGTTCACGGGTCACTTCTGGAGCCTTGCTGTAGGCCGCCAATAACTGCTCGAAACGGCTCGCCTCACCTTGCGCCTGCGCGACGACCTGTTCCTTATACGCTGAAGCCTCATTCAACCGTCGCGCCGCCTGACCGCGTGCGCGTGGAATGACCTCGTTCGAGTAAGCTTCCGCCTCATTCTTCAACCGCTGCTCGTCTTCCCGCGCCTTGATGGCGTCACCAAAAGCATCCTGCACTTCTTCCGGCGGCTGGGCATCCTGCAACACCGCAGTGATGACTTGCAAACCCGTGCCGTAGCTGTCCAGGATACTCTGGCTCAATGTGCGGATATCCGCCACGATGTCGCTACGGCCTTCGGTCAACACAAAATCCATGGTGCTTTTGCCGATGGTCTCGCGGGTAGCGCTTTCCACCACATGCACCAAGACGCTTTCCGGATCGAAGACACTGAACAGATAGGCGCGAGGGTCCTTAATCTGGTATTGCACCGCCAGCCGCACATCCACGATGTTCTCATCCTGGGTCAGCATCAGCGCTTCCTTCGGCACCGAGCGAATCGCCGGTTGTTGGCGACCGCCGCCAGCCCCGGAACGATAGCCGATTTCCCGGAAACGGCGCTGTTCGACATTCACGACGTCCACCTGGTCGATGGGAAAGATTCGCAAATGGGGGCCGGGCAGCGTCGTTTCCAAATAGCGGCCAAACCGCAACACCACGCCACGTTCGCCTTCATTCACGATGTAGATGCTGGCAATCAACCAGCCAATCACCGCGATGACGCCCACCACCAGAGCAATGCCCGCCAGGCCGGAACCGCCCGAACCGGAGGCTCCACTGCCGCCACTGCTACTGCTGCCGCCACCACCGCGCCGTCCGCCCAGCAGGCTGTTGAAGCGATCCGACAGCTTGCGAACGACTTCATCCAGATCAGGCGGTCCCTGATCGCGACCGCCTCCGCTCCAGGGATCGCGATTGCCGCCTCCCGGTTCATTCCAGGCCATGTCGTACCTCAAAGTTGGTCTTCATTACGGTTCAAAATCGGGATGGAGAATCCTGAGCGCACCCATTCCGCCCGCAGGCCGTCCCGACGATAGAGCAAATCTACGTTACTGCGCGACGTGCGCACTTCAATCAGCCATTCACCGGCGGAACCGGTCTCCTCGGCAACCACCGCGCCCAGTTGAAACAGGCGGGCGCGCAGCCGGGCGGCGGAGTGCGGTAAACCAAGCCAGCCCTGAACAGTTCCGCCACGCAAGCGCTCGGCCAGCGCGGTGGACAACAAATCCAGCCCGGCACCGGTCGCTGCCGACAGCCAGACCGCTCGCGCCTGGCCTTCGCTATCCCGTTCCAGACGCGGCGGTTCCCCGCTCAGATCGATCTTGTTAAACACCTGCAATTGTGGACGATCCGCTGCGCCGATTTCTGCCAGCACCGCCTCGACCTGAGCAATGACGCCCGCCCGGTCGGGATGATGCGCATCGATCACATGCAGCAACAAACTGGCCTCAACGGTCTCCCGCAGGGTAGCGCGAAACGCCGCGACCAGTTCATGCGGCAAGCGACTGATGAAACCGACGGTATCTGCAAGAATGACGGATTCCACGCCCGGCAGTTCCAGTCGCCGCAGCGTTGGGTCCAGAGTAGCAAACAGTTGATCAGCGGCGTAGACCTGCGCCTGGGTGAGGGCGTTGAACAGGGTGGATTTGCCAGCGTTCGTGTAGCCCACCAGGGAAACCGTTGGCAAATCGGCCTTGCGCCGCGCCTTGCGGCCCTGTTCGCGCTGCCGATCTACCCGCCCCAGGCGCAACCGAATCTGCTTGATTCGATCCGCCAGCAGTCGCCGGTCAGTTTCCAACTGGGTCTCGCCGGGACCGCGCAAGCCAATGCCGCCACGTTGCCGCTCCAGATGAGTCCAGCCCCGCACCAGTCGGGTCGATAGATGACGTAACTGCGCCAGTTCCACTTGCAACTTGCCTTCAAAACTGCGGGCGCGCTGGGCGAAGATATCCAGGATCAACCCAGTCCGATCCAACACCCGGCACTGCAGGAATGTTTCCAGATTGCGCTCCTGACTCGGCGACAGCGTATGGTCGAAAATGACCAGTTTGGCTTCGCTCTGTTCGGCAGCCTCGCGGATTTCCGCCGCTTTGCCACTACCGGCAAACAGTCGCGAATCCGGGGCTGAACGACGACCCGTAATCAGCGCCATGCACTCGGCACCGGCAGAAGCGGCCAGGTCCTGGAACTCGGACGCATCCTGACCCTCCGCCGCGCCGTCCAGCGTCAAATGCACCAGAACGGCGCGCTCACTCCCCTGCGGACGCTCGAACAAACGGCCTCCCGCACACCCGGTTCAAAGCGTTAGGACTGTTCACCGGAATCCATATCGTCCAGCGCTAGATTCAGTCGAACATTGCGCACCGGGACGACCGTAGAAATGGCGTGCTTGTAAATCATCTGGCTCACGCTGTTCTTGAGCAGCACCACGAATTGATCAAAAGATTCAATCTGGCCCTGTAGCTTGATGCCATTGACCAGATAGACCGAGACGGGAATCCGCTCCTTACGCAGCGCGTTCAGGAAAGGTTCCTGGAGAGAATGACCTTTTGCCATTGCAATACTCCCTTGTTGTTATGGGGCGAAAGTTGACATCCTCCCCGCCCTGAAGACGGGGATTCCTGACTTCACAATCAGGCTTTCCTGCTTCACTGAGTCCTACCTAAGTCCACTTTCGCAGAAACAGGATTTACAGTCTCTCCACAGGCTAACACCGCCAGCCCGGCGGCTATAAATAAACTTGAAGCTTGAAACCAAGCCAAAAAAGTCAAAGTGGCTCAAAACTATCGAAGAGCCAAAAAAATGTTTGCACAATATGTGCCCGATTCCAGGGACGGTCTGCTGAAAAATCGGCTCCTCGCGTTCCCGTGAGATGTAGTCCGCAGGAATCACCAAAGTTTGCTGAAGCGTCGTCTATCTGCTGCACGGTAACGACGCTCTTAAACCCGTGAATATTAACACAGCCGTTTCGTTAAGTTGGAAAAAAGCCGGTTTCGCGCAACCCGACGATCAACCGATCCAGCAAGCCAGGGGCGGCACTATCTAGCCAGAACGCCCCGGATTCCGCCCGCAACCAGGTCAACTGACGCTTGGCGAACTGTCGGGTCGTCACGATCCCTCGCTCAACCATCGCCGGATAGTCCAGCATCCCTTCCAGATACTCCCAGGCCTGCCGGTAGCCCACTGCGCGCATCGCGGGCTTGTTCAAGTCGAGATCGCCTCTGGCCCGCAGGTGCTCAACCTCGGCGATAAAGCCCTGCTCCAGCATCGCCCGAAACCGCTGTTCAATCCGTTCATGCAATAAGCTCCGGTCTGCCGGCGCTACGATCTGTTTGATCATCCGAAAGGGTAGTAATTCGTTGTGCGAATGGTGGCAAAGTTCCGTCAGCGATTGGCCGGTCAACTCGTACACCTCCAGCGCCCGCTGAATGCGTTGGGTATCGTGCGGATGGATACGCGCTGCCGCTGTGGGGTCAATCTGCGCCAGGCGATCATGTAGCGCCGCGCTGCCCTGTTCGGCTATTGCCGCCGCCAACCGGGCGCGTACCGTTGAATCAGCGGACGGTAACTCCGCCAGACCCCGTTCCAGCGCCCGAAAATAGAGCATCGTCCCGCCGACCAACAAGGGCCAACCGCCCGCCGCCTGAATCTCGGCAATTTCGCGTAACGCATCGCTGCGGAACTGGCCTGCGGAATAAGCTTCAGCCGGATCAAGAATGTCGATCAGTCGATGGGGCGCGATCCGCTGCGTTTCGGCGTCCGGCTTGGCCGTGCCGATATTCATGCCCCGGTAAACCAGCGCCGAATCGACGCTGATAATTTCAAAGGGCCAGCGTTGCGCCAGTTCCACCGCCAGCGCCGTTTTACCGGACGCGGTAGGTCCCATCAGGCACAGGATCGGGGGACGTAGATCAGCCACAAGCGCTAACGCCCACGCCGAAACAGTCGATCCAACTCATCCAGAGTCAACTGAATCCAGGTCGGGCGACCATGATTGCATTGGCCACTGCGATCAGTGTGCTCCATATCGCGCAACAGGGCGTTCATTTCCAGCAGATTCAACGGGCGATGGGCACGCACCGCTTCGTGACAGGCCAAACTGGCTAACAGGGCCAAAATGGCTGTCTCAGTTCGGTCACTGGTCTCGTGCGCCGCCAGATCCGCCAACATGTCGCGCACCAGCCCGACAATGTTTGACCCGGCCAACAGCGCTGGAATTTGCCGCACCGCCACGGTCTCCGGTCCCAGCATCGTCAATTCCAGTCCGGCTTTTGCAAACAGTGCGCCATGTTCTTCAACCTGGCGTTGTTCCTGCGGGCTGATGGTCAAGGTAACGGGCGTGAGGAGTGTCTGCGTCTGAATCGCGCCGGCCACCAGCGCCGTTTTCAGCCGTTCATACAGGATGCGCTCATGGGCGGCGTGCATATCCACCACCACCAGCCCAGCTTCGTTTTCCGCGACCACATAAACGCCGTGCAATTGCCCCAGTGCGTAACCCAGGGGCGGCGATTCCGCGACAGCTTCGGGAACAACGGCAGGCGCTGCCGGTTCAGCAATCTCGCCAATCGCAGCGAGTTCTGGGGATGGATGGAGTTGCCCATAAACCGTGAGGCGTTCGCTGACTTGGCGGGCATCTGCCGGTTTGGCAGGGCTGGAATCGCTGTTGAATCGACTGCTCACCGAGGACCATAACCGCTCGCTGGCCTGGGGCGCGGGCGGTGGCGCAGTACCCGGACGCACTTCCGCCAGAGCCGCCTGTACCGCACGACGGATGAATTCATGCAGCGCTGACGATTCGCGGAACCGCACTTCCTGCTTGGCGGGATGCGCGTTGACATCGACAGCGGATGGATCGAGTTCCAGGTACAGCACTGCCGCCGGTTGCCGGTCCTGATAAAGAATATCCTGATAAGCCTGGCGCAGCGCATGGCTCATCACCCGGTCACGGACCGCTCGGCCATTGACGAAGAAGTACTGCATATCCGCTTGCGCTCGCGAGGTCGCTGGCAAGCCCAGCCAGCCCCACAACCGCAACCCGCTCTCCTTCCGGTCAAAAAATACGCAGGCGGCTACAAATTCCCGGCTGCACAGTTCCGCAACCCTTTGCGCTCGTTCTTCCTGACGGGCGGCCGGTTCCAGGTCGAACACCGGCTTCTGGTGATGCCACAGACTGAACCCGACCTCGAAGCGGCTTAACGCCAGTCGGCGCACCCCATCCTCGATGTGGCCAAACTCGGTGCGTTCGCTGCGGAGAAACTTGCGGCGGGCGGGCACGTTATAAAACAGATCGCGCACTTCCACGGTCGTGCCCAGCGGATGCGGAGCCGGAGTCGGTGCCTCCATCGTCTCGCTGCCATCGCCACTGATCCGCCAGCCGGTATCCTGTCCAACCGCCCGGGAAGTGAGCGTGAGCCGCGAAACGGCGGCCATGCTGGGCAAAGCTTCGCCACGAAAGCCGAGACTGGCGACGTGCTGGAGATCATCGAAACTGGCGATTTTGCTGGTCGCATGGCGGGTCAGCGCCAGGGCCAGATCATCAGGTGGGATGCCGGAACCGTTATCGCGCACCCGGATCAGCCGGACGCCGCCCTGCTCCACTTCAACCGTGATGCGGGTCGCGCCGGCGTCGAGACTGTTTTCCAGCAACTCCTTGATCGCCGAGGCGGGGCGTTCCACCACCTCGCCAGCGGCGATCTGACTAATGAGTTGCGGCGGCAGACGCTGGATTCGAATATTCAACCGCTTAACGAACAGCTACTTAATGGTTTTCTGCAACACGTCCAGCACCTGCCGGGCGCCCGCCGAATTGTCAGGCTGATCGTTGATATCGCGGACGACGACCAGGGTCTGCGTGCCCTGCCCGGACAGTCGAACCCGATAACGAGTACCCGGCGGCGGTGCATCCGGTTTGCTGCGCCAGAACGCCAGCTTGGACAGCCAGCCTTCATCCTGGTTTTTCTGGTTTTCCAGCTCCGGATCGCGGTATTCCGCCACATACAGACCCTGACTGCGATTCTGCTCTTCGACCGCGTAATTACTGCTGTCCAGCGCCAAACCGACCAACCGCCAGGCGCGGGAATAGTCTTCACTGATCAACAGTCGACTCTCACCGCCTTCCTCCGTCAAGCGAACCCGGGAACCCGTTGAAGCAGCCCCCACCTTGGCTTGCTGCGCCTCGGCGCGTTTCTCCGAAGCGCCCAGATAAACGGTCAGCCGATTCAGCATTTCCGCTTCCAGCTCCGGGCTGGCCGGCCGCTGTTGCCACACATAGGTATTCGTCGCGCTGGCGCTGGACCCGCCCATCGCCACTTCCTCAACACCGTAGTGCGTTAAATAAACATCGGTATTTCGGCCATCGGCGCTACGCTCCAGTCGGGTGCGGAACTTGTCGCGGGTGGGCGCGGAGTACACCATGTCCAGATATTTCTTGAGCAGGCTGCGAATGCCATCTTCAGGAATATCGGCGCGATTCTCCAGCCAGTCGGTTTCCATAATGCCAATGGTCGGATCATCGCGTTTCAGGGTAAAGCCGGTGGTGGTCCAGAATTCCCGCACCTTGGGCCAAACCTGATCGGCAGGCGCGGCTATCACCAGCCAACGCTGATTGCCGTCCTGTTGCAGGGTGATCCCCGGTTGTGGCGGCAATACCGCTTCGGATTGCTTGGCCTGTGGTTGCGGACCACCACGTTCCTTGGCATACGCCGACAGGCTGGCCGTGCCGGACGGATTGATCTCCGGCACCGCGAGGGTATCGTCGATGGTGGAGGCGGTCAGGTCCGGCGGAATTTCCAGCGGTTGCGAAATCGTACTTTGCCGGTAATCGGGTCGCCGATCAGGCAGCAACGTATCAAAATTCTTGGAACAGCCCGCCAGCGCAATCGCGGTTGCGGCGGATAGCGTGGTCACGCGCCACGGGAACTGTGAAAACGGGGTCATCGTCATGTTAATCAAAGCACTCCAGCCTGTTGCATCGCCGCCCGCACTGCGGGCTGGAACGATTCCGACAGCGGCGTTAACGGTAAGCGAATGCCTGAGGGAATGAGGCCCTGTTGGCTGACTGCCCATTTTACCGGGATGGGATTGGATTCCAGAAACAGCGTCTTGTGCAAGCCGGCCACCTGATTATTAATCATCTCGGCGCGCACCCGGTCGCCGGCCAGCGCGGCGGCGCACAGTTCATGCATCAGGCGTGGCGCGACATTGGCCGTGACCGAAATATTTCCTTTGGCACCGCTCAGCATGGCCTCGGCGGCAATGCCATCATCACCGCTGTAGACATCCAGCCGGTCGCCGCAGCGGCGCACCAGTTCCTGAATACGCTCCAGCGTACTGGCTTCCTTGATGCCAATGATATTCGGGGTATCGGCTAACCGCTCAACGGTTTCCGGCTTCAGGTCGCAAGCCGTGCGGCCCGGCACGTTATAGAGAATTTGCGGAATCGCCACGCTGTCGGCAATCAGCTTGTAATGGCGATACAGCCCTTCCTGGGTCGGCTTGTTATAGTAGGGCGTGACCAGCAGGCACGCATCAGCGCCGGCCGCCATGGACCTTTGGGTCAGATGCAGCGCCTCGCGGGTTGAATTGGCACCAGTACCCGCAATAACGGGAATCCGTCGTTTGACCAGCTCCACCACCTTGCTCACGACGGCGATATGTTCTTCAAAGTCCAGTGTCGCCGACTCACCGGTGGTGCCGACGGCAATGATCGCGTCGGTCCCGTTCTCGATGTGAAATTCCACCAATCGCGCCAGCGCTGCAAAATCCAGCGCGCCATCCGCCTGCATCGGCGTCACCACTGCTACCATGCTGCCACGAAACATGCTCTTACACTCCCGATAAACCCGCAATCGCCGCATGGTACGGATAGCGGGCCGGCTTGACAAGCGCCCTGCCCCAACCCTGGCGGGATGGTTTTCAGCCTTGCTGGATAGCGGTACACTGCAACTCTCCAATTCCCCGTATCCCTTGCCACTAGGAAACCCCGCCCGTGAAAAACTACCTGGTCATTTCCGCCCTGGGCGAAGATCGTCCCGGCCTGGTCAACGAGTTGTCCCGGGCGATCATGGATTGTGACTGCACGATCATTGACAGCCGCATGACGGTGATGGGCGGCGAATTCGCCGTTCTATTGATGGTGCAGGGCAACTGGAACACCCTGACCAAACTGGAAATGCAGTTCAAGCGCCTGGAGCAGGCGCTGGACATGGCGATTATCGCCAAGCGCACCGAGGGCCGGATGCCGGTCGGCGATACCCTGCCCTACGCGGTGGAAGTCGTCGCGGTCAATCAACCCGGCATTGTCCATCATCTGGCCAGCTTCTTCGCCAGCCGTTCGATCAACATTGAAGATATGGTGACGCGCAGTTACAGCGCCCCGCACACCGGCACCCCGATGTTTTCGGTCAACGTGGCGATTGGCATTCCCGCCAATACCCATATCGCCATGCTGCGCGAGGAGTTTCTGGACTTCTGCGATGATCTGAACCTGGATGCGGTGCTGGAGCCGATCAAGGGATAAGATCGAAGATACCGACCCGCTCCAGGCCCACAGCGAACAGACGCGGGTCGGTCTATCACCCATACCGCTCGGACAAGGCCGCGCCCTAGCGTTGCGCCTGCGTCACCGTTGCATAAATCATGGTCTTTTATTCCATGACTCACTTCTTGCTTCATCGAGGTTGCCCAAGGGTACGGCTTGGTTTTCGCCACTCAAATTCCCCACGGCTGGGGAACTTTACACTGATGAGGCGACCGCATGTTCCCCCAGGTCTCACGCCCTCTCGGCAAGCGTTACTTCCCGCCCAACTGGCGGTAGGTTCCTGAGAACGGAGATTATTTTAGGATGAAAGACCATTAAAGC
>JAUPTV010000008.1 GCA_030917925.1 Pseudomonadota bacterium
AGGCCGGTCCGGGCCAGCAAACCATTGGGCAGCAGCGCCCGGTACACCGCATCAGGACGGGCGCCCAGCATGGTCGATAGTGCGGCGCAAGCTCCCCGGCGACTGACTTCACCCAGTGGCTGACAGGCCAGGTACAGGGTCGGATCGAGATGCAGCATGGCGGCCAGCAGCAACAAATCCTGCTCCAGCGGAGCCAGTCCCAGGGCGGTCGCAATCGTGGCGACGTTACCGAAGGGCGGGCGGGCGTCGGGCAGGCGCGACTCCAGATTCTGTTTACCCAGTTGCCGCTGCAGGGCCGGGCTGATCGGACCTCGCAACTGAATATTCAAAGCGGTCAATATCCGGCTGCGCCGATGTTGCTGCAGGTAGGCTTCCACCCGTTCCGGGCGCACGCCCAGCCAGGCCCGCAGCACCCAGCAGCGCCGCAGAATCGCGTAATTGGGACTGAGGTGCGCCAATTCCTCCAGCAGCGCCTCAGCATCGTCATTCATTTCCAACTCGTCTTCATCCAGGCCAAACGAGAAGTCAAAAACATCGTCATCAGTGGATTGTTCCGGCATATCGTCCAGCGTGCGGCGGCGGTGGCGGCGGTGGGGCATAGGTCATTTCTCCGCAATACGGTCTTTAAATCAAGAGCGCTTGGCGATCAGGGCGAACTGGCTGATAATACCAGTTTTACTGCCTTCAGGATTGATTTCCATGCAACCCGTCCTCAAATCCGCCAAGCTGGCCAATGTGTGCTACGACATTCGTGGACCGGTGCTGGCGCGCGCCAAACAAATGGAAGATGAAGGTCAACGGATTGTTAAGCTCAATATTGGCAACCCGGCACCGTTTGGGTTCACTGCCCCGGATGAAATTGTCCAGGACGTGATTCGCAACCTGCCGGACGCTTCCGGCTACTGTGATTCCAAAGGGCTGTTCGCCGCCCGCAAGTCGATCATGCACTACACTCAACAGAAGCAGATCGCCGGGGTGCAAATTGAGGACATCTACATCGGCAACGGGGTGTCTGAACTGATCGTCATGGTTTTGCAGGCTTTGCTGAACAACGGCGATGAAGTCTTGATTCCTGCGCCGGATTATCCGCTGTGGACGGCGGCGGTCAGTCTGTCGGGCGGGTTGCCGCGTCATTACCATTGCGACGAATCGTCTGACTGGCTGCCGGATCTGGACGATATTCGGGGCAAGATTACGCCCAATACCCGAGCAATCGTGGTGATCAATCCCAATAATCCCACCGGCGCACTGTATCCGGTGGAGATATTGGAGGGCATTCTGGACTTGGCCCGGCGGCATCAGTTGGTTGTTTACGCCGATGAGATCTATGACAAGGTGCTCTATGACGGCGCTGAGCATACCTCCATCGCCGCGCTGGCCGATGACGTATTGTGCGTGACCTTCAATGGCCTGTCGAAAAATTATCGATGCTGCGGCTACCGCGCCGGCTGGATGGTCGTGTCGGGTGAGAAGAGTCACGCGCAAGATTATATCGAAGGTTTAACGATTCTGGCGTCCATGCGGTTATGCGCCAATGTGCCAGCGCAACACGCCATTCAGACCGCGTTGGGCGGTTATCAAAGCATCGATGATCTGGTGTTGCCGACTGGGCGGTTGGGCAAACAACGCGATCTGGCGTTTGATTTGTTGACCGGGATTCCCGGTGTCAGTTGCGTTAAACCCCAGGCGGCGCTGTATCTGTTCCCCCGGCTCGATCCCCATATTTATCCGATTGCTGACGACCAGCAGTTTGTTCTGGAACTGCTATTGGAAGAAAAGGTGTTGCTCGTCCAGGGTACGGGATTCAACTGGCCCCAGCCTGATCATATGCGAGTGGTGTTTTTGCCGCATGAAGACGATCTCAAAGACGCTATTGGGCGCCTTGCCCGCTTCCTGGATCGCTATCGCAAGCGCTATAGCGTTGCGTAACGAGGGTCCCGCTGATGAAGCTTTATACGCTGTATGAACGTCGCGCCGTTTCCCGTGCGGGCAAGGAAAGTCCGGATGATTGGCCACGCTGGGATTTGTATCAGGAACCCCAGGACGAGGGCGGACCTAATCCTTACTACGATGTTGCGTACCTGCCGGTCGTGGTGGAAACCGACTTGACGCCGGTTATGTACGGTGGAGGCGGGATTGAATGGCAAGATGATCTGGGCAGCGCCTTGACAACTGATGATGCTGAAGCCCAGGGTCGATTGAAGATTCGGCTGTAGATTTGCCGAGCAAAACGTAGCAGGGGCGACCATCCGGTCGCCCCTGCCGTTTTGCTATATGCAGCGAGATATTACCATCTCGAGCGGCCACCGCCGCCACCACGTCCCCCTCTGGCGGGTTTCTCTGTCGCCATATTGACCTTCAGGGGGCGGCCTCCCAGATTCTTACCATTTTGTTCCAGCGCCTTCTCTGCCGACTGCTGGGCAGTAAAGGTGATAAAGGCAAATCCCTTGGGCCGTCCGGTTGCCCGGTCCATAATCAGGGCGAGATCTTCGATTTCACCATAGGGCGAAAAGATCTCCCGCAACTGTGCTTCATCAACAGTATACGGAAAGTTACCCACATAGATCTTATTTTGCTGCATTATGTCTCCAAAATTCTGCTCAGTTGGAATGGATCGAATGGCCTGACATGGAACAGGACAGAAATTTTTAACTATACCCAGTAATTTCCGTATAGCATCATCTTCTATTCGCTTCGCTTCCACATCCGTAGGGAAAGCTAGTTCATGGCTGACCATTCGTCAAGTTGTTCCGGCAAGAATCTGCAGCATTACGGTAAAACGTCTTCGCTACGCAAGTGTGATTCAGGGGATTGCGGCCCCGGTTCGCCGTGCGTTTCGGGTACCGCGGATGGGCAGGGTCGGGCGCTGGCTTGCCAGCGATCCAGGAACTCGCCCCAGTGCGGATGTTGAACCCGGCCCGTAGCCAGATAGTCCTGCAAGTTTTGTAGGCTGATGTTGTGGCCATGAGCGCTAACCCGGGTGCTGAGGTGCGCCCAGCGCAGATACAGCAGGTAGGTGTTCAGCACGTCGCCTTCGCAATACTGATTGATGGCGGCATAGTCGCCAATCGCGGCCTGCTCAGCGACATTTTCGCCATGACCGTTCCATTTGCCCGGCAGGCCGAGCGCCCGGGCGGCTTCGTCCAGCCCTAGTTTGGGCGATGCGCCGAAGTCGCTCAGCACATCCATCAGGTCGCAGTGCCAGTTGGATTCATAGCGGTAGTCGTAGCCAAAGCGGGAGTCGGTTCGGTGCCAGTTGATGGCACTCAGGCCATGGATCAGGGAGCGTTGCTTGAGTACGGCAGCGTCAAAGCTGCGCCCGTTCCAGGTCACGACACGGGGTTTCTGTTTGTCGACCATTTGCCAGAACCCGGCCAGGATGTCCCGCTCGTTCCGGTCGGCGATACAGGCCGATCCCAGTTTGCGCACCAGGTAACGCTCCCGCTCGCCTTCGCGCTCGATGCGCGCCAGCAGGAAGCCCAGGGTCACGATCTCATGCTGGATCGGTTTGGGAAAGGTGTCAGGGTTGCGGTCTGCGGGCAGAATCGCCGTGTCAGGCCGGGTTTCGAGATCAATAACCAGCAGGTGTTGGGGAAAGGCCATAAGGGATTCGGGCGAGGGTAAGGAGAAGAACTCAAAAAAGCCCCTGGGCGGGTTTTTGCGCTACAGGGGCCTGTCTTTAATCTGGATTGTTTGAGTCAGTCAGGGCGTGTGACGCCATTTAATGCACAGTAGGAGCAGCAACTTCATGATGCTGTCGGAAGTAACGTTCGGTCGAACCCGCTATAAACTCTGCGCCACAGGATTGGCAACCATAAGCATACACGGCATAAGTCTGACTATGATTATACCAGGGAAGCAGAGTGTGTCCGCCTTCGATGAATTCGCCCTGTTCAACATGGACGCCGCCGCAGTTTGGACACATTGTGGTATTTTCAGCACGGAATTTGGCTCGCCGGTCAATATGCTCGTGCTCGTGCTGATATTGAGTCATGGTATTCATATCGCACCTCACTTTCACTATATGGCTTTACAGCCACTCACTACTATATCATAAATGCCCTAATTTGTCTTATGGTATTTGTTAATGTTAATGAAAGAGTCAGGTTAGAACCTGACTCATCATTTTGATAAACCGATCAGCGTAGATAAGCCCCATCCACACCGATTTTGCCGGGACCGTTAAGGACGTAGATACCGGCGGAGTTGGCGCAGACATGGAAGGACAGATGACCGTCGCCGACGTGGATTTCATGGCCGGTCACGGCATCGCGGTAAACGCCGTTGCGAATGCCGCCGACATTGACGCCCTGATCACCGCCAATGGCCAGACCCACCACAACATAACTTTCTCCTTGCTGGTGGTCGCGGACGAAGCTCATGCCGCCGCCCCACTCATTGACGTGGCTCATCGCGCCTTTTTGCAGGGCCGGAATGCTGCGACGAATCTGGTTAAGCCGCTTGAGGTGCTGATACAGCGGGTGGCTTTGCGTTTGGCCGATGCGCTCGTCGGTCAGGTGATCGCCGAAATAGGCGCGGCCCGTGGTGTCCAGGGTATCGTCGTTGCCGATAATGTCCTGTGGTGCGCCCTTCATGAATTCGATTTCTTCGCCGTAGTACAGGCAGGGAATGCCGCGCACCGTCCAGAGCAGGTTATAGGCCGCCGCCGCCATCCACTGCTCGCCCTTGAAGCGGAACCGGAAGTCGTTGTCCGGGCCGACGTCGTGGTTTTGCAGGAACGTAACCAGGGTGCTGGCGTTGCCGTAAATCCAGTCCATATCCAGCACCGTCTTGACCCCGCCGAAACTGCCCCGACTGAGATTGTCGCGGAAGGTGGAGAACAGGCCAAAATCGAGTTGTGGAAAGCCGGAATCGCCGCCGGAGTGTGGGTCACGGGGATCGTGGCCCAGTCGGGTGTACCACCAGGGCCGGATGAACGAGGGACCGTTGTCGCCGCCACCCAGGTCACCCCAGCCGTAGCCTTTGACCAGATTCTCGCCGAATACAAACAATCCTGGCTTGTGCGCTTTCCAGGCGTTGACGTATTCCAGCAGATTGTCGCGAGGGACATGCTTGACCGTATCGATGCGCAG
>JAUPTV010000044.1 GCA_030917925.1 Pseudomonadota bacterium
AACACCAGGTGCCATATCAGCGCGAATTCCGCCAACCGCCGCTACGGCTATCACTTGCTGGACGCCGACATGATGCAGCGCCCAGAGATTGGCCCGGTAGTTAATCCGATGGGGCGGCAACGTGTGTTGCAAGCCATGCCGGGCCAGAAACACCACCGGATGTCCGTCCAGTTCACCATGCATCAGTGGACTGGAGGGTCGGCCGTAAGGCGTGGACACGGTTTCCTGACGAATCATCTTTAACGTATCGAGTACGGTCAGACCAGTGCCCCCGATAATCGCGACGGGTGGAGTCATATTGTCATCCTGTGCCAGTTGTGAAATATCCCCATCCTTGGAAAAGAATGGGTGGTTCGAAGCGGCGAAAAATTTAAAGCGTTCAATCACGAATAGCATAGATGGCCGGCAGTTGCCGCCAATATTCCTGATAATCCATGCCACAGCCAAACACATAGCGATCCGGAATCTCCAGACCGATAAAATCAACCGTCAGTCCAGGCACCTTCCGGTCATGCTGCTTGTTCACCAGCGCCACGCTATACACTTCAGCGGCCCCTTCCTGGCGTAGTTCGCCGAGAATGGCCTTGAGCGTGTCGCCCTCATCGTAAATATCATCCACCACTAGCACCGTGCGCCCCGCGACGGATGGACGCGGCGGCGCAATCCAGTGGACTTCGCCGCCCCGGATACCGCTGCGATAGCGGGTGGCGTGCAGGTAGCCCACCTGCAAGGGAAACGGCAGGCGCAAGAGTAATTCCGCGCCGGGGATGAACGCGCCGTTCATGACCATCAGCACTAAAGGATTGCTGTGCTCCAGACGGGTGCTAATCGCGGCGGCCAGACGGTCCAGCGTGGATTGAATTTGCTCCGGGGTACAGAGCAAATCCGCATCGCGCAGCACGGCCAGCGCCTGTTCAGGGGTGATTGATGAGGTCATCGCGAACTCCACATTCAAGTATCCATATCCAGCAAAGGGTGAGCGTCATAACTCTGCACCAGCCGCATCGCCTGCTGCCAGACCGGGTTACGCCGCAACCGCGTCAAGTGGGTGCGGCCACGACCATGCATCCGAATCAGCCGCACCTCGCGCACCGGATCGAGCGTTTGCGGCAACCCTTCCAGAATCGCAATAGCAGCACGGCGGTCATTGCAGGCCAGCGCCATATCGCAGCCCGCCGCCAGCGCGGCGTGCGCCCGTTCCGCTGGAGCGCCCGCCTGCCCGGCTCCCGCCATATCCAGATCATCGCTGAAAATCGCGCCCTGGAACTCCAGATGTTGGCGCAAAATCGTCTTGAGCCAGCGCACTGAGAAACCCGCAGGCCGGTCATCCACCTGGGGATAGACGACATGCGCCGGCATCAGCGCCGCCAGGCCGTAATGGATCATCCGTTCAAAAGCCAGCAGATCCGTCGCCGCCAGTTCCTCGTAAGAGCGCGGATCCACCGGCAGCTCCAGATGCGAGTCCGCCGCGATGCCGCCATGTCCGGGAAAATGCTTGCCCACCGCTTCCATACCGGCTTTCTGCATCCCGCTCCGATAGGCATGAGCGAGATCCGCAACCACTTCGGGAGCGTGGTGAAACGCCCGGTCGCCAATAATGCTGCTGACACCGTGGTCGAGATCCAGGACCGGTGCAAAACTGAAATCCACACCGACTGACCGCAATTCCGCCGCCATTAACCAACCGGTCGCTCGGGCCAACTGCCGGGCGCGGTGCGGTGCTTGATCGTAAACTTCGCCCAACTGCCGTACCGCCGGCAGTCGGGTAAACCCTTCGCGGAAGCGTTGAACCCGGCCCCCTTCATGATCCACCGCGACCAACAGGCGCGGCTGACGCAGCGCATGAATCGCTTCCGTCAAGGCCGCAACCTGTTCCGGCGATTGATAATTGCGGGCGAACAGAATCACCCCACCCACCTGCGGATGGCGCAACAATTCCCGCTCTTCAGCGGTCAGCGCCAGCCCCTCCAGTCCCAACATGATCGGTCCCAATGCCATCATCACCCACTCCAGAATCTACCATGGCTGCAAAATAGCTCTATCATAACGGTTAATCGGATTACCATCAGCCTGCCATGCTCAATCGAACCTGCTTTTTATCCCGCTCCCCGCCTTTCGCCTGGTTAGCCCAGTTGGCGCGGTGGTTTTTACTGGCATCCGGATTCCTCATCACCATCACGGGAACCGTTGCCGCCTACGAATCGGGCCAGGATCAGGGTGCCACCGGCGAGCTCTCGCCCCTGTTGCGTTTGATGTTCTGGGCGCTGATTCCCGTGATGCTGGTTACGGTCGCTTCGCTGCTATGGTCCTGGCTGCTGCGGCAACGAGTCACACACCGGACCCGCCAGTTGCAGCGGGAACTGGGCGAGCGCCAGCAGGCGGAAGCCGCACTGCGGGAAAGTGAAGGCCGTTTCCGCGATGTCACGGAGACCGCCAGCGACTGGATCTGGGAGATGGACGAAAATCTGCGCTTCACCTACCTGTCCGAACGCTTCTACGCCCTGACCGGCATCGCGCCACAGCACGTCATTGGCCGCGCCCGCTGGGAACTGGCGACAATTGAGTCGATCTTTGATCAACACAAGTGGCGACAACACCGGGATCTGCTGGAGACCCATCAGCCGTTCCGTGATTTTGTCTACCAAACCTCGGTCGGCAACCTCCACCACGAAGGCCGCTATCTGAAAGTCAGTGGCAAACCGATTTATGACGATCAGAACCGGTTTATCGGCTATCGCGGCACCGGCACGGATATTACCGAGCAGGTCAAGGCCGAAACCGCGTTGCAGCAAAGCGAATTGCGCTTGCGGTGGATCATCGACCTGGTGCCGCACATGATTTTCGCCAAGGACCGCAACGGCCATTTTCTGTTGGCTAACCGGGCGACGGCCGCTGCTTATGGCCTGACGGTCGAAGAGTTGGTCGACCGTTCTCACGACGTGGCGCATCCCATTAGCGAAGAAGCCGAACAGATGCTGGCTGATGACCGGGAAGTGATCGACAGCGGCGCTTCCAAGCTGATTGCCGAAGAATCGTTCACCGACTACACCGGCCAGACCCGGATCATGCAAACTATCAAAATTCCTTTCAAAGAACCTGGGTTGAACGAAACCGCCGTCCTGAGCGTGGCGATTGACATTACCGAACAGAAGCAAGCCAAGGAAGAAGTAGCGCGCATGCGGCTTTATCTGAAGAACATCATCGACTCGATGCCCTCGGTGCTGATCGGCGTCGATCCCTGGGGTTACATTACCGTCCTCAACCAACCGGCGGAACACGCCTGCGGCGCCTCCTGGGAAGCCGCCCAGGGCCGGTTTTTTGGTGAACTGTTCCCCCATTTGGACAGTCAGTTTGAACAGGTGCGGGAAGCGATTCGCCTGGGCAGTCCGATCAAAACGCCACGCATGACGCTCGAAGATCAGGGCGAACTCCACTATGCCGATGTCATGGTCTATCCTTTGATCGCGGATAGCGCGAGTGGCGCGGTGATCCGGGTAGATGACGTGACGGCCCGGGTCCGCATTGAATCCATGATGGTGCAAACGGAAAAAATGCTCTCGGTGGGCGGACTGGCTGCTGGCATGGCCCATGAAATCAACAACCCGCTGGGTGCCATCCTGCAGGGCAGCCAGAATATCCTGCGCCGCATCACCCCGGACATGCCCCAGAACCGCGCCGTGGCCGAGGCGCTGGGCATCGACCTGGAACAGCTTAACCGCTATCTGGAACAGCGGCGCGTCCTGCATTTTCTGGAGGGCATCCGGGAAGCAGGGGCGCGCGCTGCCAAGATCGTTTCCGACATGCTCTCCTTCAGCCGCCGCAGCGAATCGCGGTTCTCGCCGGTCGATCTTGAAGACCTGCTGGAAACCGTGCTGCGCCTGGCCTCCAGCGACTATGATCTTAAAAAGAAGTACGATTTTAAACGCATCGCGATCCGACGCGATTATGATCCCGCCCTGCGCCTGATCTACTGCGACAAGACTGAAATTGAACAAGTCATCCTCAATCTGCTCAAGAACGCCGCCCAGGCCATGGCCGAACAAGGCGCTTTATCTCCGACAATCACCTTGCGCACCCGCCGCGAACCGCAGCATGTTTTAATCGAAGTGATTGACAACGGACCCGGAATCGATGAAAAAACGCTTAAGCGAATTTTCGAACCGTTCTTCACGACCAAGGAAGTCGGTTCCGGGACCGGTCTGGGACTGTCGGTATCCTATTTCATCGTCACCGAGCAGCATCGGGGCCGATTGTCGGCGACCTCCAAACCGGGGCAGGGCGCCTGTTTCAGTATCCGCCTGCCGATCAGTCGGGAGGAGCACGCATGACGGGATGGGTTTTGATTGTCGATGATGAGGAAATGATCAGGGAAAACCTGAAAGCCTATCTGGAAGACGAAGGCTTGCGGGTCATCACGTTCGAGTCGGTGACCCCGGCGCTGGCCTGGTTGGGCGCGGGCGAACCCTGTCCGGTGTGCATCATGGACATGCGGCTGCCGGATATGGACGGCAATTCCGCGATTCGCATCCTGCACCAGCGGTATCCCGACATGGAATTTCTGATCCACACCGGCTCCTCCAGTTACAGTCTGCCCGATGATTTGCGCGCCATGGGACTTGACGATGATCGTGTTTATCAAAAGCCCCTCAGCGACATGGCACCGCTGGCTACCGCGGTCCGCACACTGTCAAACCGAGAGAATTGTTGATGAGGACTCCATCTGTGCGTGTCCTGACGATTGATGATGAACCGATGATGCGCGAGGTTCTCGCGACCTATCTGGAAGATAGCGGCTTTGAGGTCAGCCAGGCCAGCAATGGCCCCGATGGTATTGACCTGATCCGGCGCGAACGGCCCGACCTGGTGCTCTGCGATTTGCGAATGCCGGGGATGGACGGTTTGCAAGTGCTGGCGACCGTGACCCGCGAGTTTCCTGACCTGCCGATTCTGGTGGTGTCGGGCATGGGCCGGATGAGCGACGCCATTCAAGCGCTGAAATTCGGTGCCTGGGATTATGTGACCAAGCCGATTGAAGATATGGCGGTGCTGGAGCACGCGATCATGAATGCCCTGGAGCGCGCCCGGTTATTGCGGGAAAACCGGGAACACCGCGAACATCTGGAGGCGGTCAATGATCAATTGCAGCAGACCGTGCGGCAATTACAGGAGGATGAGGCGGCAGCGCGACGCATTCAATTCCAGTTGCTGCCGGAAAACGACAAGCTATACCGTAACTACCGCTTCAGCCGCCATTTGCTCACCTCGCAATATTTAAGCGGTGATTTCGTCGATTACTTCGCGATTGACGGCGATCATCTCGGCTTTTACATCGCTGATGTTTCCGGCCATGGCGTGTCATCCGCTTTCGTGACCGTGATGCTTAAGAGCTACATCGGTCGCTACCGGGAATTACGTCGGCAAAACCGTGACAAAGGGATTCTCAACCCGGCGGAAACACTGAGCCGGTTGAATCGGGAAATCTTCGGCTGCCACATGGACAAATATCTGACCATGTTCTACGGCGTCATCGAGTGGTCAACCAATTGTCTGCGCTACAGCAGTGGCGGCCAGTTTCCCTTCCCGATCCTGTTTGACGGTAAACAGGCCAGTTATGTCGGTAAAAAGAGCCTGCCGATTGGTCTGTTTGATTTCGCCAGCTATCAGACCGAATCGCTACAATTACCGCCGCAGTTCGCCATGGTGTTTATTTCGGATGGCATTCTGGAAACGCTGCCACAACCGACCTTGCGTGATAAACAGGCCTTTTTGCTGGAAATGGTCAGCCAGACGGAATTGACGATTGAGAACTTAATCCAGACGCTTGGGCTGGATCAGGCCGGTCCCTTACCGGATGATGTGACTTTATTGCTGATCGAGAGGGTGAACTGAGATGGAATCAGGCGCGGCGTTCTATGTCAGACAGGGTAATACCTACCTTCTCAAATTAACTGGCGATGTCCGCTATACCATGGGTTGCGCGCTGGGGGATTTTCTGGAGGGTCTGTTCACCCGTGTCGATTACAACAACATCGTGGTGGATTTGACAGAAACCCATTCGATTGACAGCACCAGTCTGGGTTTACTGGCCAAGATCGCTAATTTTAATCGGCAGCATTTCGAGCATAAAACCACCTTGCTGTCGACGAATGAGGATGTCAATCAGATTCTGGACAGCATGGGGTTTTACGAGATTTTCAATATCCGCGATTCGGGCGAGGCCATTACTACCGCCTTGCAACAACTGGCGATTGATGCGCCCTGCAAGGATGACCTCACCCGGATTGTTTACGAGGCGCATCAGACGTTAAGCGATCTCAATCCCCATAATCAGGAAATTTTCAAGGGCGTGCTGGACAGTCTGCGCTCCCGCCGATAATTAGCCGCTGATCAGCACCCGATCACCAGCGCTGACCTGCGCAAACAATTCCAGCAAGTCCTGATTGCGCATCCGAATGCAGCCGTGGGAAAGCGGCGTCCCCATCGGAGCTGTATCCGGGCAACCGTGCAGATAGATGAACCGCCGCAGCGTATCGCAGTCGTCGCCCCGATTGCGCCCGGATTCCAGCCCGGTCAGCCAGAGAATCCGCGTTAGAATCCAGTCCCGTTCCGGATAACGAGCCGCCAGTTCCGGGCTATACATTTCACCGGTAGGCCGCCGCCCGACAAAAACCGTGTTAGCGGGTAATCCATCACCGATCTTGATGCGGATGCGGTGCCAGCCACGCGGCGTACAACCACTGCCGCACTGTTCGCCGGGACCCTTTAATGCCGTGGAAACCGGGTAGACGGCCACTGCCTGTTCCCCTTCCCGCAGTTCCAACCGCTGCTCAGGCAGACTGACGCTGATCCAGCGTTCCACAGCGCTCACCCGTTTTCAGCATTCAGCGGCACCCGGTCAAGCCAGTCCCGGTAGGGATGCCGGGCCAACTGCGAGTTGTAGTAACGAATGTCATGTGACACTTCTTCACCCAGCCAGTCCGGCCGGGTAAACGGTTCGTCAGGCCGACGCAATTCCAATTCCGCAACAATCAGCCCGGCGTTATCGCCCTCGAACTCATCAATCTCCCAGAGATGTTCGCCGAATTGTACAAGGTGCCGGGTTTTTTCCAGTAAGGGCTTCTCGCACAGGGTATCCAGGATTTCTTCGGCCTCCGCCAGCGGAATCGGATATTCGTACTCACTACGCTGAATGCCCAGCGTACCGCTTTTGAGATTCAGAAAACCCTGACCCTCCGCCACCCGCACCCGGACCGAACAGCGGGTGTCGCTGGTCAAGTAACCTTGCCGCATCCGCGTCGAACGCTCGACCTGCTGACGCCAGCGATCATCGCGGATAAGAAATTTATGTTCAATTTCAATGCCCATAGGCGCTCCAATCGGAATTTGCATCAGCGGCATGAACAAAAGCCGCGCCTCGTGTATGCTTGACTTTCAGAATAATATCGTCTTTCAACCTGAGTAGCCGACATCCCGAACCACCCCGTCGCTTCGCGCCACCCCTCCTTAGCCAAGGAGGGGAATCCGAAAATCCGGCGATCATCGGGAAAGGCTATATGACATGGGAACTTGCCGATGAATCCTACTGATCTCAACTCGCCCTTGTTGCTTGATGAGGGGACTATTGCTGAATTGCGGGACGTCATGGAAGACGAATTCGTCGATTTGATCGATAGCTTTTTAAGCGATTTACCGGTGCAACTGGACACTCTGCAAACCGCTATTATCCAGCAATCTGCTGACGCGGTGTATCGCGTCGCTCATCGGCTGAAATCCAGTTGCGGCACCATCGGCGCACTGCGCTTGACGGACGAGGTCCGGCAGTTGGAGTTGGCCGGGCGCCAGAACAGCCTCGGCCAAGCCCCAGCCTTGCTGGACCGGGTTCGCGCCGTAGCCGAGGAAACCGTGGTGAGGTTACAGGCGCTACAGGAATAGACCAACCGCACCCGGCAACCGGATCAATGCACCTGCGCCAATTTGGCCTTGGCCGCCTGCCGCCGACGTTTAGTCGCCGCCAGGTTAAGCGCCTCGACCGCCACCGAGAACGCGATAGCGAAGTAGAGATAGCCCTTGGGAATGTGGAAGCCCAAACCATCAGCAACCAGCGCAACGCCGACCAGAATTAAAAAGCTCAAGGCCAGCATTTTTACCGAAATGTTTTCATGGATAAACCGGCTGAGCGGGTCGGCGGCGAAGATCATGATACCCACGGCGATGATAATGGCGGCGGCCATCACGCCAAGATGCTGGGACATGCCGACAGCAGTGATGACGCTGTCCAGGGAAAAAACGATGTCCAAAATCATGATCTGTACGATCACCGATACAAAGCTTGCGGCTTTCGCCTGACGCATTTCCTCCTCCACCCCGTCCACCGTGGCGTGAATTTCGGTCGTGCCTTTGGCCAGCAGGAACAGGCCGCCGCCGAGCAGAATCAGATCGCGCAACGACACTGGATGCTCGAAAATCGTGAACAGCGGAGCGGTCACGCCAGCCAGCCAGGAAATGCAGGCCAGCAACAGCAGTCGGGTGATGACCGCCAGCGCCAGGCCGGCGCGACGGGCTGAAGATTGCTGCTCAACCGGTAGCCGGTTGGCCAGAATCGAAATGAACACCAGATTATCGATGCCCAACACGATTTCCAGCGCGGTCAAGGTCAGCAGACTGACCAGAATTTCAAAGATCCAGTCCATACAGGCGGTCTCCGGAAAATAAATACAGGGGATGGGGGGCGCATCGTTCGCAGTGACTTGCGATGAATGCCAAGCATAGAGCACGGCGGGAAAGATTTCGAACCCCGTGGCCCCTGCCCGTCAACAGGCTCCCGGAAATTCGTATTGCCGCCAGGCTTCATACACGACTACCGCAACGGCGTTGGACAGATTCAAACTGCGGCCAACGGTGAGCATCGGGATGCGCAAGCGGCGTTCTTCGGGAATGGCGTCCAGCACTGCCGCCGGTAAACCACGGGTTTCCGGGCCAAACAGCAGCGCATCGCCGGGCCGATAAGCAACCGTATGATAAGCCGACTGACCACGGGTGGTAAAAGCGAACAGTCGCGCCGGGTTCAACACCGCCAGGCAGTCCGCCAGATCGGCATAGTCGCGAACCCGCGCCCATTCGTGATAATCCAGACCGGCGCGCCGTAATTGACGATCCGCCATCTGAAAACCGAGTGGACGGATCAGATGCAGACCAGTCCCGGTGTTGGCGCACAAGCGGATGATGTTGCCGGTGTTGGGGGGAATTTCCGGCTCGAACAGGATGACTTCAAACATGGCGTTCGCTCATTCCATCCGCAATTCCTTGATTTTCCTTGTGAGCGTATTCCGACCCCAGCCCAGCAACCGGGCGGCTTCCTGACGATGACCACCGGTTTGCTCCAGCGCGGCCCGGATCATCACCCGTTCGAAGCTGGGCAGCGCGGTATCCAGCAGGTTCTGCTCGCCACGCGCCAGGCTCTGGCTGGCCCACAAGCGCAAGGCCGTTTCCCAATCGTGGCCGCCGCCCGTCACCACCGGTGCCTGTTCCCGCAAATCCACTGGTAAATCCTCCAGATGGATTTCCCGACCGGACGCCATCACCGTCAGCCAGCGACACAGGTTCTCCAGTTGCCGGACGTTGCCCGGCCATTCCAGTCGGCTGAGATAATTTTCGGTTTCCGGGCGCAGCAACTTGATTTCAACGCCCAACTCGTGCGCCGCTTCGGCCAGAAAATGCCGGGTCAGCAGCGGAATATCTTCAGGATGCTTATTCAGCGGCGGCAACTGAATACGGATCACATTCAGGCGATGAAACAAATCTTCGCGGAACTGCCCCTCGCGGACCCGTTGCTCCAAATTGCGATGCGTCGCCGCGATCACCCGCACATCGACCCGGGTCGGCGTATGGCCCCCCACCCGATAAAATTCACCTTCCGCCAGCACCCGCAACAACCGGGTCTGCAATTCCGCGGGCATATCGCCAATTTCATCCAGAAACAGCGTCCCGCTATTGGCCTGTTCAAATCGACCCTGCCGAGCCGCCTGCGCCCCAGTGAACGCACCGCGTTCATGGCCGAACAATTCCGATTCCAGCAAATCACGCGGAATAGCCGCAGTGTTGATGGCGATAAACGGCTTGCCGGCGCGGGGACTATGCCGGTGCAGGGCGCGCGCTACCAATTCCTTACCAGTGCCTGATTCACCCGTGATTAACACCGTAATGTTCGAGCGCGACAACCGGCCAATCGCCCGAAAAACCTCCTGCATCGCTGGTCCTTCGCCAACAATTTCTGGCAACCGTGCGGCAGGCTCATTCGCTTCCGTTTGCTGGCGGTGTGTCTCGCAGGCACGGCGCACTAGCGCCACCGCCTCATCCACATCGAAGGGTTTGGGCAGATATTCAAACGCCCCGCCCTGATAGGCGGACACGGCGCTGTCGAGATCGGAATGCGCGGTCATGATAATCACCGGCAATTCCGGCAACCGCTCGCGCAACTGAGCCAGTAACTCCAGACCGCTCATGCCCGGCATCCGAATATCGGCAATCACCGCGTCCGGTTTGCCCTGGCGCAGCGCTTCGATCACGCCGGTTGCACTGTCGAACGTGGTCACCGCCATCGCTTCGCGTTGCAGGGCCTTTTCCAGCACCCAGCGAATGGCATGGTCGTCGTCAATCACCCAGATCTGTTCTTTGCGGCTCATTCCATGCGCTCCAGGGGCAACAACAGGGTAAACACGGTTTCACCAGGTCGGCTGACGCATTCGATCAGTCCGCCGTGCTGGTTGATAATGCTCTGCGCGATGGACAGGCCCAGCCCGGTTCCCCCCGGTCGGCCACTGATCATCGGATAAAAAATCTGTTCCTGCTGTTCGGGTGGAATGCCGGGGCCGTCATCGATGATATCCAGCCGGGCCACCAGTTTGTGGCGTTTCGCGCCAATCGTGTACTGGCGCTGCACCCGCGAGCGCAGGGTAATCACCCCCCGCTGGCGTTCATTCAGCGCCTGTGCAGCGTTGCGCGCCACGTTCAGCACTGCCTGAATCAGCCGGTCAGCATCGCCCCATAGCGGCGGGATGCTGGGATCGTAGTCCCGTTCGAGACGAATGCCGGGCGACGCTTCCGCTGCGATCAGTACGCGCACCCGCTCCAGAATTTCATGGAGACTGACTTCGCCGTCATTGGGTAATTGATTCGGACCGAGCATCCGGTCCACCAGATTGCGCAACCGGTCGGCCTCGCCGATGATGATGCCGGTATATTCACGCAGTCCAGGATCGGGCAATTCCCGCTCCAGTAATTGCGCCGCTCCACGCAAGCCGCCCAGGGGATTTTTGATCTCGTGGGCCAGATTCCGCACCAGCGCCCGGGTCGTGTGTTGCTGCGCCAGGATGTTTTCCTCCCGGCTGATGCGCAACCGCCAGTCCACTTGCCGCAATTCCAGCAACAGTTCACTGGGTGGATCGCGCTCCAGTAACGGGGCAGCGGTGCAATCCACGGTGACGGTGCGTCCAGGGGGGAAAGTCAGTTGCAGTTCCCGTTCGAGATAGGGATGACCGCTATCCAGGCTATGGCGTAACCCGGCGATAAAGGCTTCAGCGCCGATCAGCAGTTCCGGCAGAGGCTGTTTAAGGGCCTTGCGGAAGCTGAGTTCAAACAGCGTCTCGGCCGCGGGATTCATAAACAGCAATCGCAACCGCCGGTCCAGCACCAGCACCGCGATGCTCAGGCTTTCCACCACTCGGTGATAGTAGTTTCTCAGCACGTGGGTTGACCTCAAAACTGCTTCATCACCGGGATTTTCCCCTCTCCCGCTGGCGGGAGAGGGGTGAGGATTACAGACTGTAATACATATCAAATTCCACCGGATGGGTGGTCATCCGCAACCGGGTCACTTCATCATTCTTCAAAGTGATGTAGGAATCGATCAGGTCGTTAGTGAACACGCCGCCCTTGAGCAGGAATTCACGGTCGTTATCCAGTGCATTCAGCGCTTCGTCCAGGTAGAAACAGACTTTGGGAATCTGCTTCTCTTCTTCCGCCGGCAGATCATACAAATCCTTGTCCATCGGACCACCCGGATGAATCTTGTTTTGAATGCCATCCAGACCGGCCATCATCATGGCGGCGAAAGACAGATAAGGATTAGCCGTCGAATCCGGGAAGCGCACTTCGATGCGGCGACCCTTCGGGCTGTTGACGTAGGGGATGCGGATGGACGCAGAGCGGTTGCGGGCGGAATAGGCCAGCATGACCGGCGCTTCAAAATGGGGCACCAGCCGCTTGTAGCTGTTGGTCGATGGGTTGGTCAGGGCGTTCAGCGCCTTGGCGTGCTTGATAATGCCGCCGATGTAGTACAGCGCTGCTTCGGACAGACCCGCGTACTGGTCGCCGGCGAACAGGTTGACGCCATCTTTGGCCAGGGATTGATGAACGTGCATCCCGCTGCCATTGTCGCCGACCAGCGGCTTGGGCATGAAGGTGGCGGTCTTGCCATAGCTCTGCGCCACATTCTGAATGACGTATTTCAGCACCTGGACTTCATCGGCCTTTTTCACCAGCGTATTGAACAGGACGCCGATTTCGCACTGGCCCGCGGTAGCCACTTCGTGGTGATGCACTTCAACGCCAATGCCCATCGCCTCCAACGTCAAACACATGGCGCCCCGGATGTCGTGCAGTGAGTCAACCGGCGGCACTGGAAAGTAGCCGCCCTTGACGCCCGGACGATGGCCAAAGTTGCCGCCTTCATAGGCCCGTTCCGAGTTCCAGCCGGCTTCGGAAGAATCGACTTTGTAGAAACAGCCACTGATGTCCGCGCCCCAGCGAATGTCGTCGAAGATGAAGAATTCGTTTTCCGGTCCGAAATAGGCGGTATCGGCAATACCGGTGGACTTCAAATAAGCTTCGGCGCGGCGGGCGACCGAACGCGGATCGCGCTCATAACCCTGCATGGTGTTGGGTTCAATGACATCGCAGGTCAGATTGAGGGTCGGCTCCTCGAAGAACGGATCGACACGGGCGGTCGCTGGGTCCGGCATCAGAATCATGTCGGATTCCTGGATGCCTTTCCAACCGGAGATGGACGAACCGTCGAACATCTTGCCGTCCTCGAACACGTCCTCGCTGACCTGACTCACGGGGACGGTCACATGCTGTTCCTTGCCACGGGTGTCGGTGAACCGGTAGTCCACGAACTTGATGCCCTTTTCTTCCATCAACTTCATCACATCAGCAGCTTTCATTAGAGACTTTCCTCGGGGGTTATGTCAGAGATCAATGGGTTTTAACGATATGTGGCCCTGATTTCAGCACGATTCATGCCACGAAACGATTTTCTATAATGGCGATAGCCTGCGGATGTTCAGCCTCATGTAGATCGCGGGTATTGCTTTATTATGGCGCAAACTGCCGATGCTTTGCACTATTCTGGTTCGATAAACCTCGATCATTGCGCCATGATGACCCGGACCCGGCGTCAAGGCTTATACTGCCGACCTTTCCCCATCTTCTTCAGAGGGCAATATCCATGGAACTCGAATTTCAGGTGCAGAACGTCAAATGTCAGGGGTGCGCCAGCGCCATCCGCGAGGGATTAAGCAAGCATCCGCAAGTGCAGGCGGTCCGGGTAGAGGTGTCGACCGGTCAGATGATCGTGGAAACGACGGGGGAAGTGCGCGGGGAATTGAGCGGTCTGCTCAAGGAACTCGGCTACCCGGAAAAGGGCTGAAACGCCGGTCAGAAACGGCGGGAGGACGTTGAAAGTCTGCCCGCCACTGCTAACACATTCTGACTAGAACCGGGTGCCGACGGTCAGACCGAGAACCCAGGGGTTGATGTCCACGGTGCCCAGTTCAACGCCATTGAGCCGCGCATCGCTCTTAATGCTGATATAGCGCAAATCGGCGTTGACGAACCAGTTCGGTGCCACATCGACATCGATGCCGAGTTGACCGGCGAGGCCCCAGGAATCATCCAGCTTCAGGTCTCCCAGTACGGAGGATTCGCTGAAGAATGTCGTGTAGTTCAGGCCCAGACCGACATAGGGATGCACCGTACCTTGCGGCATGAGGTGATACTGGACGCTGACGGTGGGCGGCAAGTGCTTGGTGTCGCCGATGTTGCCGACGCCTGACAAATTGATGTCATGCTGGAATGGCAGAGCGGCCAACACTTCGATGCCGATATTCGGATTCACCATATAGGTAAAGTTGAAACCCAGGCTGTAGCCATTGTCCACATCTATGACAGCACCCGGCGCGAGCGTCAGACTGTCGGATTCCGGGAACACCCCGTAAGCGCCGATCCGGAACAGCATACTGCCGGTATCATAGGCTTGGGCGGCACCGGCGAACAAACCACCGGCTAAAGCAACCGCTACGGCGCTCTTAAGCATTTTTGAGGACATCACACGCTCCTTAATAAAAATAAATTATCAGGGTTATTTGGACCAGAAAGTCCGGCCAATGGAAAACACTACTTATTGTATGCTATACACAACAATTTAGTCAAAAACATTGAAGCGTATCAAAAAAAACAAAAGCACTCAGAATTCCGGCAGCGGTAAAAATCACACGATGTCCAGCTTGGTATAGGCCGGAATCAGCCATTTGGGACCGCCGGTCTTCGGAAAGTCAATCCATGCCCGGGTATGGTAACCCTCCCCTTCAACTTTTAGCACTACACCCTCGCCGAATTTCGCGTGACGCACTCGCTGGCGAGGTCGCAAACCGGCTGGCACCGTCCCGGAAACCGGTTTTGGGGGCGACGTTGGCGCAGTGGCTACGCGAATACGCGGTTTCGCCCGAGCACGCACGTCATGGATGAACTCTTCAGGAATTTCCCCCACAAAGCGCGAGGGGGCCGGATGGTTCTCCTGACCGTACAGGCGGCGTGATTCGGCATAAGAGAGATACAACCGGGTTTGCGCCCGGGTGACGCCCACATAGGCCAGTCGCCGCTCCTCTTCCAGTTGGCGCTCCTCGGTGGATGAGCGGCCATGGGGGAACAACCCCTCCTCCCAGCCGACCAGGAACACCAGCGGGAATTCCAGCCCCTTGGCCATGTGCAGGGTCATCAACTGCACGCAGTCTTCGCCAGGACCCGCCTGCCGCTCGCCCGATTCCAGCGCGGCCTGGGTCAGAAAGGCGTTCAGCCAGTCCGGTTCATTGGGATCAACGCCAATGATGACCGGATCGCTTTGGGTGACAAAGCCTGCACTGGCGCTGACCAGTTCCTCCAGATTCTCAATCCGCATTTCACCTTTATCAAGTTTGGACTCCTCATGCATGTCCCGCAAACCGCTCAGGGCGATAATCTGCGCCACCCGGTCGGGCAAGAGGAGTCGGCGGCTCTCATGGTCCAGCGCTTCGATCAGGTTGATAAAGGTGCGGACCGCGTGCGCCGCCCGCCCACCCAGGACGCCCGCAGTCAGTAACGATCCAGCGGCCTGCCACAGTGAACTGTTCGCGGTGCGGGCCGTATTCCGCAACAGATCCAGGGTGCGCTCGCCGATACCGCGTGGCGGCGTGCTGACCGCCCGTTCGAACGATGGATCATCATGGCGATTGGCGACCAGGCGCAAATAGGCCAGGGCGTCCTTGATTTCGGCGCGTTCAAAAAAGCGCAGGCCGCCGTAAATGCGGTAAGGCATGGCTGCGCTGATCAGCGTTTCCTCGAAAATGCGCGACTGAGCGTTGGAGCGGTACAGAATCGCCGCCTCCCGACGCTTCCCACCGGCTTCGACCCATTGCCGGATGCGCTCGACCACGAACCGGGCTTCATCGGTTTCGGTATAAGCGGCGTAGATCTGGATCGGTTCGCCCAGACCGGCATCGGTCCACAGATTTTTACCTAACCGGGCGGTATTGTGTGCGATCAGCGCATTAGCGGCGTGGAGAATGGCCCCAGTGGACCGGTAGTTCTGCTCCAGGCGAAGGGTTTGTGCGCCGGGAAAGTCATCGGCGAAGCGCTGGATATTTTCGACCTTGGAGCCACGGAACCCGTAAACGCACTGGTCATCATCCCCGACCACGAACACATCGCCCTGACCGCCACTGAGCAGTCGCACCCACTGGTATTGAATGGTGTTGGTATCCTGGAACTCGTCCACCAGCAGATGCTGGAATCGTTCTCGATAATGGGTCAGCAGATCGGGATGGTCGCGCCACAGTTCATAGGCGCGCAGTAGCAGTTCGCCAAAATCCACCAGGCCGCTGCGGTCGCATTCCTGCTGATAAAGCGTGTAGATGTTCAGGTACTGGCGCTGGGCCGGTTTTTGGTCAGCGATGACATCAGCGGGACGCTGCAGGTCGTCCTTGCAGCGGTTGATGAAATGGGTCGCTGACTGCGGTGGCCATTTCTTGTCATCAAGATTCAAGTCACGCAACACCCGCTTGACCAGGCGAGTCTGATCGGAACTGTCCAGCACCTGAAAACTGCGTGGCAACCGGGCTTCCTGCCAGTGCTGACGCAACAGGCGGTGGGCGATGCCGTGAAACGTGCCAATCCACAGCCCGCCCAATGGATGCTCCAGCATCGCCTCGACCCGTCCGCGCATTTCCGCCGCCGCCTTGTTGGTGAAGGTGACCGACAGGATCGACCAGGGCGAGGCGTTTTCCATCGCCATCAACCAGGCGATGCGCCGGGTCAGCACGCGAGTCTTGCCACTGCCGGCCCCGGCCAATACCCGCAAGGGTCCGAGCGGCGCGGTGACTGCCGCCCGCTGCGGTTCGTTCAAATCGTTGAGAATCCAGGAAACATCCATGGGAACATCCAGAGAATCAAATGCTTCCCAGGGCGATGCTCTGGGATGACATTAAATCGCCCGTTCAGGGCTAAAAATTTATTTTTCAGGTCCTTATCGCCTTTCCCGATGACCGCCAAACTTCCGGATTCCCCTCCTTGGCTAAGGAGGGGTGGCGCGAAGCGACGGGGTGGTTCGGGATGCCAGTTAATGGCAGTGACGCTGGAGCGTAGGCGAGTTAGGCGTGAAGTATATAGCGATCCGGCCTTGGCGGTGAAATTCCCCAGGTTCCGTTACGCCCGGCCTTCGCGTTATGATGACTGACTTTCCAAAATTCATCCCCGATTTCCTGGACGCCCCCTGAGCTTCGCGCCGGGTATTGCGGCCCTTGCAGACTAAAGATAACGCTATGTCATTTATCCAAATTTACGATACCACCCTGCGCGATGGCACCCAAAGCGAAGGCTTTACGCTATCCGGCTACGACAAAATCCGCGTGGCACGGCGACTGGACGATCTGGGCGTGGCGTTCATCGAAGGCGGCTGGCCCGGCTCCAACCCCAAGGATGCCGAGTTTTTCGCCCGCGCCCGCGACTTGGAGTGGAAAACTGCCCTGATCGCGGCGTTTGGCTCAACTTGCCGGGTCAAGGGCGGGCCGGAGGACGATGCCAATATTCAGGCGTTGCTGGCAGCGCAAACTCCAGTGTGTACGATTTTTGGCAAAACCTGGACCCTGCACGTCACCGATGTGCTGCTGACCACGCTGGAGGATAACCTGCGCATTATCGAGCAGTCCGTGGCCTATCTGCGGGCGGCGGGTCGCCGGGTGATTTACGATGCTGAACACTTTTTCGACGGATACAAAGCCGATCCGCTATACGCCATCGAAACGCTCCAGGCGGCGATTCGCGGCGGGGCGGAGACCGTGGTGTTTTGTGATACCAACGGCGGGACCATGCCCTGGGATCTGGAACCCATCGTCGGCCAGGTGAAGGAGGCGATCCAGCACCCGTTCGGTATCCATACCCACAACGATGGCGACTGCGCTGTGACCAACTCGCTGCTGGCGGTGCGGCAGGGCGCGGTGCAGATCCAGGGCACGATTAACGGGGTCGGCGAGCGCTGCGGCAACGCCAATCTGTGTTCGGTGATGGCTAATCTGGAATTGAAGATGGGTCGCCAGTGCCTGCCGGAAGGCCGGTTGCGCAAACTGTATGAGTTGTCGCATGTGGTCGATGAAGTCGCCAATGTGACCCCCAATGACCATTTGCCCTATGTCGGCAAGAGCGCCTTTGCCCACAAGGGCGGCGTCCATGTCGCCGCTATGCGCCGCTCGGAGCAGTCGTATCAGCATGTCATCCCGGAACGGGTCGGCAACCGGATGCGGGTCGTGGTGTCAGCGCTATCGGGGCGGGCGAATATTCTCAGCAAGGCCGAGGAGCATGGCGTCGATGTCAGCAACACGGCAGAT
This sequence comes from Pseudomonadota bacterium, assembly GCA_030917925.1. GTDB lineage: Bacteria > Pseudomonadota > Gammaproteobacteria > Competibacterales > Competibacteraceae > UBA2383. The sequence goes on from JAUPTV010000044.1 coordinate 18,195, forward strand.
GTGGTCGGTGTACTGAATGACGTGAAGGAACTCGAAGCGCGCGGGTTTTCCTTCGAAGCTGCCGAAGCGTCAGTGGCCATGATGCTCAAACGCCAGCAGCCAGGCTACCAAGCGCCGTTTGAACTGGTGGATTTCTTCGTCAATGTCGAGCATCGCCGGGGACGCGGCATTTTTGCCGAGGCGATGGTCAAAGTGAAGGTTGGCAACGAGTTGCTGCATACTGCCGCTGAAGGCAATGGCCCGGTCAACGCTCTGGACCTGGCGCTGCGCAAGGCGCTGATCGGGCATTATCCGATCATTGCCTCCTTCCAGTTGGCCGATTACAAGGTCCGCATTCTGGATGGTCAGGATGGCACCGAAGCGATCACCCGCGTGTTGATCGATACCCGCAACTCGGCGCAACTTTGGAGCACGGTCGGCGCGAGCGCCAACATTATTGAAGCGTCGTGGCAGGCGCTGGTGGATGCGATGGAATACGGGTTGACGGTTGCGCAGTAAAGCGATGTTCCGGGGAGAAAAGATGGCGAAGCTGCCTCGATCACGGCCCAAGGCCCGCCCGCGCAAGGCGAAAGCCAAGAAGCGCAAACCCGAGCATGACTCCAGCTACAAGCTGCTGTTTTCCCATCCAGCGATGGTCGCGGATTTGCTCAACGGCTTTGTCGCTGAGGACTGGGTGAAGGATCTGGACTTCACCACTCTGGAAAAACAGTCAGGCAGCTATGTCAGCGAGGATCTGCGCCCGCGTGCGGATGATGTCATCTGGCGGGTGCGCTGGCGCGACCGCTGGTTGTATGTCTATCTGTTGCTGGAATTTCAGTCTACGGTCGATCCGTTTATGGCGCTGCGATTGATGGTCTATGTCGGGCTGTTATATCAGGATTTGATTCGCACCCAACAACTGACCTCGGAAGGTCTGTTGCCGCCGGTGTTGCCGCTGGTCCTGTATAACGGGCGGTCCCGATGGACGGCCAAGACTGAAGTGGCCGATCTGATCGTGCCGCCGCCGGGAGAACTGGCGCACTATCGACCCCGGTTGAAATATCTGTTGCTGGAAGAAAGCCAATTGAGTAAAGCGGATTTGGCGACCCTGCCCAATCTGAGCGCGGCGCTCTTCCAACTGGAGAACAGTCGGGGACCAGAGGAATTGCAACAGGTCGTCGAGCGCCTGGTCGACTGGTTACAAGCCGTGGAACAGACGAGTTTGCGCCGGGCGTTTGCGGTGTGGTTGCGCGATGTCCTGCTGCCGGCGCGCCTGCCGGGGGTGCGGATTAAAGCCGTTGTGGAACTGAGCGAGGTACAGAATATGTTAGCGGAACGGGTGATGGAGTGGACTGAACAGTGGAAACAGCAGGGACTCGAAGCCGGCCTTCAGCAAGGCCTTCAGCAAGGCCTTCAGCAAGGCCTTCAGCAAGGCCTGCAAAAAGGCCGTCAGGAAGGTCTTCAGCAAGGAGAATTGCTATTTTTACAAAGTTTATTGATTGAGAAATTCGGACCACTGGACGAGGCTACGCAAGCGCGGTTGATCGCGACCGATAGCGAAACGCTGCTGACTTGGGGAAAACGGGTGCTGCGCGCCCAGAGCTTGGCGGAGGTGTTTGGTCATTCGGTTGATTGATATTCGGCAAAAAACGACCTGCAAACTTGCCTCCTGATTCGTCCAGATCAAAAAAAAACCGCCCCCCGA
>JAUPTV010000045.1 GCA_030917925.1 Pseudomonadota bacterium
CTTTTTCAAAGAAAATAGAAAATCACATTGGGGCTATTTGGTATTTTGTTCACCATTACAACAAGTCCCTATCGGTCGCTACTGCATGAGGGTTCACTACAATCTGCAGGACTACCGAGGCGCTAAAGCCCTGAGACGCGGCTTTCCGGCAACCCATCGTTTTGCCCAAGCCCGGATCGTTTTCACAGTCGCCCGCCAGCGATGCAATACCTGGTTCAATCCACCGGCGTGTCTGACTTTGTGGAATTTGCCTGTGGCCGTGGAGGACCAATTCGAGGCGCACTGGCCGCAGTGGCTGGATGCCGGTGAACAGTGGCGGCCAATTTTCACGGCGCTGGAGAATGCGCCGGCTCAGGGTGATCTGTTGCAGACGCTGGCTAACCTGGACCTGCTGACCGTTGTCCAGCGCGAGGCTGTATTAAAACTCCGGCGCTCGGCGGAAAACCGGGCGGTTCCATTGTCCGGCGCCTATCCAGTGAATGATGAGACGTTAACCTTACTGGCGGCAGGCTTTGTGCGGGGGGAACCCGGTCAACTGGCGATCCCCTATGCACGGCTTGATGAGGCGCTGGCGTGAAATTCTCCAGTCGCCTGCTGCGGAAGGGAACCCTGATCCCGGAAACCCGGCTAGTGTTTCAACGCTGGCAGGAAGGCGCGTCAGTATCGGTCAATGTGCAAACAGCGCTGGCGGATAACCCAACCGGCGCCCGGTCGGCGAACTGGCTCCATGAAGTGGTGGCGACCTTACGCACCCGCCTGGGAGAAATGCCGGACGCTGAATTGCGCAGTTTGGCCGCGCTGGCCCGGTCCGGAGCAAGCAATCCGGTCTGGCAGGCGTGTTTGCATTGGCACGCGGCGCGAGTGGACGCCTTGTATTACCCATTTATGACCGAGTGGCTGTTTACGGAATATCAGCGGGGGACGGATCGGCTGGCTGCGGAGGACGTGGCGCCCTGGGTACGGCAACAAGTGGCGGCGATTAAGGGGGCGGACGCGGCATTATCCGAGTACGGGGTGATTCGGGCGGCGCGGGACCTGCTGCGGACGGCAGTGGATTATGGCGTTCTGAGCCAGACCGTGCGCAAGACGTTCTGCCCGTATCACCTGCCGGATGCCGCTTTGCTCTATCTGCTCCATGCGCTGGCCGAAACGATGCCCAACGCCCGCCGGTTGCTGGAGTCGCCGGACTGGCGGTTGTATCGGCTGGAGGCGAATGAGGTGGAACGGGAGTTATTGCGTCTGCATCAACATCGCCAGTTACATTACGACGCAGCAGGGAGTCTGGCGCAATTGACCTTGCCGTATGCATCTGCGGCGGATTATGCGCGCAATCTCCTATGAACAACCGCCCTCACCTCCACTCCTTTTCCACTGGGAAAGGCGCTTCTCCATCAAGTGAGTCGCCGCGATGACCGATGACTGGAAAACCCGCTTGACCCAGCAGCTCGAACCGGTGTTGATGCAGCCCGATCCCCGGCCACAACTCAGCATCCATCACGATTTGCATTACGCCCTGTTCCAGTACCCGCCCGATCAGGAATTTCCCCTGCGCCAGGAACTGGCGCTGCTGCGCACCCGCCTGGAACACGCGGGCAAGCACATTACCACCATCTCCTTGGCTGATTGCCTGACTGCCGCCCTGGAGGCTGAAGCCATGACCGGTGAGGCGCTGGCCGAGGATGAGCAGGCCGTCGGTCTGGAGACGGTGATCGACACGGTTGCCGACATCATCAGCCTCGCACAACCGCTCTATCGCCGGGTTGCCGACCGTATGCCGGCCCATCCCGATCCACAGCGCGATCTGGTGTTCATCGTCCGCGTTGGCGCCCTGTTTCCCTTCTATCGCACCGCACCCTTGCCGGAGCAGATGCAAGGCCAGTTGCATGCGCCAACGGTGTTGTTTTACCCCGGTGACCGTGAAGGCGTCGGTCTGCGCTTCATGGGCCTGCTGGAGGCTGACTACAACTACCGGTGCAAAATTTTCTAAGAGCGACGCGCTATGGCGAACCCTATCAAAGACCTCTTTGCCAATGAGATTGACCGGATCATCGAAGAAGTGATCAAGGTCGATCAGACCGATGAGCAGATTCTCAACCGGGAATTCAAGGAATACATCGTCACTCCGGCCATTAAAAAACGCTTGCAGGAGATTTTCGATCATTACCGGATGACGCTGAATCAGTCGCATGAGCGCATCGGTATCTGGGTTTCGGGATTTTTTGGAGCCGGGAAGTCGAGTTTTGCCAAATACTTGGGGCTGGCGCTGCATAACCGGCGCATTCTGGGGCAGTCCGCCGCCGATTTATTGATCGAGCGCGTCGGCGATCCTGCGGTTCAGGCGCTACTGACGATCATTACGGAACAAATCCCCACTGAGGCGGTGATCTTCGATGTCTCCACCAACGTCAACGTACTCTCCAGTAACCAGACCCTCACCGAGATCATGTATCGGCTCTTGCTGCAACACCTCGGCTATGCCCGCGATCCGGACCTGGCGGAACTGGAAATCACCTTGGAGAATGAAGGTCGGCTGGAGGATTTCCAGACCCAATATCAGGCCGATTTCGACAAACTTTGGGATAAGGGCAAGGGCATCATTTCCCGGGCGGTACAAGAGGCCAGTCGGGTCATGCACGAACTGGAGCCGGCCACCTACGTCAGTGTGGACAGTTGGCGGCAATCGGCCCTGAAACGCGCCGAACTGACTCCGGGCTTGCTGGCCGAACGCGCTCTGGCGCTGATGGCCCGGCGGCGTCCCGGCCAGTCACTGGTGTTTGTGATCGATGAAGTAGGCCAGTACGTTGCCCGCGATGTGCAAAAGATGCTCGATCTCCAGGCCGTGGTGCAAAACCTGGGTCGGGTGGGCCGGGGCAAGCTGTGGCTGGTGGTCACTTCACAGGAAAAGCTCACCGAGCTGGTCGGCGGCATTGATGACAAGCGCGTGGAATTAGCGCGGCTGATGGATCGTTTCTATGCACAGGTTCATCTGGAGCCGTCCGATATCTCCACAGTGACCAGTCAGCGCGTGTTACGCAAGAACGCTGCTGCTGAACCGGTGCTACGCGCACTGTTCACCACCTATCGCGGGCGACTGACGGATCACACCCGCCTCAGTGCGGATTTCCGCCTGCCGGAACTCACCAGCGATGCCTTCCGTGATTTGTACCCACTGTTGCCCTATCAGATTGACCTGATCATCCAGATTGTCTCCGGGTTGCGCACCCAGGCCGGCGCCAGTCGGCATGTCGGCGGCGCCAACCGCACCATCATCAAGCTGGCGCAGCAACTGCTGATCCATCCCGACATCAACTTGCAACATCAACCGGTCGGGACGCTGGCGCGGCTGGATCAGATTTATAACCTGGTGGCGAATAACGTCGCCAGCGAAGTGCGCGGCAAAATTGATGAGATCGCCCGGAAGATCGCCCATCCGCTGGCCCCCGCCGTGGCCAAGGCGATTTGTCTGCTGCAACTGATCCCCAATCTGCACAGCACCGCTGAAAATCTCGCCGCCGTCCTGCATCCCGCCGTTGATGCCGATTCCCGCCTGTCCGAGGTCAAGGCGGCGCTGGCGGAACTCGAAACCGCCAGCCTGATTCGCCAAAGTCATCAGGGTTATCGCATTCCCACTCCAGCGGAAGATGACTGGGAACAACAGCGCAACCGGTTACAACCGAAGCCCGCCGATGTCAACGCGCTGCATCTGGAAGCGATCAAGGCGTTCTGGAAACAACCAGCCCATAAACTGCGCGATGTGAAGCTGTTCAAGGCCGGTTTGTCCGTGAATGGGCGGGGCGTGTTCAACGAAGATTTGCCGGTGCATCTGTTCCTGACCGAACCCGGCCCCGATGACCAACAACGCATCGTTGAAGCGCGCCAGCGCAGTCAGACCGAAACTCAGGCGCTATTTTGGGTCGCGGCGCTGGATCAGGCGGTTGATCAGGCCACTACCGAACTGTTCCGCTCCAAGGAGTTGGTGACGCGCCAGGAGCGCCTGGCCAAAACCCACGAGCAAACCGTGCTGATCGGCGATGAGAAAAAGCGCCAGGAGCGTTATCAGCAGGAACTGCAGCGCCATCTACAACGGGCTTTGCTGAAAGGGACGCTGTTTTTCCGGGGCAATGATCGCAGTCCCGACGAGACGGATCATGACGTCACTGCCGTCGTCAATAAAGTCTTGGCGCAGGCCCTGCCCCTGGTGTTTCATCGCTTTGACGAAGCCGCCGCCCGCGTGGCCAGCAAGGACCTGGATGCGCTGATGACCAGCGACAATCTACGCGGCCTGGGCGCGGTGTTTACCACGCTGCAACTGGTGCGCGAGCAGGGCCAGCAAGTGGTGTTCAACATCGAGCACAACCCACTGGCCGAAGTGCTCAACCGGATCGCCAACCGCACCAGTTACGGCGAAGTCGCCAGTGGCGCCTGGTTGAGTGAGCAGTTCGCCAAAGAACCGTTCGGCTGGGAGTTCGATACGGTGCGCCTGCTGGTCATCGCCCTGCTGCGGGCCGGGCAGATCAAGGCCACCAGCCAGGGGCGGTTGATTGACGCGGCGGTGTCTCTGGAGGCCCGTCATACGTTCAGCAATAACAATCTGTTCAAACAGGCCACGTTCCAGTGCCAAGTCAACTTGGAGTTTACCCATCTGATCGATGCGGCTGAGGCGTTCCGCATCGTGTTTGGCCGGGAAATCGCGGATTTGACCCAGGCGGAAGTCGCGGCGGCCATCCGCACCGAACTGGAGCCACGCGCCGAGGAGTTGCAGAACCTGCATACGGTGTTGACGCAGCGCAACTTGCCCGGCGCTGACCTGTTGCGCGAGGCGCTGGATCAGATCCGCCTGATCCGCACCGGTTCGGAAGAAAACGCGATTTTGACCTTTAACAGCGCTTATCAGGAACTCAAGGATACCCTGCAGCGCAGTGTGGATTTGACCCAGGCGCTGATTGAACCCCGTCTCTATGATCTGGATCGGGCGCGCCTGGCGCTGGATCAGTATTGGCCGATTCTGGATCAGGAACCGGAGCTTGACGCGGCAGTGCGGGATCATGCCGAACAGTTAGGTGAATTGCTGGCGCGAGAGACCTTTTTCCGCGAGTTGCCGGCGATTGATCAGCATACCCGGGCGGTGGATCAGGACTATCAACAGCGCCATGCCGCGGCGGTGCAAGCGTGTGTGGACGCCTACACGACGGCGCTGAACCAGTTGCAGACTTTGCCGGAGTGGGCGGAACTGCCGGAAGATGCGCAACAGCGGCTGGCGGGGCCGTTGATC
>JAUPTV010000046.1 GCA_030917925.1 Pseudomonadota bacterium
CAGCGCTCACCGATGATGGCATGGCTGATAATGCCCCCCTGCTGGAACTGATTTCCCGCTATATCAACGCTGAATTCCTGACGCGGGTCGCCAGGGAATACCAGGAAAAGGGCCGCTTGCTGTTGATCGGCACCAGCAATCTGGATGCCCGCCGTCCGGTGATCTGGAACATGGGCGCGATTGCCTCCAGTGCCGATCCCCGGGCGCTGGCGCTGTTCCGCAAGGTCATGCTGGCCTCGGCGGCGATTCCCGGGGCCTTTCCCCCGGTCATGATCGACGTGGAGGTCAATGGCAAACCCTATCAGGAAATGCATGTGGACGGCGGGACTCAGGCCCAGGTGTTTCTTTACCCGCCGCGTCTGTTTGACCTCATTCGCCAGCAGGGCGTGAAGCTCGCCCCACGGGAACGGAGCGTTTACATCATCCGCAACGCCCGGCTGGACCCAAATTGGGCGGATGTGGAACGCAACACCCTCACCATCGCCGGACGCGCTATTTCGTCGCTGATTCAAACACAGGGGGTGGGCGATTTGTACCGGATTTACCTGACCGCGCAACACGACGGTCTGGACTACAACCTGGCGTATATCGGCGCGGATTTTAACGCGGAACACAAGGAAGATTTTGATACCGTGTATATGAAGGCGCTGTTTGAGTACGGCTACCAGTTGGCGCGGCAGGGTTATCAGTGGCAAAAGGCTCCCCCCGGTCTGGCCGTGGCTAAAACCCCTGACGCCACAGCCACATCCACCGCCAGCAAGAGAAAGCCGAAGTAATGACCTGCGCTGGTGAATGCATACGGCTTGTCCGCCAGGCCGGGGTGAGAGCAGCATCGCTCATTGCAGCGCTCGCGGTCAGCGCCGTGAGTGTTTGGGCGCAGGACATAGAACCCCGCGCCTATTCAAACATTCCTCTCGACGTGAATTTTCTGATTGCAGGCTACGGCTATAGTGAAGGCGGGTTAGTAACGGACCCGTCGCTGCCGCTGGAGAATGCGAACCTGCAAACGCATTCGACCGTCCTGGCGTATGCCCGCTCGTTCGAGGTCTGGGGTCAGTCTGGCAAGTTCGACATCATCCTGCCCTATGCCTGGATCTCGGGAACAGCGGATTTTGCTGGTCAACCCCGGGAACGCGAAGTCTCCGGCTTTGGTGACACGCGATTGCGGTTCTCACTGAATCTATACGGAGCGCCGGCGCTTTCCCTCAAGGATTTTATGTCCTACCAGCAGGACCTCATCGTTGGCGCCAGCGTGCAGTGGTCGATTCCCTCCGGTCAGTACGACGACGACAAGCTGATAAACATCGGTGCTAACCGTGGGTTTATCAAGCCGGAACTGGGAGTTTCCAAAACCTGGGGTCCCTGGACGCTGGAACTCGCCACCGGCGCTACTATTTTTGCAGACAATCACGAATTCCTGGGTAACAAGACGCGCAAGCAGGATCCGATCTACTCCGTGCAGGGCGGAGTCATCTACGGTTTTCGCAACGGGATCTGGGTCGCGTTCAACGGAACGTATTTCACGGGTGGGCGCACCACTCTCGATGGCATCGAGGGCGATGACCTGCAACAGAATTCGCGGGCGGGCGTTACTGTGGCGCTGCCGGTCGACCGGAACCACTCGATCAAGCTGTACGCCAACACCGGAGTCGTCACCCGGACGGGCAGTGACACCGACGCTATCGGCGTTTTGTGGCAATACCGGTGGGGTGACGGGCTTTAGTGCCGCTATTCTATGGTTCTCTGGAACAGGGTGATTGAGTAATTACCGGGCGAAAATCTGGTGCATTCAACGCCCTTCGCTCAACCAGGCGTGGGCCGCTTCCCGCTCGGACTCGGTAAAAAAGCGGGCTTCCGCTTGCCGGTAATCCGCAAATAAAAAAACGGACATCTCATCTCGCCAGCGGGATTCACTCACCACCGCGATTTTTTCGATGTCCTGATCATGCTTGAAGAAAAAGCTCACGTCGCTCCACTGCTCGCCGGGTTCCCATCCGGTGAAATTTTCCAGCAGGATCAAAACCCGGATTTTGCCGGAAGCAAAAATATTTCCGGTTTCGGCCTGGGTCTGGAATGCCTGAAATTCGGCCCAGGTTAATAATCCACTCAGGGTAATCTGATGAAGGCGGTCGGCTAGGGTGTGCGAGGAAATGGCCATGGCGGCTCCAGATGTTTAATGCTGCATTGAATGACCAGACCGCGCCGCCGGCTGGATGTCGCGCCGCGCCGCCTGATCATGGAGGGTCAGTATAGGTGATACTATGGGTTAGCTTATTAAAAAGTCCTAACTCCGAAATTCCCTCAGGATGGCGTATCCTTAACCATTCAAGCGAGGCTTGCACAGCGGGTTTGCTGTTCGCTTTTACAACCATCATTTATCAGGAGCTGAAGAACGTGCATCAACGACAAGCATCATGGTTTCCACCTCGCGGCCTGCCGGTGCTGATCCTGGCGATCAGTAGCCTGGCTCCCACGGCGTTTGCACAACAACCCGCCGGTCAGGCGCGTCCCCCTACATCGGTCACGATTGTTGAAGTTAAACCGCAGGATACCCCTGAAATCAATGAATTCACTGGAAAAACAGCCAGTTCCCGTCAAGTGGAAATCCGTGCCAGGGTTGAAGGCTATCTGGACAAGATCGCCTATACCGAAGGGAGCCTGGTCAAGAGCGGGCAATTGCTGTTCCAACTCGATCCTAATCAGTTCAAAGCGGCTCTAGCCAGCGCCAAGGCCACTCTGGCCCAACAGCAGGCGTTGCTGACTAACGCCGAACTGACGCTCAAACGGGTGCGCCCGCTCGCCAAACAGAACGCGCTCAGTCAGCAGGATTTGGACAACGCCGTGTCCAACCAGCTCAGCGCCCAAGCGCAGGTACAGGCGGCCCAGGCCGCCGTCGAGACGGCGCAATTAAATCTGGGGTACACCACGATCAAATCGCCCCTCAATGGTTTGTCGGGCAGCTCGAACTTCCGCGAAGGCAGTTTGATCACTCCCGGCAGCAACAGTTTGTTGACGACCCTCGTGCAGCTTGACCCGATGTGGGTGAATTTCGGCGTGGGCGAAAACGAAATGCTGAAATTTCGCAGTCAACTGGACAGTGGACAGCTCAAGCGGGCCTCAGAGGACCAATGGGGCATGCAACTGGTGCTGGCGGATGGCACCAAATATCCCCAGAAGGGCCGCCTGATTTTCATGGACCCGGTCGTGAACGCTGAAACCGGCACTTACAACATCCGCGCCGAAGTCCCCAACCCGGACAGTCAACTGCGGCCCGGTCAATTCGTGCGCGTCCAACTCCAGGGCGTATTCCGTCCCAATGCGATCATGGTGCCGCAGCGGGCGGTCATGCAGGGGCCGAAAGGTAAATTTGTTTACGTCGTTGGCCCGGACAATGCGGCGCAGACCAAGCCGATTGAAGTCGGCGACTGGTATGGCGATCAGTGGATTGTCAACTCCGGTCTGGCCAGTGGCGACAAGGTCGTAGTAGATGGCGCTGTGCGGTTGCAACCCGGCGCACCGGTGCAAATTCAGCCAGCACCGACCAAGCCCTAGGAGGCTGCGTATGATTTCCCATTTTTTTATCAGGCGGCCGGTCTTTGCCTGGGTGCTCTCTATTCTGATCATGCTGGCAGGATTGACCGCGATTACTGCTCTGCCCATCGCTCAGTATCCCGATATTAGCCCGCCGCAAGTCACTGTATCCGCCAGCTATCCCGGCGCCAGTGCGGATGTGGTGTCGCAGACAGTCGCATCGGTGATTGAGAACAAGGTCAACTCGGTGGACGACCTGATTTACATGTATTCCACCAGTTCCTCGACCGGCAACATGACCTTGAGCGTGTTCTTTGAAAACGGGGTTGATCCGGATATCGCACAGGTCAATGTGCAAAACCAGGTGACGCTGGCGAGTGCGTCGCTGCCGTCGTCGGTGACCAGTCAGGGGATTTCGGTCCAAAAACGCTCCTCATCATTCCTCATGGTCATCGCGCTATATTCGCCCGATGGCAGTCTGGATGATGTCACCGTCGGCAATTACGCCAATCTCTATGTCCTGAATGCCTTGCAACGCATTCCGGGCGCTAATCAATCCGCCATTCTGGGCACCCCCGATTACGCCATGCGCGTCTGGCTGAAACCCGACCGGCTGAGCGCTCTCGGCTTGACGACCAGCGATGTCACTACCGCCATTCAGGGACAAAATCAGCAGTTCGCTATCGGCCAGATCGGTCAGGCACCGACCGATAACCCCGTGGAATTGAATTTCCCGGTGGTCACTCAGGGCCGGTTAACCACTCCGGAAGAATTCGAGAACATCATCCTGCGCTCCAGCGCCACCGGTGCCGGTGTGGTCCGGTTGAAAGATGTCGGTTATGTGACGCTGGGGATGCAAAGCTATTCGATTTCCAGCCGCTTTAATGGTAAGTCCAGCATCACCCTGGCGGTCTATCAGCAAGTC
>JAUPTV010000047.1 GCA_030917925.1 Pseudomonadota bacterium
CTGATCGTCCAGGTTCAGGTAATGGGCGAAGGCTTCAATCAAGTGATGCTGGCATTTATTCGGGGCGTAACGACCGACAAATAACAGATTCCGCTGACCATCCTGCAACTGCTGCATCAAGGTCTCATCCGGCGGTGTCTGCCATTGTCCCGGATCGATAGCCAGCGGTAATACACCCGGATCAGCAAAGCCATACAGCGCCAATTCCTCAGCGTTGTAAGCGGAATCGCCGACAGAATGCGGAAAGGAGTGCGCCAGCGTCCACAAGGCTTCACGACCCTCCCGCAGCAACGTTGCGAATTCCGGGCGATAGGCGGTAAAAAACTCCGCCGGAGTGATATTGTGGTAAATCAAACATTTGGGGCCAATATGCGCCACTGCGACCGGAGTGATTTCGCTGCCAATGGAATGGTGATAGAGGAGGCCATCCGTAGGCGCAATGGCGTCAGGCGTATAGCGTCGGCACTGGTCGCTCACCCGGGGATCAATGAAGCGCACCCAGATCTCCGAACGATAGCCCGCTTCGCGCAAACCGTCGCGAATGCGCAGGGCTTCATTGGAAATGGCGTCGCCGTAGGACAGATTGGGCAGCAGTTGATGAATCGCCGGTTGGGAGTCTGCAGATTTTGCCGATTGTGGAAGGGGAGGCAGTTCCAGCAAGCGCTCATAGCGCGCCATCACCCGCTCCCAGTCGGCCATGTCCTGGGCGTAGTCGCGGCCCGACGCACCCATAGCGTCAAGCATCGACGGGTCAGCGGTGTCGAGATCGGCGAGGCGCGCTGCCCATTCCGCCTCAGTCCCGGCCATCCAACCACCTTGAGAGGCGTGCACGGCCATCGCTGTTGCCAGGCAGTCACGATGGACGATGACCGGCTTGCTGCAGGTCCAGGCTTCGAACAGTACCCGGGAGAAACTTTCGTTGGCGCTCGGCTGGCAGAGCGCCAGACAACCTTGAATCAGCGCCGCTTTTTCCGCCTCGCTTACCAGACCGAGGTCGATGACGCCCTGTGCCCGGTCGTCATAGGTTCCTTCACCGGGGCCAGCCAGCGCCAGGTGTAGTTCAGAGGCGGGATGTGCCTGGCGGAAGGCCTGAAACGCGGCGACCAGCCGATTGACGCCCTTGCCGACATCGCGCCGTCCCAGACAGAGGACGAAGCGGCGTTCCGCGAGCGCCAGCGGCAGGTTGATGCGATGGTCGACGACCAGACTCTCCAGTTCGATGCCGCTACCGACGACTGCGCCTTTGCTCCATACCATCGGGCCGTAGAGTTGGGCGGCAAGCTGCATTTCACCGGCTGAGTTAAACAGCATGCCCCGCGCCTGGTAGAACAGCCTGGATACGTCAGGGAGATAGGCATACGCCTCGTCATGCAGGCAGGGCTGGAGCCAGGCCCGCTCAGCGACCAGCGGTAACCCGCGCAGGATCATGCCGTACAGATAAGGCAGGAAAATAAAGGCTTGGATATCTGTCCGCTGGGCGAGGGCGGTTTCCAGCGCTGGGGAATTGATGTTCTGATGAGTCCAGACGGCGGCCTGTTCGGGGGCAACCGGCGAAACGCCCGGTAGCAGGCGTGTGCCGGGCAGCGCGAGTAATTCGGCATTCAGGCGCGCAAAAGCGGAAAGATCGCAGCGCGGCCCCACGGGAAAGCGGTGGATGATCAGGCCCGCTTCGTGGGTCGCGCCGACTGGGAGGTGATTTTCCGCCCAGTTGTCGAAAAAGGACCGGCAGCAGGTCGTAAAAACTTCGACTGGGTGGCCACGGGCGGCCAGACGGGTCCCGATTTGCCAGGCCAGTTGCTCGGCACCGCCCTTGAGATCGCGCCCGAACCAGGGAATGACCACTCCAATCGAACCGGCGCTCACCGCTCATCTCCAGCGATCGACGCCCTCTCCTCTGATGGGGGAGGGTTGGGGGGCAGCACCGCCAGTTGCGCCTCGCAGGCCGCCAGTCGCTGGCGGGTTTGGCGCAACTCGGTTTCCAGTTGGGTGAGTACGGCATTGATCTGCGTGTTTTGCTGACCCTGCTGGAACATGACGGAGTTTTCAAAATGGCTCCACTGGCGGACCAGTCGGGGTAACCGAAGCAGCGCCATGCCCCAGGCCAGTACATCACCCAGCACGGGAATCCGGTAAGCGGTATGCACCAGCCAGACCGGTAGCAGACCCCGCACTACAGTCTTTCGGTCGCGACCCTCCGGGGAAAACCGCAGCCGGCCCAGGATATCAATTTTGGACAGCCGGCCAGCGCGCAGTCCCCCCAGGTAGGTGTCGACGCCGTTAGCGTCCGGCCGCCGGTCCAGAATCGCCTGATAAGCGGTGCGCAGGAAATCGTCATCATACCGGTCCAGCAACTCGCCCAGGGTATAGCGATCCTGACGCGGCAATGCATCCTGAGCTTCTGGCAGGCGGGGCAGATGAAACGCCGCTGCCCGGCGAGCCATTGAGATGGCGGCTGTGCGGTTGACTGGCAAGCCCCGTCGATCACGCTCGGCGTCCTCGTGAATCTGGCGCATGAGCTGTTCTACATCAATTTCCGGGGGAGTCGTGTCTAGCATGGCGATCCTGGCTTGATTTTCTGGAAGCATCGTTATGGATGCACATCAATTTGCAGATGCAGTGGTTTCGATCCAGTGTTTTCAAACCAGCAAATCATTTCTGACACCAGATCCACTGAAACGTGAAATTGACCGACATCATCAAATCTTAAATAAATATCCTGTTCAAACGTTTCACTAGGTGCTATAGGATTTTTGATAACATGTCTGGAAAAATCCAGATTCAGCAATTGATGGGCTTCATTATACAAATGGGTTCCTATCAAGACTACGCCAATCTGATGAATATTTTCATTGAGCCAGTGGGCAAACCCAGTGTTTGAGATTCTTAGTCGAATACGCAGTTCTTCCCCGGTTCTAACGGAAAACCGGTCATGGTTTGTCGTTGCCAAGGCCATCGAATGGGATAGTCCAAAGTGACTTCGGCTATCATGAATCAGCGCACCTTTATATAAAAAAAATATAGTTTGATTAA